>JAIOQB010000179.1 GCA_021413585.1 Planctomycetia bacterium
ACATCGGCTGTAATGCCCCGCCGAAGTTCGCGCGGCTGGGGGGCTATGCCCCGGCGATTGAGACGCTCAACTCCCTGCCGCCGCGCGAGGATTGGTTCACGCGGCACCTTTGCCCTCGCGACGATGCGGCGTTCGACATCGCGGTCGATCGGATGTTCTACACGCGGGCTAACGGCCTGCGGCTGGACGCGATCCGGCACCAGATTGCCGAGTGGCAGGACGGTGGGATGATCGACGCGGCCGAGCGGGCCGCCCTGCTCGCGCCGCTGTTGTATCAGGCCTGCTACACCAGTAACACCAGCGGCCTGTTCAAGGGTTTTCACAACGGCTGGGGAGGGCAGACGGGCACCGCCCTGTATCGGATTCTCAGCACGCTGACGCTCCGGCCGGCGGTATTTTACGACAATGGGCAAAACAACATTGCACTGCGGTCGGACGCCGTCGAGCTAGCAGGTTCGCTGGGGCGCGATTTTTCCGTCGCTGGCCGGCCGCCGGAGATTGTTTATCTCGATCCGCCGTACAACCAGCATCCGTATGGCTCGAACTATCATGTGCTCAACAGCGTGGCCCTATGGGACAAGCCGCCGCTGTCACCCTCGATCGACGGCCGCACCAAGGCGGCGATCCGCGAAGACTGGCGCACGCTGCGCCGCAGCCCGTTTAACTACCGGCAGGAGGCGGAGGCGGCGGTGGCCGCGTTGCTGGGCCGGATCGAAGCTCACTATATACTCGTCAGCTACAGCACCGATGGCCTGGTGCCGCTTCCGCGGCTCGTGGAGCACTGCCTCGCCCGCGGGCAGACGTCGGTCGTCACCCGACAATACAAGCGGTATCGGGTCAGCACGCAACGTTTTTCGGCCAAGCCGATGAACGTAGAGTTTGTGCTGACGGTGGATACGACCTGCAGGCATTCGGGCGAGTCGGCCGACGCCTTGTGCCAGCGGATTCTGGGCGAGGAGCAGAGGGCACTGGAAAATCACTCCGAGTCGAACATCGCCGAAGATCCGCAACTCTCCGCGTAGGGCGCGCGCCGCGTACCATTGCAATTTGGTGCGATTTGCGTACCCTACTTAATTCGTCATTCCTCATTTAATCCGACTGGAGCGTCTCCCCATGCCCACTCCCCTCCGCATCGGCCTGGTTGGCTACGGCTTTATGGGCCGGGCCCATTCGAATGCTTATCGCAAGGTAAACAACTTCTTCGACCTGGAGTACCGGCCCGTGCTGCAGGCGGTTTGTGCCCGCGACAAGGAGAAGGCCCAGGCGTTTGCCGATACCTGGGGCTATGCGTCGGTCGAGACCGACTGGAAGAAGCTGGTCGCGCGGCCTGATATCGACGCCGTGGACATCTGCACGCCGAACAACCTGCACAAGGAAATTGCTCTGGCGGCCGCGGCCGCGGGCAAGATGATCCTCTGCGAAAAGCCGCTGTCGATGAACACGGCCGAAGGGGAGGAGATGTGCCAGGCGGTCGAGAACGCGGGCGTGCCGAACATCGTGTGGTACAACTACCGACGCGTGCCCGCCGTGTCGCTGGCCAAGCAGTTGATCGACGAAGGCCGCCTGGGACGCATCTTCCATTACCGCGCCGTATTCCTGCAGGACTGGACGATCTCGGCCGATCTGCCGCAAGGGGGCCAGGCCTTGTGGCGGCTCGACGCGGCGGCCGCTGGCAGCGGCGTGACAGGCGACTTGTTGGCTCACTGCATCGATACGGCGCTATGGCTCAACGGCCCGATCAAATCCGTTACCGCCATGACGGAAACCTTCATCAAGGAGCGCAAGCACAACCTCACCGGCAAAGTCGAGAAAGTAGGGATCGACGACGCCTGCGCGTTCCTGGGGCGATTTGCCAACGGTTCGCTGGCCACGTTTGAATCGACCCGCTATGCCCGCGGGCACAAGGCGCTTTATACGCTCGAGATCAACGGCGAGAAAGCATCGCTCGCGTGGGACTTGCACGATCTGCACCGGCTGAGCTTTTTCGACTACGGCGACGACAGCATTGTGCGCGGCTGGCGGTCGATCCACGTGAGCGACGGCGACCAGCCGTACATGAAGCACTGGTGGGTGCCCGGTCTGGCGATCGGCTACGAGCACAGCTTCGTCCACCAGGTGGCTGACTTCCTGGACGGCTTGGCGAAGAAAAAGCCGGCTGGCCCCACCTTCCGCGACGCGCTGGAAACGCAGAAGGTGTGCGACGCGGTGCTGGATAGTGCCCGCTCGGGCGAGTGGCGGCAGGTGGGATAAGCCGTAGCGCAGGTGCTTGCACCTGTGCTACGCTTCGGCGCGCGGGCAGCGCAGCACCAGCCGTGTCAATTCCGGAGGGCAATTGATCCGGAACATGATCGTGCCGGAGAGTCCGCGGCTAACGTGCATCACGGTGGGGGCCACATAATACGTGCCGGCGGCAAAGCGCGAGCCGATCAGGCTCGACGTGACCGTCGCGCCGATCACTGGAAGCCGGAACTGGCCGCCGTGCGTATGCCCCGCCATGATCAGATCGACGTCGTTTCGGCGGGCCCAGTGCAATTGATCGGGGCTGTGCGAGAGCACAATCCGCAATGGGCCGCTGTCGGCTTGGCGCGGCGGCGCGGCGGACAAGTCGGCGGCAGGCGAAAACCAGGGTAACTCGTTGCCGGCCAGCACAACTTGCTGCCCGCGAATTTCCCGCACCAGCCAGCGGCTTCCAAGGTCGACCAATCCGCAGCCCTCAACCAGCTTGCGAACCTGCCGGGAATCGACGCGCAGGTCGTGATTGCCCAGCACAAAATAGACGCCGTAGCGGGCTTTCAATTGGCCCAGCGTGTCGGCGATCCACGGAAACGTGTGCTCGCGATCGATCAGGTCGCCGGTCACTGCAATCAAATCGGGTTGCATCGCGTCCACGCGGCGCACCACCTCCTCGAACCACGCCTTGCCCACGCGGCCGGTGAAGTGCAAGTCGGAAAGATGCGCGATCGACAGTCCGTCCAGCTCGGGCGGCAGCCGGGGGATCTCGATCTCCTTCTCGTGTACGGATAGCTCAAGGATCTGATTGCCCGGCAGCCGGGCGAGCATCGTCGTCCAGCGCGGGCCGTCATAGCGTGGGCCCAATTCGGCCAATAGATTCAGGTGAGTCGTGTGATTGGAGAGCTGCGTTCCCAGCGGCGGGCGGCCTAGGTGGACAAGCCAAAAAATAATGTAAAACGCTCCGGACATCACGCAGCAGGCCAGATACACAGCCGGGAAGCTCGCGCCATGATCAAAGGCGGCGAGCACATGGCCCCCTCGCACCATGTACCACCAGCCCACATAAATCGGCAATCCGCCGACGAACAGAAAGACCGGCAAGTTGGTCTTATGGACCAGCCACCACGGAATCGCCCGGCCGTGGAGTTGGTTGTACAGGGCCACCCACAGCGTCAGATGCCCTACGAAAGCCAGGCAGAGTAGCGGGGCGTCGAGCATGAGTCAGGGGGCAAGTCGGTGAGTCGAACGGGTCGGCACAGGGCGACGGCAAAACGGGGTAAAGCAAAGGTGCCTGTGGCTGAGCTTTGGCGAAGCCTCACACACCCGACATTCCACTGAATCGTAATCACGGAGCGAGGCAACGCGTTACCCTCCCCCAGCCCCTTCCTGAAAGGGAGGGGAGTTCGGCACTGGGGCATCGCTGCACTCTGCCGCCAGTATACGCCACCCGATTGCGCCGTTACGCGCTTTTGGTCGGCGCGTCGGCGTGGTCCAGGATGACGCGTTCCACCGTTTGCAGCAACTGGTCGAGGCGGAACGGCTTGTAGAGCACTTCCTTCAAGCCGGCCTGCCGCGCCTTGACGATGGAATGCCCCGGATCGTAGCCAAAACCGGTCATCAAGACCAGCGGCGGGGCGTCCTGGCAGATGGAGAGCTTCTGCATCAGCTCATAGCCGTTCATGTCGGGCAGCCGAATATCGGCGATCACCACGTCGTAGCGGCCCAGGGCGCTGATGTTGCGGACCATAAAGACCGTCTCGCGGCCGTCGTGCGCGGTTTCCACCACGCAGCCATATCGCTCCAACAGGGCGTGGGCCGCGCTGCGGACCGACTCGTCGGCGTCGGTCACCAAGATGCGGCGCCCAAACAACGACGAACGGTTCTCCATCTGGGCCGACTGCGGAGACGCCTCGCCGGGAGTCATCTTCTGGCCCACCTTCTGGATCACCTGCTTGATATCGCGGGCGTTCCGCAGGATCCGCTCCAGGCGCTCGACCACCTCGGGGCCGTGGCCGATGTAATGCTCCATCACGTTGACGGCGTCGTTGAGAATATCATCGATCGGCAGGGCCACGGCCGTGTGAATCGCCTCGACGCTGGCCGCCGCAGTCGTGGCTTTTTCCGCGACCAACAACTCCAGCGTGTTGAGCGCCACGGCCACGTCGCGGCTGAATATCTCCAGGAACTGGAGGTCGCTTTCCTGGAATGCCCTCGGCTCGGGGCTTTCCACGTTGAACGTGCCGATCACCTCGTCGTGCAGGATCAGCGGCACGGTGAGCGAACTCTTGGCGTCCTTGGCTCCGGAGAGATACAGCGGGTCTTCCGTGGTGTCTTCGCACAAGTAGCTTTTGCCGGTGGCGGCAACGAAGCCAGTCACGCCGTTGTTCTGCGCCAGGGCGTACAGATCGCGCTGCGCGGCTGCCGGCTCCATGCCCACCGCCAGCAGCGGATCGAGCCGGCCGGTGGCGGAATCCAGCAAGCGAATCTCCACGACGTCAAAGTGCAGCAGGTCTTGCGTGTAGTGCAGCACGTTCGACTTGAGCAGATCGACGCGCTCGGCAATCGACATATGCAGCAACTCGTCCGGCTTCAGGTCGGAGAGTTCCATGCCCGCCTTGTGGATGGCGGCCAGCTTCTGCTGCTGGAGCATCTCGGAAGTCACATCGCGGATCGTGACAATCAGATGCTGCGGTTCGTCTTTCGAACCCTCGAACACCGGCGCCGCGTGAATCTGAAAATAACGATTGTCCCCGGCCCGCAACGTGCTGCTGCTGGGCTCGCCCGTGGAGAGCGCGGTGTGGAAGGGACAAAAGTCGGGGCCCAGGATCTCAGGGCTGGAGAGGACGCTGTAGAAGTTCTCGCCGACGATCTGCTCGCGGCCGCACCAACTGCGGATTCGCTCGTTGTGCCAGATGATCTTGTTGTCGGCGTCGAGCAGCACGACCCCGTCAGGCATGCTCTCCAGGATCCGCTCGTTCTGCAGCAGGCGGGCCAACTGGGCTGCGTCCGCCAGATGCTGCGACATGACGTACGTGCCGGCATAGCCGCCACGCGTCAGGTGGGCCAATGCCCTGAGCGGACTGCGCACCTCTACTACATCGAACCGATCTCGCAGAAAGGAACTGACTTGCGAGTCTTCGGTGCGGTTGTCGCACACCAGCAAGATTTTCGGTCGCTCCGACAAGCTCCCGTACTCCCCCCGATGGACAAAATTAATCCAGTCGAATTATAGGGTCTGCGGATCAGGCAAACAACTCGGCCCCTTGCAGCGATACTGTGAAGCCTGCCCGTGAAGCATGCCTGTACAGTTCGCCTGTATTGACTCCATCGGCTGGTTTAAGCGGGTGAATTGATTGTGGAAAGCCTGGAAGAAGATTTCGACAAGATAAGCAGTGCCGGGGAGCCGCATTATCGGCAAGTCCTTCACGGATACCCCTGGAATTAGTGGGGCGGGGTGGGGGGCGACCGTTTCGGGGCTGCCAATGTGTGGGAAACATTGGTTTGCGACGAATGCACCTGCGGGCCGCCGCGATCGGCCCTTATTTTAGGCCCGGCGTTTACGCCGGGTTATGGGAAAATAATAACTCTTCGTCGTTTAGCCCCGTTCACGGGGCTTCACAGCCCCTCGCTACGATCCGGTTTGGCGTCGCAACCTGAACGAATCGGGCAATATCGTCCCCTTTGCCACCTCCACGCAGCCGGCAGAGTCGCCGCTGGATTGCAGAGCTTGCGTTGCCCGCGCCGATAGATAGAGCAGACTCAAGGTTTGCGCAAAGCGAAAAGTTGCAGCGCCCGGTTAACGAACCCAAGGATCGAACGATGTGGCGTGCCATGTTTCTGGCGATCGGGATTTTTGTCTGCACGATCGGCGCGGAGTGCCTGTTGATCGACAAGGCGATGGTGATCACCAACGCCGAAGCCGCCGGCCCGCTGGGCCCGGGCATAAGGCGTCCCGTGCGCCAGCAAATAGCGGCTGGGGACGACGAGGCGACGCCCTGCCCCGACTCGCGGTGCGCACCACGATCGATGCTCAGCCAGGCTCATCGAATGTGCAGTGAGAGATCATCGCAAGCAGCGCCACCATTGATCCTCGCTGCGGGATATTGCGGCGACCACTGCGCTGCTAATTACTTAATTGAGGCGGCGACATTGGTAAACGTCGTCTTCGCTTTGGTGCCTAGCGTGGTAACCGCCGACAGGCAAACGACGACGATCAGCGCCAACATCACCGCATATTCAACGGCGGTGGGGCCGTCTTCCGCAATCAGAAAACGGCGCACGCCATTCCAGCAATGACTCATGGTTATGCCCTCGTAACAGGTTTGGTGAAGTTTCCGAATCTGATAAAACCATAGCACGCGAAATATTCCGGGGCGGAATGTTTTGAGTGCGATAATTTGACCTACAATTCAATCGTTATCTCCAGCCCCGGGGCGTACGGGAGCGATGGCGCGATGCACACGTCAGAACTGGATGTGAAGATTGTCACGGAATTGCGGAGAATTACGCGAGCCATCGATTGGAACTCCAATAAGCTACTCCAGGAGCATGGCGTAACCACGCCCCAACTCATCACGCTGCGGGAATTGGCCCAAGTGGCGGAATGCCGGGTGGGCGAGTTGGCGACCCGCGTCAAGTTGAGCCAGGCCACGATGACCGGTATCCTCGACCGGCTGGTGCAGCACGGCTTCATCCATCGTTGCCGCAAGGAGCAAGATCGGCGCAGCGTGTTTGTCAGCATCACGCAGGCCGGGATCAACCTAGTGGAAACCGCGCCGTCCCTGCTTCAAGACCGATTTCGCAACGAATTGGGCCAGCTTGACGCCGCTCAACAAGCCGAGATTCTCGGCGTGCTGCAGCGAATCGCCCGCATGATGGGCGCTGAAGAGTGGAGCGCCGCCCCGATACTTGTCAGCGGAGCGGAGCCACTGGCCTCGCCGGATGCGGCAACTTCGAAAAACGGGGCGGCAGTGTCACGATCTCCAATTGTGTCCGATAGCGGCCAATTGATTTCGGGTGCCATCTCGCCATTGCCTAGTTGATCCTGGCATTGATCGCCAGCGACAATTTATTGGCTCGCAAGACGGTCGGTTTCATCTGTTTATGTTTGGTCGGTCAAATTTGCGCCACTATTTGACGCTATAGACGAATCGAACATCGCAGCAACCTGATTTTTCTCCGAAATATTTGCGTTGCTGCCCATCATCAATGTATTGATGACACCGTCTCGCATCGCCGACCATGGCAGTGCCGCATAGTCCGCAGCGGAGCGTCCCGACTCGTCCCTTAGAGTTGGGGTTGCGCCACGTTCCAGCAGAACTCGGACAACGGACGCATGCCCCCAAAACGCGGCAGACATTAAAGGGGTAATGCCGCCATTCGCCGGTCGGTCGATGGCTGCCCCGCGGGAAACCAAGAACTCGACGGATTCCAAGTCTCCGTAACCCGCCGCATGAACTAGCGGTGTCGATGAAGACGCCCCGCCATTAATATCTTGTCCCATGTCAATCAGCCTGGACATCAGCGCCACGGCGCGTAGCGGAGCGACATAAGTCAATGTGGAAAGCCCCTGCGCGATGCGGGGCTTGGCTCCAAAATCCAACAACAATTCCGCCGCCTCGATATTTCCCACGGACAATGCCGTTTCGACGTATGCATCTTCATTTGGGTTTTCGCCGTTCTCTAGCAGCTTTTTCAACTTCCTTGTGTTTCTGCCCATTAAGCATTTGAGCAGCGGCGGAATGTGCGATGAAGCCTTGCGTTGACTTGGAGTGCTGGCTTCCGCAAAGGCAGAAACGCGATCCAGCAATTCCTTCTCGGCGTCCCCAGCACGAATGTGGCCAATCCAGTCGCCACCCTCTTGATGAGTGATTTCCCAATCGACTCCATGAATCCGTGAAATCTGGCAGAGCACGTCAACTGCGTCACGGATGGTTCCGTCTGGAAGTCCCGTTGCGTCTGCGGACTTGATTTCTTCAGCATGAGGAGTGAAATTCGGTTTGCTGCCGCCGACGATACGGCCGTCTCCAGAATCGGCGAAGAAGAACACGGGCTCACAACTCAGCCAGGTTCGTCCTTGGCATAGATCGGCGGCGGCGCGTTCAATTGCGATTCGGTCAGCATCGGAATGCGGATTGGATGAGCGGTACCAAACTGTAAAGCCCACACTATTCACTCCCGAGCCTGCGGCCGCCTCAATCCCCCTTGCGCAGCGAATCAAAGTACTCTTCCACATGGGTCCGCTGCGACTTCGGCAACCGCTGGTTGGTCAGCGGGTCGGCGGGGCCGGCGCTTTGGCTTTCGAATTCGGTTTGGATGGCGGCGCGCATCTTGCCTTTGGAGTTCGGGCCGTCGGCGGTGCCCGAGACGACCGCCTGGCCGGGGCCGACTACTTTCTGCTGCACGCGGGTATCAAAATAGCCGGCGTTCTTCGATCCGTCCGGCGCGGTGTTGTGCCCACGGCCGCGACCCCACCCTGTTCCTCCTTTGCCGTTGTTGGCTTGACCGCCGTTCTCTTGTGGGCCGTTGCCATCTTGGGCCCATTGATCCCCCTGACCCTGCCCTTCCCCGTCCTTCCCTTGTCCCCCTTGGCCCTGCTGACCGCCCTGGCCTTTCCCCTGCTGGCCGGCTTGCTGGCCTTGTTCGCCCTCCCCTTGATGTCCATCGCCGTGGCACTTGTCGCAACCCTTGCCGCCGCATTTGTCGCAGGTCATCGATTGCTTGGCCAGTTGAATGTCGTTGAGCGACTGGTCGAGCGATTGCAGTTGATCGTTCTGCTTTTGCAGTTGCGAGAGGTCTTGCTTCAACTGCTGCAGCGACTGCTGGGCCTGCTTTGAGTTCCCCTGCTTGAGCGACTGCGCGGCCTGGCCCAGTTGCTGGGCGAGTTGCTGCATCTGCTCGGCCTGCTGCGCTTGTTGGGCCTGCTGGTCGATCTGCTGCTGAATCTGATCCGCGGCGGCATTGTTCCCCTGCTGACGGGCCTGATCGAGCTGTTGCTTGAGCTGGTCCATCTTCTGCTGCTGGGCCTGGGCCTGTTGCGCCAGCTTCTGCTGAATCTGCTCGATCTGGTCGGCCAGTTGCTGCTTCTTTTCTTCGGTGAGCTTGCCGTCCTGGAGTTGCTGCTGGAGCTTTTCCATCTCGCCGGCGGCCTGCTTGAAGTCTCCCGCTTTCAGGTCCTTGGTCAGCTTGTCTCCCGGACCTTGCTTGGTCTCCTTCATTTCGCGAAGCTGCTGCTTGATCTTCTCGGCCCCTTCCAGGTTCTTGCGCTTCTCGGCCAGTTTGTCGGCGAGCGTGTTGAGTTGGACGAGCCCTTGCTGGCGATCGGCGGAACCCTTCTTCTCCATCTGCTTCAGGCCATCGTCGAATTCTTTGAGCGCCACCTCGGCGTCTTGCAGCCCCTTCTCGGCGGCGTGCTTCTTTCGCTCTTCGATCTTTTTGCGCAGCTCTTCGGTCGATTTTTGCACTTGCTGCTGCTGGGCCAACTGCGCCGCGCCCGCCGCGCTGGCGACCGATTGATACGCCGGAATCGTCAGGGCCAACGCCACCGCCACGGCCAAGGGCAAGAGCGGCAGCAGCAGGCGACGCCGCAGCGGCACGCCAAACTCATTGCTCACCTCCACGCGGCTGAGCCGCGCCAGGGCATCGGCCACCAGGGCCTGCCCCGCGGGCGATTCGTGTTCGTCAGGCGCGAGCGCCAGGCTGCTGGAGACGCGCTCCTTGAGTCCGAAGCGGCGATCGAGTTCGGTCGCCGCCGCCATCACCGACGGCCGCCGTAGCCAGGTCCATAGACCCGAGGCCAGCAAACCCACGATCAGGCCCGTGCCCAAGGCGATGCCATTGAACAGCCACGGCTGCATCCGCGTGGGATAGCGAGTATGCACGCCAACGGCCACGGCAGCGAGCGTCAGCGCGGCCAGCAGCGTCCAACCCGCGTAGCCGAAAAACATCTGCAGCGTCAGCCGCCGCTTCGCCACGCTTACCTGTTCGAGCAGCTTGTTCATGGTCTTGGCCTTTGGTTGCTGGCCGCGGTTTCGGAGGTGCCCACGATTGAAGCCCCGCTATCCTGGCCCGTTGGCGTCATTATAAGAGACTTAGTTCCGGGAGTCCCGCCGTTTTTTCCGGAAATTTCACTGGCTAAATGGGCAATGTCTCGCGGAACGGCCAAACTGCGGTTAAGCGGTGGTCGAAAATGCGTATATTTAGATAGAGGAGCCGCGGGCGGGATTAGTTCCGCGAGCCGGCCTCTGACGATACCCGAAATCACGGGCTGCCCATGGCACCCGACCCTGTCCGTTCCCATTGCCATGACTACCGTAACCACCACTCCTGAAAAGACGGCCCCCGCCTGGAAGGCGCTCCCCACGCCGGCCGAGCGGCCGGGTGCGGACGTGGTCATCTTCGACGGCCATTGCCGGATCTGCAGCGGCCAGATCATGCGGCTCGACCGCTGGTTCGGCGGCGGGCGGCTGGCGTACTTGTCTCTGCACGATCCTGAAGTCGCGCGGCTCTATCCCGACTTGTCGCACGACGCTTTGATGCGCGAAATGTACGTCGTCGACCACAACGGCGGGCGGCATCCCGGGGCCGACGCTTTCCGCTACCTGTCGCGCCGTCTGCCGCGGCTGTGGTGGCTGGCGCCACTGCTGCACATTCCGTTTAGCCTGCCGCTCTGGTCATGGCTGTACCGGCTGGTGGCCGACAACCGCTACATGTTCGGCCGCGTTGACTCGTGCGACGACGGGGCTTGTGCGGTGCATTTTCCGCGGCGCGGCGGGAAGTGAGCGGTTCGGCGCTAGCCGCCGGTCCGTGTGTCGAGCCAACCGTGGGACCGGTGGCTAGCGCCAATCCGCTCACTCTACTGCTCATCCCGATGCACCGTCCCCGGTGAAAATGCCGGCAGGCAAACGGCGATGTACTCGGCGCCCCCTTCCTCGGGCGAGCTGTACTGCACCCACTCGCCCGGGTGCGCGATCACCGCCTGACCCGCGCGAACGTCGATCTGGCCATCCGGCGTCGCCACGCGCAACATGCCGGCGAGCACCACGGTGTACTCCGCGAACTCGGGTGTCTGCCCCGGCTCGACCCAGCCGGCCGGGCTCTGCATGTGGGCAATGCTCACCTCGGCGGTCTGCGAATTGACTCGGCCGATGTACTCGCGAATCACCTTCGGCACGTTGCCCGCGGCGGAGATTTTGGTGGGGCCTGCGATGAACGTGGGCATTTCGCACTCTCCGAGCATGAAAATAGTTGCAACACTCACAGTTTGCCAAACTCTCGCCTACGCGGAAAGCACCCAGGAAACGCCGCTGCGGCCATTCGCGAAGTTGGCCGCCAGCCCCTATAATGCACGGCTATGCAACTCCCCATCCTCAACAATCCCCCCGGCCAAACGGCCGATGCCCTGGGGATGCTGCCGATCATCCACAACGGCCCTGCGCGCGCCGCCGAGCCGCTGCCGATGTCGGCCGACGACATGCGCCGCCGCGGCTGGGACGCAGTCGACGTAGTGTTCGTCACCGGCGACGCGTATATCGATCACCCCAGCTTCGCGATGGCGATCCTGGGGCGCGTGCTGGAAGCGGCCGGATTCCGCGTGGGCATTGTCAGCCAGCCCGACTGGCGCACCTGCGACGACTGGCGCCGCTTTGGCCAGCCGCGGCTGTTCTACGCCATCAGCGCCGGCAACATGGACTCGATGATCAACCACTACACCGCCAACCGGAAGGTGCGCAATAGCGACGCCTATTCCCCCGGCGGCCGAATCGGCCTGCGCCCCGATCGCGCCACGCTCGCGTATTGCCAGCGGGCACGCGAGGCGTACAAAGGGGTGCCCGTGATCGCCGGCGGCGTCGAGGCGTCTCTGCGGCGGCTCGCGCACTATGACTATTGGAGCGAAAAGGTCCGCCGCTCGATCCTGCTCGATTGCAAAGCCGATCTGCTGGTGTTCGGCATGGGGGAAGACGCCATCGTCGATCTGGCGCGGCGGCTGCAAGCAGGGCAAACGGTGCGCGATCTGCGCGACATGCGCGGCGTGGCCTACGCCCTGGGTGCGTCCGAAGCGCCGCCGGAAGACGCGCTGGTGCTCCCCAGCTTCGAGCAAGTCCGCGACGACAAAAAGCAGTTTGCCGAAGCGACCCGGATGATTCACAACGAGACGAACCCTTACAACGCCAAGCGGCTGGTGCAGTGGCACGATCGCCAGGCGGTGGTGGCCAACCTGCCGCCGCTGCCGATCAGCCAGCAGGCGATGGACCGCATCTACACGCTGCCGTATACGCGGCGTCCGCACCCCAGCTACACCGAGCCGATTCCCGCGTTCGAGATGATCAAGGATTCGGTCACGATCATGCGCGGCTGCTTTGGGGGCTGCACGTTCTGTTCGATCACGACGCACCAAGGGCGGATCATCCAGTCGCGCAGCCGCGAGTCGATCCTCACCGAAATCCGCGACATGGCGGCCGACCCCAAGTTCAGCGGCGTGGTGAGCGACATCGGCGGTCCCACCGCCAACATGTACGAGATGAAGTGCAGCAAGCCCGAGGTCGAAGCGGTCTGCCGCCGGCAATCGTGCGTGCATCCGACAATCTGCAAGCTGCTGGGGACCGACCACGCCCCGCTGATTCAATTGATGCGCGAAGCCCGCGAAACGCCGGGGGTGAAAAAAGTGCTGGTGGCCAGCGGCATTCGGATGGACTTGGCCCGCCGGTCGCCGCAGTATATGCGCGAACTGGCGCAGCACCACGTCGGCGGGCATCTGAAGGTCGCCCCCGAGCACACCGACCCCGACGTGCTGATGAACATGCGAAAGCCGAGCAATGACGATTTTGAGCAGTTCACCGAAGCCTTCAATCGCGAGTCGGCCAAGGCGGGCAAGAAGCAGTACATCGTGCCGTACTACATCGCCAGCCACCCTGGCAGCGACTTGAACTCGATGATCCACTTGGCCGTGTTCCTCAAGCAAAGCGGCTATCGCCCCGACCAGGTGCAAGACTTTATCCCCGCGCCGTTCGACGTCGCCACGGCAATGTACTACACGGGCATCGACCCGTTCTCGCGCAAGAAAGTGTACGTGGCCGAGCATCTGCGCGACCGCAAGCTGCAGCGGGCGCTGATGCAGTTCTTCAAGCCCGAGAATTACTTTGAGGTTCGCAAGGCGCTGCTGGAAGCCAAGCGAGGCGACCTGATCGGCGACGGCTGCGACGCGCTGATCGGCGCCAACCCGCCGAAGGAAGCGATCGAACGTCGGCGTAAAGACGCAGGAAGCCGGTTCCGTGGGGATTATGTGCATACGATCCCGGTGGGGAAAAAGAAAAAAGGGAATCGCAAGCAATCTCGCAACGCGCCTGGCAAGGGATATCGGCCCAAAGGGAAGTGATTGCGCCAACATAGCCCCGGGCTCCGCCCGGGGGTTGCGCGAGAACGCGGATCGCGACATCGATTGATCGTGATTGAGTGTTTGTGAAGCTTCGGGTGGGTTGCAGATCCACCAACACTCAGTATTCCAAATTCCAAAAAGTTTGGCCCCTACATTCTCTGGCCGAAGGATCTGCGCCTGTAGCAAGTGGCCGCCGCATTCCACGGGGATAAACCCCGTGGCTCGGGGAGAGTTGCCACTCGGGGCTGCGCATTGTGCAGCACGAGCATGGCCGATACGTTCGTTGCCTGACGATATGTTAGGCTCCACACGCGGCGACATTGCGTGTGTCATCGCACCAGCGGATGCTGATCCATCGCGCGAACCGATTGGCCGCGCGAGCCCTTCACTGATTGACACGATTTTTCTACATGATATCTTCATGCATACTGGCCAGACGGACTTGGCCACTAGCGAACTTCTTAAAACGGCAGCGCAACAGGACGTGGCGCTGCCCTTTTTTATTGGCCGGCACTTTATTGTCGACCGTGCGCCGCGAATAATTGGACGGATTCACCCAACGCTACGATCATCAAGGACGCCACCATGCCCAAGGTCACAGTTTCCGTGCCGCATCAACTCGACGTGCAGGAGGCGGCGGAGCGGGCTCGGCCGGCCCTGGAGAAGACGGCCCACGACTTTCAAGGGCACGATCTGGCCATCCAGTGGACCGGCTCGTCGGCCGAGTTTTCGTTCAAGAGCATGGCCTTTACGATCAAGGGGCGCGTGACCGTCGACGCGCAGCAGGTGACCGTGGAAGTCGATCTGCCGTTCGCCGCGATGATGTTCAAGGACAAGGCCGAACGGGCCATCGCCAAGAACCTGACGCGGGCGATTGAGGGTCCGGCGCCACCGGCGGTTTAAGGATTATCTGGCATCTTTTCATGTGCCCCTCACCCCCGGCTCTCTCCCGCAGGGAGAGGGAGGCGCCGGCCGCGCTGCCTGCTGAAAGGGGGGGCCGTTTTCGGCCATTTAGCGCTTCAACCCGGCGGCGATTTGGTTTAGAATCCGCCAGTGGATTGAATTTTCAGGGACGAGGTTTTTCGCAGCAGGAGCAGCGCTTGTGAGTCAGTGGAAAATCGAGGCGGGGAGTGACAAGGCAGGGAATTTTTGCGCGCACGGTCCAACATTGGGATCGGCCGGAACAGTTCGCCTGCTTGTTTTGTTTCCGGCCCGGCGCCTGAGCGCCCCCAGCCTGCTCGCGTTACTGGCCTGCACAGTGGCCTTGTTCATTACGACCGAGCGATCCGAAGCGGCGTCGTTCACTGGCTTGGGGTTCTTAAACGGCGACAGCATTCAGAGTTCGGCCGCGGCGATCTCCGCCGATGGTGCGACCGCCGTCGGCTACAATCTGGATCCCGTCGCCCCCGCCATTGAAGCATTTAGCTGGAACTCCGGCAGCATGACCGGATTGGGATTTATTCCTGGCGGCAGTTTCCAAAGTCTCGCGGGTGGCGTGTCAGGCGACGGAAGCGTGGTCGTTGGGGTCAGCGACAACGGATCATCCACCGAAGCCTTTCGCTGGACCAGCGGGCCGGGGATGGTGGGCTTGGGAACGCTCGGCGGTTCTACCAGCACGGCGCGGGCTGTATCCGTTGACGGCACCACCATCGTCGGCGCGAGCGACAATGTTGGCGCGGCTCCTGAGGCATTCATTTGGAAATCGGGCCCTGGCATGACCGGGCTTGGTTATCTCACCGGCGGGGGGACGCAGAGCTTTGCCAACGGCGTTTCGGGTGACGGCACGGTCATCGTTGGCGTAAGCGATATTTCTCCCACGACGAACGAAGCATTTCGTTGGACCGTCGGTTCGGGGATGGTCAGCCTCGGCACCCTGGGCCTCGGTGGTGCAAACAGCACGGCCAATGGCATCTCGGCCGACGGCAGCACGATTGTTGGTGTCAGCGATAATCTCCTGGGCGACACGGAGGCGTTTATGTGGACTAGCGGCCCGGGCATGGTCGGTCTGGGCGATCTGACCGGCGGCAGCTTCCTCAGCGTTGCACAGGCCGTCAACGCGGACGGCACGGTCATTGTTGGCTACAGCGACGCCGGCGGCGACACGGCGTTCTTTTGGGATAGCGTCCACGGCATGCGGAGCATCCAGCAGTATCTGATCGACCAGGGGCTCGGCGCCGCGCTGACAGATTGGACCTTGACCAAGGCCTTTGGCATCTCGGCCGATGGGCTCAAAGTGGTCGGCGAGGGGGTCGATCCGAATGGCTTCACCCAGGCCTGGTATGCGGACCTGTCTCCCGCAAGCGTCCCCGAGCCCGGGTCTTTCTCCCTGGCGGCCTTGGGGCTGCTGCTGTTCACCGCTGGTGGCTTGACTCGCTATCGCAGTGTTGGGAAATAATCAGGCGATCCGACACTTGGTTCGATATGTGATTCTATATCGAATCAAATAAGAGGCTCAGCGCTTGCGCCATTGTGTGGTCCAAATTCGGCATTTTGGCTGTAGCGCGATAGAAAGAACTCCATTTACGGGATTCGACTAGAGAAGTTGCGGAACCTACGTGGGCCGCCAATAGGATCACCCTAGCCCCCAGCCGCGCGAGCCCCCCAACAGGGCGCGAGCGCGGCGCGTACGCCGCGCGAGTGCTCCGCGACGATTCCCAGAGTTCTTGGGGAATTAGAGAGTGAGGCTGTTGGGACTCGAACCCAAGACCTACGGATTAAAAGTCCGTAACAGCGAATCGGCAACGACTGACGCGGCAATGACTTCCGACGATTCAAAAATCTGCTTGGCGTCCTGCTTGGCGTTTTTGGATCGGGAATCGCCCGAACTGGCCGCCGTCGCGCGGGCTTGGGACACGCTGCCCGAGCCGATCCGCGCCGGCGTCTTGGCGATGATCCGGGCTGCCAGCGGCAAGGGGTAGGGCGGTTGTAGAACCGGTGGGCGCCCTGGGGCCAGTCGAGTGTATACGATTGGCCGGCTAGCCCTCGATAACGCAGGGGGTGGGGGGGCATTGCGTCTAGCGTTGTTTAACGCTGACCGGCTGTTAAAGCACGCGCATTATTTGGCAGCAAGATTGCCGGGGCTGGGTTGAATCCCCTGCCCGCCAAGCTGGTTGACCCTGATGCAGACACGCGAAAAAATCGCCATTACTACCCAGGGGGTTTGCCGACGAATTTCGCCATGGCCTAAGACCTGAGCATTGAATAAATGTCAGATAATAAGTGTGCAACAACCGGAGTGCCGATTGAATACCGATTTGCCGGCGGCCGGAGGCATTACAACGCCGTGCGTCGATTGCGGGCCGATTATCGGCAAATGTTGGTTGCCAAGCTGCTGACCTTCGATCGGGGGACACAGACCCGCATTGCCAAGCAATTTGGCGTGCATCGCAGCACGATTTGCCGCGACGCAGCGAAAATGCATCAGAGTTGGTTGGAATCGCGGTGGCGCCAGCCAAAGATACAACGGCTGATGAAGGAACTGCCGGCCGCCGGTCGCATCGGAAGAATTGCGAGCCTGCTGGGGGTCGATCGGGCGACGATTAAGAACGATATCCGCCTGATGATGGCTGACTGGCTCCGCCGGCAGGAAAACGAGGCGCACGAATAGTGGGGCGGCGACATATCGCGGGACGTGACTGGCCGGCCGCGTTGGCAGTGTGTGTCTATGCCGGGGCCAGAGCCGTATGTCCCGCCGGACCGGCACCATGCCGGAAAGAACCTAGGGGCCCGGGGGGGCGGTGCGCCCTGCTGGGGAAAGGCGGCTGACCGGGCGATTAGCGACGAAGAGACTTTCGCAAAATTGACACAGGGGTTAGCGCCGGGCGTGGGATCCTTTCTCGACTGCCGGCTGTCGGCGGTCCCTGCTGTTCTGCGAAGCAGCGGGACAGAGTTAGTTAGCTGCCGGTAGGCCGACGCAAAACCCATTAGTTTTGACACTGAACGCGAGGTGCGGGGCGAACGGTCTACCGGCGAATCGCAACATTTCCCCGCAGGGGGGGCGCCTGGCTCCGGTGTTGTTGTTTCGTCGGTTTGGGTGTCTCGGCCCTGCGGGAATGCTGGAACGCGGCATGAACGACCGCCGGGCCTAACCGGGCGGAAGTACCTACCTCGATCGACCGCGGGTCCTTCCAACGCCGTTGGCGGGGGGCAATTTCTCCGTTTTGCGGCGTTTGCGCATGGATGAGGGGCAATTTGGGACCACCCCCTGCCCCCTGGGTCCTTTTACGGGCCTGTGGCGAGCAGTCTCGCACCCTCAGTAAGCGCAAGATAGCTATAGTGCGTGCATCGGCCAGCCGGACGGACTAATTGTCTAGCGTGCCCGATGGGGGTGAAGGACCGCCGGCCGGGCGATCGGGGAAGGACCCGGGCGCCAACCGACGCCCGATTTGGCCCGCGTTGCCTGGCTCACGGGGCGGCCCCCGTGCCCAGGTCGTCTACCAGAATCCGCCCGAATTACCGCGCGATGGGGCTGCCGGCCGGTGCAACCCGGCCCGGTGGGCCCCCATAGCGCACTTAGCCCCATATCTGTTGGGACTCCGGGGCGAACTATTGGCGACGGGCAAAGTAAGTCGATGTGTCGGAACCGGTCAGCGTCGAGGCCGCAAGTGAGATGAGACGGCGCGACCGTGACACTGAGTTACGCTCAACGTGGCAAGGGGTTATGCCGACCGCAAAACTCACCTGCCCCGGGTGGGCCCCCTGCTGACGGGAAGCCGTTGGATGGATGGGACTCCGGGCCGGTTTGACGGCGCCGGGGCAAAGTATGTCGGCGTACCGGAGCCGGCAGACTTGAAATAAACCTGATTGGGTCGTTCCTCCCGGATCTACAATTCCTCCGGTGCCGGACGATGTGGTTCGTCGCGAATGGCAGTAGGTTTGTTAGCGTCGGCTACCTGATTCAGAACTTTTGTTGCTCCCTTTTCCATCCACATCTGTCGCTTGTCGGAAATGTATTGTTGGACTTTCCCGACGAAATCCGAAATCCAATACCAACAGATAAGTGCCAAAATTAGGATCACGACGATAAAAACCCCTGACTGCCATTGCATAACCCGATTTCTATCGACCACGATCGTTTCCAGCTTGGAGAGTTGCTGCATTTCTGTGCCGTTTGGATCGTCACAACATGAACAAGAGGCTTTGCATTTGCACTTTTCCGGCAGCCCCTTAAAAACCAAGCTGAATATTACAAAGGCGCCCTTGTCGAGTCGCTTTTGTTCGTTGGGATGAACTTCAAAAATTGTATTCTGGTCTGAGGCATTAATAACCTTTTGACGCGCGCTTTGAGTCTCCGTTTCGAGAGACCAGTCTGCCGGCAAAAGATTCTTCTCTACGCTGCCTCGACCAGGAACCGTGAAAAGGAGTTTCACGTCCTCTATTGCGAAAAGCGACGGGTTTGATACCACGTAAACGGTGCCTGTAACAGGAATCCCGTCAGCGGCTTTGGGGTCGTGTTCGATCCGGTGCCAGACGGTGACAACCCCAGCGATGGGCTTCCCGCCGCCCCGCAGAACGAAGTCGATGCAGTAGGGAGCGACCGCCATGACAGCGGCAGTCGCGACTGTAAAAGCAGCGCCAAAGCGTTTGAACTTCGTATATGAAGCGGCTATGGTGCCACTTAACTTAGGTGGCTTCTTCGATTTCTTTGCCACCTAAATGACGCCTTATTTGTGGCTAGGCTGAATAGCTACGGGACTTGCAGCGAAGTCTGTATCTCTTGTTTCGGCGTGCAACCAGAGTATTTCAAAATTCTGAGACAAAACTTCGGCGCCTGTGGGGTCGTTGAAGCAGATGATCGCTGGAATCTCAGGCTCCATGTCTTCGCCTTCAATAATATTGTCGTCGTGGCGCGTCGTCTCATAGCGATAGGCGACATTGTCGATCAAAAGAAAATGCAAGACATCGTCGCCGTCAAACTTCTTTTCATAAGAGAAGCGAATCTGCGCCTTTGCAGAGTCTAGTTTTCTAAGAAGGGAGAGAAGGCGTCGATCTTCGGGATTGAACCATTCGTTCCATACAAGAACGCGAACCCTACCTCCAAGACGCAAAAATTCTTCAAATAACGGGAGGTTTGCGGTGCAGCCGTAGAATCGGTTAGCGCAGTTTCCAGTCAGAATTTTTAGTTCAACGGGTGGCGATCGGCTTGGATCCCTGCTCTT
This sequence comes from Planctomycetia bacterium, assembly GCA_021413585.1. GTDB lineage: Bacteria > Planctomycetota > Planctomycetia > Pirellulales > UBA7805 > JAIOPX01. The sequence goes on from JAIOQB010000179.1 coordinate 19,765, forward strand.
CGCCGCCTGCAAGTTAATCGCTAACTGGATTAGTTCGCCGATTGCCAATTCGACTTGGTATGGCCGACGATTGGGAATGGGCACGCAACTTGTTGAAGTGCGAAGCGCGCGAAGTGCTTCCTGATAGTTTGCCTTGAGAGACTGCGACGCCTTAGTCATTCGGATTTCCTTAACGTCTTTGCCACGTAGAGTCGCCGCTGCGCGACTGCGCAGTAGCGCATCGCACCTTTCGGGCCACAGTGAGAAAAGCGGGAATTACCTAAGGATGGCATGGCGTGGCAAGGCGAAGCATGCTTGGTTGGACCGACTAAATGTAAGGGATGGTGACTTAACCGCCAAGGAGGTCTGGAGTTTGGTTCAAAAAACACCCTGTCCACGCATCCATCCAATACTTGCGAACTCCCGCATTTGCCTCAGTCTACCACGTGGCGATGGCGAGGGCCAATCGGCCAAAATGGCATCATTTCGCGCCAGTATCGACCATGCGACCGTGCCCTATTGATGCTAATTCGGCCGCCCATTTGCCGCTCTGAACCCTAAACGGATCGAGATTACCTCTTTAGGTTTGCTGCCCCTTATCCGCCTACCTTCCGCCCAATACTCGCCCAGTCCGGCCCGTTCGGCATAATGAACAGGCACTTGCCGCCGCTGCGGTTCTCCCAGAGTTGGCCGACGGCCCGCTTCTCTTTGGAGTCGTCATTGCTCCACCGGTCTCCGCCTTTGTACTCCACGACCAGGATCCGGCCGTCCTGGAGCAAGGCGACGAAGTCGGGATAGAACTTGTCGGTGGACGTTTGCAGCCAGAACGATGAATCGCCGCCGCGCTCGATATTGCGGACCCAATACTTGACCTGCGGCAATTGGTCCAAGTAGACCGCGCATTCAAATTCTTCGCCGTCCGACTTTAGTTCGCCAATGCGCGGCGGTGGGAAAAAATGTTGTTGGAATCTGTAACCGCCGTCGTAATACCAATTGGGCGCGTACCGATCGGCGGAAAAATCAAAACAGATATCCGGGCTCACTTCAATCGGTTCCGCGTCGGCAGAGAACAGAACCCGCTGAAACGAAGTTTCCGCAGCCGTCCGTCGCAATTCCTCGATCTTCGCAGCAACGGCGGTGCGCAGGCGGAACTTCTGCCCGGCAAGCTGGTCGATCGTCAGGCCCCGTGATTCGAGCAGGCCGGTTAACAGCCGATGAATGAATAACGTCGATTCGGTTCGCACAATGTCCGGGTGGGGAATCTGTCGATCGAGCCAGTTGGTCAAGCCGGCTAAGTCCCAACCGGGCTCGACGCCAAGCAGTCGCAACTGACGGTGAATTTGATCGACAAACTGAATCTCGATTTTGCCTTCGTCGCTAACGTCGATTTCGCCCGACGCGCCGCCTGTGTAGGCCGACGGAAAGTCAGCTTCCGACAGGCCGGCATCACACTCGGAAAGCCGCCACGTGGAATCGAGAAAGTGGCTTTCCTCGAATAGCTCAAGCTGGCCGTCCACCCGGATCGCCAGTTGGGGGACGCGGAACGACCCGCGGTCTTCCGTAGGCTCCGCAGCGATCGGGCGGCCATGCGACGCCCGATAGAGCCGTTCCACGGCGTTGCGGTCTGCCGCCGTTGTGAAGCACTGCCCGAGCGCCGCCCGGTCTTGTTCCGTCAAACGTGTCGCGACGGACAAGCGGTTCGTTTGCGGGTCGAACGTCACGCGCTCCCGCAAATCCGCCGGCAGCCGGGTCAGGTCGGGCGCTTCCGAAACGACCTCTTCGGCTTCAAAAAACAGCGTGCCGGCATCGAAGAATGTCGGCCTGGCTTCGTCCCCCTGAACGAATAGATCGGCTTCCATCCGCTGAAATCCGTTTTCGATCAGCGCATCCTTGAGCGACTGAGCCGCCTGAATAAACCGTGGCGACGCGGCCAGTGTATAGGCGCAATTCAGTTCCGGGTGGTTCTTGCGCGTCGCCCGGGGCAAGCGAAGGATGCGCCCCAGGATTTGTTCCACGGCGCGGGCCGTGCCGATTTCAGCGACCGAACAAAGGACGTAGGCAAACGAGCAGTCCCAACCCTCTTTGAGCGCGGCCACAGTAATGATGAACCGGATCGCACAATTCCGAGAGAACAGGTCCACCCCCTCGATTTGCCGCGTGTCGCCGGTGGCGACGGCGATTTGATCTTCGGGGATCTTAAAATCGTCGATAAGAGATTGCCGCACGACTTCGACGGTGAGCGTTTCCCGGGTTTGGCTGCGGGGCTGCGCTTGCACCAACACAATCGGCCGAATGTATTCGCCAGTCTGCTTTTCCTCTTCAACGGCAAGCGACTCCAGGGTCCGTTGTGTCTTCACGGCATCCCCCAAAACCTCTTTCCATTCGGACCGGGTTTCCAGTTTGATCGGCAGCTTGACCATATCTTCGGCCTTCAACTCGGCGGCCGATACGTGGTGCAAGATATTGCTGGCAAACTGTCCCCGTTCTGGATTGTGAGTGGTCTCCGGCGTGGCCGTAAACTCGATGATGGACGATGGATTGAATCGCCCCAGCGTGTCGAACGAAAGCTGGGTTCGCGCGTTGTGCGCTTCGTCCTTATTGACGATGGGCCGCCATAGCCGCAGCACGTTGCAGAGCGACTTTACAATGGTTCCGCTGTCGTCCTTCTCCAGCGTGGCCTCCTGCTCCGTCGTGAGGCCGCTGAAATGATCCATCAGCGCGCCGCACGGTTCGTACACTTTTCGGCCGTCCGTGTCTTCAACCCGCAGCGCGGCCAGTGTCGCCACGATGATGCACGTATCGCCAGCCAGATTGCCGCGCGTCACGTAGAGGGCTTCGGTCAAATCCAGAACCGTCACCAATCCGCCGAATTGCGCGTCGATCGCCTGGCGGTAAGGATGCTGGCGATCGCGGAGCGCGGAAAGTGTTTGCTCCCGGATTGCGTTAGATGGAACCAGCCACAGGCAGACGGCCCGTTCAGTCTGTGTATATTCTGTGGCAGCGATTCCCAGCGCATGACACGCCATGAGCGTCTTGCCGCCGCCGGTTGGAATCCGCAAGCAAATATACGGTAAGCCGGGGAGTTGCGGGACGGACCGATACGGGCGTTCCGTCTGAGCAAGGAAAGCCATTTTAGCGCCCTGACGGACAACCAGTCGAAGATAGCTTTCGAGCGCGCCGAGACTGCGCTTTTGATATTCCCGCAGTTCCAGCATGGTCAGGACACCTTGATTCCATAGGGTATCTGTTTGAATGCGATTCTTTCGCGTTTGAGTCGGGCGGCGCCGAGCCGGCAGCCCTCGCCGAAAATGACCCGCGGACCGTCGTGGGCCGGCAGCGACTTTAGGACGGCGCTGGTCAGGACATTACCCCCGCCGGCACTGCGGTCGCCCAGAATGCCATTGAACAGCAAGCAGATTGCCTTGCCCTTATGAACACCCAAGAGCGGAGACTTGCCGCCGTTGCGCTTCGGAAGGGGCTCACCTGTTTCGGCCAAATAGACGTGAGCCGCAAGCTCGCCGAATGTCACGTAGGCGCGTACATTCCCGGCTTCGTCGAATATCGTCGGGCCGAGCCGGCAGTATCGAAAACCGCCACTGAGTGCCGGCATACCATCATGCCCCTCAATCACACGGGATAGCCGCTGCGCCGTCACGGCCTGACAAATGGCTTCTTCCATTTCAACCAAAATAAACTGCCGGCTGCCCCCATCCGCCTTATTCTGAGCCAATACCGCATGGCCCGTTGTGCCGCTTCCAGCGAACGAATCCAAGATCAATGAGTTTTCATCGGTTACCTGTTGAATCAAAAGTTTGACCAAGCCTGTTGGCTTGGGAAATGCAAATACCTTTGTGCCCAGAAAAGAACTGAGTTCTTTGGTTCCGGCGACATTTGCTGGGGCGTCAAGCAATGTAGAAAGACCTGTTGTCTCACTTTTCATGTCCGTGACGAACCGCTTTAAGCGTGGGCGACCAGTGGCCGACTTCGGCCAAAGTATCTTTCCGTCTGCGATCAGTTGATTCATTCTCTCTTGGCCGTATATCCAGCCACGAGACGGGTGAGGTGGGTAATGCCTGCGCGTGACAGGGTCAATGATTTCGTAATGGAGGTTCGGTCGCTCTTGTGCATTTGCCAGCCCCGTAAGATTGTCGCTCATCCACGGGCCAAGAGGATCGTTGTCAGGATTTTTGTATTTCGTTAGGTCTTTCGATTGTCCCTTGAATCGGATCAGGTCACCGCGTGAATAACATAAAACGTATTCGTGATCGGCCGACACTCCATTGAGGTTCCTGCTGTCAGGGGTTTGCCGCCGCTTCCAAATCAAAGTGCAAACCCAATTCATAGGTCCGAAAACTTCATTCATCAACATCCGCAAATTGTGATATTCCGTATCGTCTATGCTGACAAAGATTGCGCCATCAGGTCGCAAAAGCTGTCTGAGTATCGACAGCCGTGGGTACATCATGCACAGCCACTTGTCATGCCGCGACAGGTCTTCGGCTTCAGCGCCAACCACCTTGCCGAGCCACTTGCGTATTTCCGGGCTGTTGACGGCATCGTTGTAGACCCAATTCTCGTTGCCCGTGTTGTACGGCGGGTCGATATAGATGCACTTCACCTTGCCGGCGTAATACGGTAGCAAGGCTTTAAGCGCCAGCAAGTTGTCCCCCTGGACCAGCAAGTTTCCGCTGCCTGGGTCGCCAACCGAAAGCGCCTTGTCGCATTTCAGCAAGTGGTAAGGAACCTCCCGATGGTGGTTCAACACCGCCTTCTTTCCGATCCAATCCAAAGTCGGCATTCGACAAGACCCCGTATAGCGAGACGCAATAGACTGGTGCCGGCGGCTAAAAACGACCGCGGGCGATAATGCCCGCCGGCCATCGTTCGACAGTCCGGCGAAAGCCGGCCGACAGATTGTAAACTGTCAACCCAAGGGGCACCACGGCGGCAATCGCAAAGGAAATTGCGTCGCCGATCGCTTTCGATCCGCGCCGTTTGGTTCGCCAACCGCGTTGAAACGTGCCCAACACTCGGCGCCAGGTTCATTCGCCGATAGAATCGCGGTTGAAAGGTATCTGGCCGCGGGCCGGGCTGGCGTGAGCTGGCGAGCGGATCCGCGATGAACGACGCAAACGGGTGGCTGTCGGTGTTGCAACGCCGGCGGCAAGCGGCCCGGGCGGCGGCTGTGGTTTCTCACCAACCTTTCCCACGGCCGCCCCCGGTCCGGCCCGGAAGAGGTTGGTTTCTATGGCCGCAGAAGAAGATATCGCTTCAAAAATTGATGTTTCGAGTCTCCTGGCAGCGGAACTTCCCTTGCCGGATACGTTGGTTGAACTCAGGATTTTGCTACGCCAAGTTGAGGAAGAGATTGCCCGACTGGCCCCGATATCATCCAAGTTGCAAAGGCTGTTCTTTGAGCACCTCGAATTTGAGGACATGAAGAAACGGAATCCATCGTGGACGTTGCGATGGACCAAACAGAAGAAAATCGAAACAGCCGCGCACGGACTGAATAAGGTTGTCGGCGAATTTGTCAGCAATCCGTTATCTGAGACATCTCGGTACTTAACATTCGACTTGCGGAAAGAAATGCTGAGCCGATTGTATGTTGCCAAGATTCGTCTAGAGTATCGAAACGAAAAAAATTTTGATCCTGCTGATGAAAAACAAATCAAGAAAAAAATCGGCCGCTGGACGTTTGCCAAATTGATGAAGGAACAAAGGCTAGAGGCGTTTTGGAACGTGGTTGGTGAAGTGAGTGTCCAATTGGGAAATATGCTTGAGGGATTACGCGACTTGCGTAGGACCATCTTATGTAGGTTGGGGCAAGTTCAGATTGCGACATTGACACCGGGGAAGTCCGTCGTCGAGGAGGTGGTGACCACTACTACGTTTGCAAGCCTGCCACTTCCGAACACGCGTCGGGAACTTCAGTTCTTGCTGGACAAGCTTGACGCGTACCTGGACTGCGGGGACGGGTGGCTGGGGGAGGCACTTCGATTTAATGCCGAGTTAGAGAATCGATTGGAACTGCTAGAACAGGGCATGCCGTTAGAGGAACTGCCTACGGTGGATCCGCCGCCCAAGCCTAAATTTCCGTTTTTGGCGGGCGAGGTATGGCAGTATCTGCCGGAAGAGTTGAAACTGCATTTACAGAACAACAAATGCAGCGAAGCTCTGCAAACGGAATATCTGGCGGCCATGCTGGCTACAATCCCTGCTACACCTGCCGAACGGATCGAAGCGTATCGACGTGGCGTCGTGCGCAAGCGACAATTTGCCGATTGGTTGAAAGGCCAGCTTGTTCCGTGGCGCGTGCTGCGCGAGGCTGTGCGGAAGAAGCTGGGTGAAATTGAGTCAGTAACCGCAGTTGATCTGGAGAAGGAACCCAAGTTTGTCAGCGGCAAGAAAGGGACCACGCCCGGCGACGCAAAGGCCGCAACCGAAGCTGCGTTCCTGGCCCACCACAAATACACCCCGGGCAAAGTCGGCAATTATGTTCCGATAGTTAGGGCAACGCTGGTTGCGTTGACCAGTAAAGGCTACCCCACAAAATTCTTCAAGGAACACTTCGGTGACGGTGGCTTCCGGGCATATCAGGCTATCTGCCTGAAGGAAGCCCCGAAACTCGAACAAGTGCTTCGCCAATTGCACAACGGCAAAGTCCTCCCCGTGGGTCTGGCCCGCGACGCCGGTGAGTGGGTGTCCGAAGGCGACGATTCGGAACGCGACGAATAGAGTTCAATCGTTCAATCGACTGATTGAACGATTATGTCCATGCGCCCGCCCGCATTCTCTAGCGGTTTCTTGCAATTGTGGGCCGTTCAATCGTCGTGCGGTTGAACTTTGGCACTAGGTTAGGACCGCGAGCTGCGGCCCGTGCCCTGGAGCCTCAAAAATGCAAGCGACTCAAGACCATGAGCAACTGCTGTTGTCGGCCGCGGAAGTGGCCCGACTGTGTTCCATTAGCGAGCGACATTGGTGGAGCCTACTTAGTTCGGGCAGGTGCCCAAAGCCAGTGAGCCTAGGCCGCTGCCGGCGATGGTCGGCCGACACAATTAAGGCCTGGTTGGGGGCCGGCTGCCCGCCGCGTGATCGATGGGAGCAAATGAAGCAACGCTCTTAGTCGAGATGGGGCGCAGGCGCGGGCCTAGGGAGGCTATGCATCTTCCCGTGCGGGGTTCGACTCCCCGGCGCTCCAATAAAAAAACACGCCCGACGGTAGGCCGCCGAGCGCGTCGCCAAAAGAGGCTATGCATCTAGCCACTATCGTATCTTGTTGGGCGCCGTGCGGCAACGTCGGGCAGTACCTTCCTTGGAGGCTGCCAGCCAATGGTCATACGCCGCAAGCAACGCCGGTCCGCGCCGAAATCGGGACATGACCCGAAATCGGCCAGCGGCGTGATTGAAAACGTACCCATCGACTCCGTCCGGCCGTCGCCGGAAAACAACCGGCTGTATCGGCCGGTGCTGCCCGACGATCCGGCGATCGTCGAACTGGCCGCGAGCATTGAAGCCAACGGCCTCCGCGAGCCGATCGTCGTGAGCCTCGACGGCTGGATTCTCTCCGGCCATCGTCGCCATGCGGCGGCGTTGGTGGCCAGCCTGAAGACGGTGCCGGTTCGCGTCGAGCCGATTAGCCGTGCCGATGATCCGGATCGGTTTCTGGTCCTGCTGCGGGAATACAACCGCCAGCGGGAAAAGAGCCGCGACGAACGGTTGCGCGAAGAAGTGGTCGACGTGGATCCACACGAAGCCTACGCGTCCTTGGTGGCGCATCGCGAGCAGTCGGCCGCCGTGGAAGTCGAGACGATCCACCTGGGGCGCTGGCGACGGCGGAGCGCGATCAGCAAGGCGAAACGGGGTTTCCTGGACGCCGTTCTCGCCGTGCTGAAATCGCGGCGCAAATTCTGGCCGCTGTCGGATCGCCAGATTCACTACGCCCTGTTGAACGCCCCGCCGCTGATTCATGCCAGCAAGCCGGCGTCGCGCTACGGCAATACGCTGTCTAGCTATAAGGCGCTGGTCGATTTGTTGACGCGAGCGCGGCTGGCGGGCGACATAGGCATGGAAGCGATTGCCGACGAGACGCGGCCGGTGGTCGTGTGGGGCGTGCATCCCACGGCCGGCGGGTTCATCGGCAGCGAGTTGGACGGGTTTCTCAAAGGTTACTGGCGGGACCTGCTGCAATCGCAGCCGAACCATATCGAACTGGTGGTCGAGAAGAACACGGTCGCGCCGATCGTCCGCCCGGTGGCGGCGCGGTTTTGCCTGCCGATGACCAGCGGACGCGGGTATTGTTCACTGCCGCCGCGGGCGGCGATTGCCGAGCGGTTCCAGGACAGCGGCAAGGAAAAGCTGGTCCTGCTGATTGTGAGCGACTTCGACCCGGATGGGGAAGCCATCGCGGAAAGCCTGGCACGATCATTGCGCGATGATTTTGATATCGACGACATTCATCCCGTCAAGGTCGCGCTAACCGCCGAGCAAGTCGCCGCGTATAACCTGCCGCCGGAACTGAAAGCGAAAACCACGTCGAGCCGTTATCGAGGGTTTACCGAGAAGTTTGGCGACGATGTTTTCGAGTTGGAAGCGCTGCCGCCGGAAGAATTGCAGCGGATCGTCGAGCGGGCCATCGACGCGGTACTCGACCGGCCGGCGTTTAACGCGGAACTAGACGCCGAGAAACAGGACGCGGCCTACCTGGAAGGGGTGCGGCGGACGGTGAAGGACGCGCTGCAGGGTATCGACTTCTCCGGGGAAGAGATGCCATGAGCGAGACGCTGAGCGCGGCACTGGAGTATCACGCCCTGGGCTGGTCCGTTATTCCGACTCACGCGGATAGCAAGCTGCCGGCGGTCCGGTCCTGGAAACCGTACCAGACCAAACCGGCCGACGTGGCGCAGTTGCGGAAGTGGTTTGGCAACGGCCGCCGGCTGGGCCTGGCTGTCGTCTGCGGCGACGTGTCGGGCGGGCTGGTTGTGCGCGACTTCGACACGATGGAAAGTTACCAACAATGGGCGGCGGCAAACCCAAAATTGGCCGGCACGCTGCCCACAGTCGCGACGCACCGCGGCCGGCACGTCTATTGCCGGGCCGACTTGGCGCCGATCCGGCGCGCCAGTAAGGGGGACGGTGGGATTCTGACCCTGGGGGACGGTGAGCTAAGGGGCGGCGGGTATTGTGTCCTGCCCCCGTCAACGCATCCGGCCGGCGGTCGATATCGCTGGTTGCTGCACCTCAACGGCGAATTGCCAGTCGTTGATTTGATTGCCGCGGGACTGTTGCCAAGCGACAGAGAAGACACAGCGTACACCCCGGACACCCCTTTATGTCCTCCGTCGTCTCTGTACGCTCCGTCCTCTACGTCTACTCTGTCGCACGATGCAATCGAGGTGATTATTGGCCGAACGCTGCCGAGCCGGCCGGGCCAGCGGCATCGGCTGCTGTTTGAACTGGCCCGCGAGCTAAAAGCCCTGCCGGCGTGGAATGATGCGCCCCTGGCGGCGTTGAAACCGATTGTCCGACAATGGCATGGGCTGGCGCTGCCGATGCTGGGAACCAAACCGTTTGAGGAAAGTTGGCTCGATTTTGCGGAGGGATGGCAGCGGGTCAAATATCCCAAGGGACAGGAACCGATCGCAATGGCTCTCAAACTGGCGGACGCGGCCGAACTACCGGAAGCGGCGTTGGAATACGAACAAGTCGAACTGCGGCGACTGGTGGCCCTGTGTCGCGTGCTACAGCGGAAGAGCGGCGACCACCCGTTTTTTCTGGCCTGCCGGACGGCCGCCGGCCTGCTGGGGGTGAACCACGCCACGGCGGCCCGGTGGCTAAAGCTTTTGGCGATCGACGGCATTGTGAGCGAAGTCGAGAAAGGGAGCCGATCGACGCGGCGGGCGAGCCGGTTTCGGTATCTGGCGCCGCTATGATTTTCTTTTCGGAATGGTACTTGACTTTAATCCAAGTATGTCGATAATCGAGAACATGGCAAAGAAAACACCCAAGCGACTGGCACTGAGCGAACAAGTACGGCGGGCCATCGACGAAAGCTGCCTGAGCCGGTATCGCATCTGGCAGGTAACGGGCATCGACCAAGGGACGCTAAGCCGATTCATGGCCGGCGACGCTGGGCTGTCGATGGCCGGCCTCGACGCCCTGGCGGAATTGCTGGGACTCGAAATTGTGATTCGCAAACCCCCGCGGCGGTGAGAACGCGGGGCCTCGATTGAAAGGCAGGTAAGACGATGCGAGTATTCCGGGCCAAATATAAAAACCGCGCAGGCAAAAGCACCGAAGCGGCCAAGTGGTATATCGAGTTTCGCGACGGGAACGAACAGGTTCGCCGGCTGCCGGGATTCACTGACAAGCAGCAAACGGAAACGCTGGGGCGCAAGGTCGAAAAACTAGTCGAATGCAAGCAGAATCGCGAATCGCCCGGCCGCGAACTGTCGGCATGGCTGGAAACCCTGCCGCAACGGATGCGCGAGACGCTGGCCGCCTGGGAAATCATCGAAGGGCGAACCGTGGCGGCAAGCAAGCCGCTGACGGAACACCTGGACGATTTTGAAGCGGCCCTGACAGCGAAGGGGACCAGCGCCCAACACGCCGAACAAACGGTTGGCCGGGTCCGCCGGCTATTCGAGGCGTGCGGGTTCGTTCATTGGTCGAACGTGGCCGCGTCGGCCGTGGTAGCGAAGCTGGCCGAGTGGCGGCAACCGACCGCCAAGGGGAAGGCGGGGCTGTCGATTCAGACCACCAACTACCACGTGCAGGCCGTGAAACAATTCTGCGGATGGATGGTTCGGGACGGCCGGGCGACACGATCTCCAGTCGGCCACCTGACGCGGCAGAGCGCTGAGGCGGACCGCCGGCACGACCGCCGGCCGTTGACCGTCGATGAATTGCGGTGGCTGCTTACCAAGACGGCCGGCGGCCCCGAGCGGAACGGCATGAGCGGCGCCGATCGTTCGATGCTCTATCGGTTGGCTGTCGAGACGGGATTAAGGGCCAACGAACTGCGGAGCCTGACGCGCGGAAGTTTCGATTTTCAGGCCGAGCCGGCGACTGTTACGGTGGCCGCCGGTTATAGCAAGCGGCGTCGCGAGGATACGCTGCCCCTGCGGCCAGCGGTGGCCACCCTGTTGCGTGCATTCGTGGCAACCAAGCTACCGGCGGCCCGCGTGTTCGATCTGCCGCGACGCGACGATATGGCCGGCATGATGAAAGCCGACCTGGAAGCGGCCCGCGAGGTTTGGCTGAAAGAGGCGGAGGCCGACGCGAAGCTGCTCAGCGACCGTCAGCAATCCGACACGCTGAAATATACCGACGCTGCCCACCGGGTGGCCGACTTCCACGCCCTGCGGCATACGTTCATCAGCAATCTGGCCCGCGGCGGCGTGCATCCCAAGCTGGCGCAAGCCCTGGCCCGCCATAGCACGATCACACTCACGATGGACCGCTACACCCATACCGTGCTAGGGGAGCAAAGCGACGCCCTGGCGGCCCTGCCGGACCTGTCGGAACCTGTGGGCCAGCAGCAGCGGGCGACCGGGACGGACGGGCGGAACATTCAAGGGAATGGAACACCGGCGGGCCAAAATGTCTTGGCGTCCTGCTTGGCGTTTTCCGACTCAGAACAGCGCTCCGCGATGCACCCCGGTGCAGTAAATGGGCCACGCGAGCCGCAGGGCGAAAAGCACGATGGCGCCCGAGAGAAACGCGAAAAACGCGGCGATTCTCGGGGCGAAAAACGAGTGAGGCTGTTGGGACTCGAACCCAAGACCTACGGATTAAAAGTCCGTTGCTCTACCGACTGAGCTACAGCCTCTAAGTAGTTTTCAAATAATATCTTACGCCGTGCAAACTCGATGGATATATCGTTCCACCGTATACAAATCCGGCGACTTCGATGTAGGGAGTTCGCAACCAGGGCCGGTGCAGGCCGTCCCAGTACCCCTCCAATCCAGGCAAAAGTCTAATGCCCAGCGACAAGACGGTAAAGCCGGCGGTTTATTAACCCAAAAAGCCACGCATCAACGGTTCATTCCAGGGTTCGCAACGGGAACTTCCGCGGGGACTTTGGCGTCTATGTGGCAGGGGACCGGAATCGATTGAAACCAGGGCCCCTCCTGAATAGGATGGTTGGGATGGGGGATGAAGAGCCCCAGGCTGACGCGATTTTGGAAATTTTGGTTGCCAGGATGGTCCTGACCACACGAACTTTCTTCGCGATGCAAGCTCACTATGTTCTCTCGGCATGAACCAAGGGGCATTGGTCACAGCTGGCGAGGGGTTAGGCTCGGCTGCCTGATCGCGTTGTCGCTGGCGCTGGTATTTCCCCCCTCCGTCCACAAGGCGATTTTCGGGGTGCTGGTTCAAACGCGGCTGTGCGACTCGCGCGGCACTGATTCACGCGGCGGCGATACGGTCCAGGCAAGCAGTCATCTCCAGAGCAAGCCTCCCTGCTTCCCGCGTCGATCCTGGGACGCCTCAGAATCGGCCGGCGGGCAGACCAGAATAGAAAAAGACGCCGCGGTTCCTTTCATTGCAGCGATGGCAGCCCCTGACTGGCGGCACCTTTGCCCGCGGATGTCTGCTTCGATTGATGCAGGCCGGTCGCGATCTGGGCCCTTTCCCCGAGGCGTTTTGGCCTCGTTGGAATGCTGGCGCGCATGATGGTTTGTTGAAAAACCATCTATCGGTTTGCGCAGCGACGTAATTTGCGTTCGCCCGAGCACGAATTTGCCGCTCTGCATTGACAAGGTGTCGACTCCATTTTTGCGGGGGCTTCCGCCATGAAAGGTTTCAAGAATTTTTCGAGTTGCTTAGCGGTTTTGCCGTTGGCGTTATTTTTAATACTGGCGTCATTGACCAAGTTTGCGTTGGCGGCTGAGCCCGTCAGCCCCCAGCGGGGATCTGCCCAACTGGATGTCTATCAAACGCCTGACAA
>JAIOQB010000099.1 GCA_021413585.1 Planctomycetia bacterium
GACATGCAGCCCGTGCCGCCCGGCGACCTCGTTGATCGCCTGCATATCAGCCGGCCGCCCGGTCAGATGCACCGGCATGATCGCCCGCGTGCGGGGCGTTATGGCCGCTTCGATTTTGCCGGCGTCCATGTTGTAGTCGTCTCGAACGTCGACGAACACCGGTTTCGCGCCGACCAGGGCGATGGCGCTGGCCGTGGCGATGAACGAATTCGGCGCGGTGATGACTTCGTCACCCGCGCCGATGTCCAGCGCCCGCAGCGCCAGCTCCAGCGCGGCCGTGCCGGAACGAACGCCCACCGCGTTCCGCACCCCGCACACTTTGGCGAATTGCCGCTCGAACTCGCCGAGCTGTGGGCCGAGAATGAACTTGCCGCTGTCGATCACCTCGGCGGCCGCTGCCAACAACTCCTCGCGCAGCGGCGCATGCTGCAACGCGAGGTTGACGTATGGCACACGGATTCCACTGGTGACGGTCATGACGGAGACGCTGTGTGTGGGGTGCCTGGGGCAACACCCCAGTATTTTAAAGTAGAAAGTACTGGGGCGTTGCCGCAGGCACCCGTTGAAAAACGCTCAAAGATTACAGAATTAAAACGGCCCGCGAAAATCATTGTCCGGCACATCGGCCGGCGGATCTCCGGCGGCCGGCGCCCGCTCCGTCAACGGCTCCAATCCCACCACGCGCCGCCCGGCGTTTACGATGTCGTGAACGCGCGGAAAAAACCGTCGTGCCAGGGCCGGCGTCGAGGGCGAAGAGCAATCGGCCAGCGTCACCCGCACCGGTGGGGCCTTCAGCGCGCTCCAGGCTCCTTCGGCCGCCAGCGCCACAATCTCCGCGGAAACGCCGCAGCTCGGCCAGCCAGTGTCGACCGCCACCAGCCGGCTAGTCTTGGCAATCGACTGCAAGATCGTCGCGCGATCCAACGGGCGCACCGTACGCAGATCGACCACTTCCGCTTCGATCCCCTGCTCCGCCAAAACCTCGGCCGCGCGGAGCGATTCAATTGTCATGTGCGACACGGCGACGATCGTCAGATCACGTCCCGGCCGAATCACGCGCGCCTGGCCGATCGGCTCGCGATAGTGGCCTTCCGGCACCGGGCCTTCGATGTTGAACAGCCAGCGATGCTCGATCGAGATCACCGGGTTGTTGTCTTCGATCGCCGCGATGAGCAGCCCCTTGGCGTCGTGCGGTGTGGCGGGCATGATCACCTTCAACCCGGGCACGTGAGCGAACCACGATTGCAGGCTTTGTGCGTGCTGCGAACCCTGCCCCCAGCCGCGCCCCACGATCATCCGCACCACCAGCGGCACTCCCTGCTGGCCGCCGAACATGTAGCACCACTTGGCCGCCTGATTGACCATCTGGTCCATCGCCAGGATGGCGAAGTCGAGCCGTTGATGCACCAGCACCGGACGCATGCCGGCCAAGGCCGAGCCAATGGCGATGCCCGTCATCCCGTTTTCGCTGGCCGGCATATCGAGCACGCGCTGCGAGCCAAACTTTTCGGCCAGCCCCAGCGTGGTCTCGAACACCCCTTTGGGATCCGGCACGCCGAGGCCCATAACGTACACGGACGGATCGCGGGCCAGGCTCAGGTCGAGAGCCTCGTGAATTGCCTGGCAGTAACGGAGCGTGCGCGGCTTCATGGCATGTACTCGTGTGCCAAGAGCAGGCTTTCGTCCGGATAGGGACTTTCGCGGGCGAACCGCACGGCCGCGTCGATCTCCTGCTGCACTTCGGCCTCGCACCGCTTTAGCGCGGCGGCATCGGCAACGCCCGTTTTCTCCATGTGGCGTACGAGCCGCTGCATGGGGCAGCGCTCTTGCCAGGCGGCCAACTCGTCGGGATGGCGGTAGCCCAGATCGAAGTCGAAGCCGGGGCCGCAATGTTCCCGCCAGCGGTACGTCGGCAATTCGATCAACACCGGCCCACCGCCGCCACGGGCAATGTCAATCGCTTGCCGTGCTAGTTGCGATACGGCCAGGACGTCGTTGCCATCACCTGAAACGGCTGTCATCCCCAACCCGCGGGCCATGTCGCAAATGGTACGCGTCGGCGGCTGCCGCACGGAGAGCGGCGAACAGGTGGACAAACCGTTGTTCTCGCACACCAGCACCAGCGGCAATCGCTTGAGGACAGCGAAGTTCGCACTTTCGTAAAATACTCCCTCTTCAATGGCGGCGTCGCCAAAAAAGGCCACGGTGACACGAGTCTCCTGCCGCATCGACGTGGCAAACGCGGCCCCGGTGGCCAGCGCCATCGTGGCGCCAAGGATCGGCGTGGCCCCCATGAAACCGGCCGCGCGGTCGATCAGGTGCATCGAGCCGCCATTGCCCGCCGAGCAGCCGGTTTGCCGGCCGTAAAGCTCCCCCATCAGCGCGAGCAAGCTGCCGCCCTTGGCCAGATAGTGGCCGTGCGAGCGGTGCGTGCTGAACGCGACGTCCGCCGGCTCCAACTCCTGGCAGACACCGACAGGCGAGGCCTCCTGGCCAATGCAGAGATGCACCGGGCAGCGCATTTCCTGCTCTTTGTAAAGGTCCGCAATCACCTCTTCCGTGCGGCGGATGAGGTACATCTCGCGATACAGCCGCAACAGCCGTTCAGAGGACATGCGAGGCCCCCCGGAGACGGCGAAGCTCAAGCAAAGTACCCCTCACGCTCCGCGTGAGGATTGGCATCACGCGGAGCGTGATGGGTACTATAAAATCACAAATGACCAAATTCCAATAACCAACAAAGCTGGCGCAGCTCCTCCATTGGTCATTGGGATTTGGACATTGGTCATTCATTTTAACGATTCCGTGACTCTGCGGATCTGAAGCGAAGCTACTTCAGCTTGATCGCCTGCATCGTCTTGATGTTGTAGTACCTCGCGTCGTTGGGATCGGGCACCAAGCCGTCGCGAAACGCGCCGACCAGGTCGCGCACGCACGTTTGATCTTTTCCGACGAGATGTGGTACGAACGCAGGTCGTCGGTGCTGGTCCGCTCGATCGTCACATCGTCGCCGACGATGCCGCGCACCAGCTCGGCAATTTCGTTGATCTTCAAATTGTCGTAGCCGGCGTTGAAGATCTGGCCGTCGATGGCCGCCTCGGGCCAGGCAAGCGACTGGACGTACAGGTCGGTCACGTCGTCGATATGGATGTTCGGCCGTTTTTGCTCGCCGCCGAATACCGTGATCTTGCGGCGATGCAGGGCGTGATTCGTGAGGATATTGACCGACAGGTCAAGCCGCAGCCGGGGCGAGTAGCCGCAGACCGTGGCCGGCCGCAAAATCAGTACGGCAAAGCCCGGCTCGCGGGCTGCCAGCAGATCGTCCTCGCACAGCGCCTTGAATTTTGAATAGTCCGTCAGCGGCTCAAGCGGCAGATCCTCGGTGACGTTCTCTTCGTCTTTGACTCCATACACGCTCGACGACGAAGCGTAGACAAACCGCCGCACACCGGCCCGCTTGGCTTCGGCCACCAGAATGGCGAAGGCGTCGTAGTTGATGCTTTTGCCCAGGCCGGGGTCCAGCTCGAAGCTGGGGTCGTTCGAGATGCACGCCAGGTGGATCACCGCGTCGCAGCCGGCCATCGTCCGGCGGACGACTGCGGCGTCGCGAATATCCCCTTCGATCTGCTCTAGATTTGGATCCTTAGCGACCGCCGAGAGAACCTGCCGGCCGTAGAGATACAGGTCGAGGACGCGAACCTGCCAGCCCGCCGCAAGCAGCTTGGGCACTAGCCCTGCACCGACGTAACCCGCCCCTCCCGTGACCAGGACTCGCCCTGGCTGCGATGCGCTTTCCACCATGCCGAAATGACCACCGCTGGAGAATCTAGTGCCGCCCCACCCGGCATATCATACCAACGCCGCGGCGGCGCGTGCAAACCACCGCGATTTAGGCTGATGGGTAACTTTGTGAGCCGAAAATATGAAGAGGGACCGGTGCAGAAAATGCTTTTCGAGTGAGTGGCGACTACCGGCGGATTCCGGCTTCGTATCCAGCCTCAAACGCAGCCCTGAGTAGCGACAGGCCCCGCTCGTCCACCTTTTGGATGTGGGCAGACCATTCCGCCCATTCGGCCTCAACGTCCGCAGGCGGGGCCGTGGTGTCCCTGGCAGACTCGCCGACGATCCGGGCGGCGTTCTGGTTGGGGTCCGGGTTGTGCTGGTGGTCGCGGCTCATCTTTAGGCACTCTGGACACTGCGAGTGGACTTCATCGCCTAGCCAGTAGTCGCCGGCCGCCTCAGGCAGGAACGGATCAAGAAAGTGGAAGAGGCGACCGCATCGCTGGCAGTTGGCAAACGGCATATTCCCATTGTATCACGGGGCGACCAGGGCCGGCAGATTCAAAGTGAACCACTACCCGCGATTTAGATCATATACGACCAACCTTCCTTCTCATTGAGGCTCGTGCCATGCCGAGGGCAGGTGTCGCAAACGTCGTCCCCGAGGTATTCGTAGGCAAACCGGAGCGCCTCCAGCGTGCTCGACCAGACGGCCCCCGTCTCCTGGAACACAAATACGTGGTCCGGGCCGATCCGCTCCACCAGGCCACTGTCGCGCAGCCCTTTCATCAAATCATTGCGAACGCCGCACAGCACCACGCACACCTGGGCGTCTCGCATCCGGGCGACAAATCGGTCCAAGATTTCCAGGCAGACCGCGTCGGGATTGCGCACCCGCTTCATGCGCAGCACGAGCACCCGCATGCCGCCGGCGACGTCTTCAGAAATCAGATCGAGGTGCTGTTCCAACTCGGGCGAGGCGCCGAAGAACAGTTCCCCCTCCAGGCTGTAAATCCGGATCCGCCCGCACGGCGGATCGCTGGCCACGCGCTCGCGCACGGTGCGCTCGGGGGTGAGCGTGAGTTGAGTCAGGAAAACGCGGGCGGCACGCGGCACATAGAATAAAAACGAAAGAAAGACGCCAATCAACACGCAAAACTCCACCGAGACCACCACAGCCGAGATGGCGGTGAGCGCCACAATCCAGGCGTCGAACCGCGTGGTGCGCAGGTAATATTTCAACTCGCGCCAGTTGACCAGCCGCCCGGCCGAAATCATCAGGATGCCCGCCAGCCCCGCCTTGGGGATGTAAAACGCGTACGGAGCGAAGGCCACCATCGTCAGGGCCACCGCCACCGCGGCAATCACGCCGGACCACTGCGTTTGAGCCCCCGCTTGCTGGTTGATCGTCGAGCGCGTGAGCGAACCCGAGCCAGGGTAGCAGTGAAACATGCTCCCCGCGATGTTTGCCAGGGCCTCGCTGACGCATTGCTGGTTGACGTCAATCTTCTGCCGGGTTTGGGACGCGATCGCCTTCGCCATGGAGACGGCCTCCAGGATGCCCAAGAGTGCAATGGCAACGCTGCCGCTGAATAGCGTCCGGGCGCGGTGCCATTCAAACGCCGGCAACGCAAACGTTGGTAGGCTGGCCGGAATGGTACCGACCACCTTCACGCCGACGGTGTCTAGCTTCCACCACCAAACGATCGCTGCGGAAACCATCACGGCCACGAGCAGATCAGGCAGACGAATGCGCAGCCAGCGATTTAGCCCGCGCAGCCCGAGCGCCACGGCCATCGTGATAAGTCCCACCAGCAGCGCCGCCTGGCTGGCCCGGCTGGCGGTTGTGTCCCCCAGCAATTGGCCTGCGTGCAATGCACTCAGCCAAAATCGTTTGAGGAAATGGTCGTCGCCGGTTCCGACGGTCGGCAGTCCCGCCAGGTTTTTAAACTGATCCAGCACCAGCAGCACCGCCGCGCCGAACGTGAAACCCACAATCACCGCGTGCGAAATGAACCGCGAAAGATCCCCCAGCCGAAACAAGGCAATTGCCAATTGAATGGCCCCTACCATGCCGGCCAGCAAGATCGCCGCTTGGACGCGGTCCACGTCGCCCGTGAACGCCACCAGGGCGCTGAGCACGGCAATGGAGATCGCGTTGGTCGGCCCGTTGATCAGTTGCTTCGACGAGTCGAACAGCGCGCCTACGGCGGTCATCACAATCGCCGTGTAGAGGCCGTATTGCGGCGGCAGGCCGGCAATCTGGGCATAGGCCATCGCCTGCGGAACCGCCACCGCGGCCACGGTCAGCCCGGCAATGGAGTCTGCCGAAAACGTCCGCAGATTGTAGTGCCGCAGCGAGTCGAGGGCCGGAACGAAACGGAACAACCCGCTCGGCACAGTAGCAGACTTAGCCCCGGCTGGACTGGTATGGTCGTCTGGTAGCGGTTTGATGGCACGCATCCGTGTGCAAGGGTTCCGCTTGACTATTCGCCAATTCGCTAGAAAAGAAGAAGTAGAAGAAGAAGAAAGGAGTGCCTGGCTCAGGCCTCACTCGTGCCGATGGCCGCCATCGGCACACCGTGCGATCCATCCGCCAGCCGGCTCGTCTGCCAGTCGAGTCCCAACATGACCGAATTGATCCCCGAGCCGATGCCCAGCAGCGCCACCGAATTGTCGACGGCCAGGTGATCCTGCTCGGCCGCCATGGCCAGCGACAACGGCAATGCCACAGACCCGGTGTTACCCAGCGTTTCAAACGTGGCGAAGTCTTTTTCCAAGGTCAGGCCCAATTGCTCAAGCATCATGCGACGGTGAATCGAGCCGACCTGGTGGCAAACGGTCTTGTCGATGTCCGCGGGGGCCCAGCCCATCTCTTGCTGAAACGCGGCGAACGTGGCCACGCCGGTGGCGATTCCTTCGTGCATCAGCGTTTCCGCGTCGGTCACCATGAGGGGACGCATCGCGGCGCCCGCTTCGTCGGCCCCGCTATGGCACAAGTCGTGATGGTCTGTGTTCGCGCCCACGACTCCTCCCAGCAGGCGGTTGCCAGTGCGGCTGATTCGTCGATCGACCAGCAGCATCGCACAACTGCCAGAGCCAATGGTCAGCGAAGCCAGTGCGGGTTTGAGCGACGCCCGCGTGAGCGATTCGTCGGCGTTGAGGGCGGCAATGGTGTTTTCCACCAGCGGCCGGGCGCTTTCAGTCCCGACGACAATGCCAGCCCTGATCTGCCCCAATTCGATCATGTTCGCCACCAGCAGCATGCCATTGAGCAAACCGAGGCAGGCGTTCGAGACGTCGAGGACTTGGCAATTGGCCGACAGGCCGAGGCCATGATGCACGCGGCAGGCTGTGGCAGGCTCCAGGTGGTCGCGGCAGACGGAGCCGTGAATCAACGCCCCGATCCAGTGGCGATCAATTTCAGCGGCTTGGATCGCCCGCTGGGCGCTTTGGATGCTCGGCCCGCTGGGGCGTGTGCCCGCCGGCCAGAATCGCCGCGACCGGATGCCCGTCATCAGTTCCAGCCGTCCCGCAGAGAGCCGGAGGCGCTCGTATGCTGGCGACAGCAGGGCTTCCAACTCGTCCGAGGTGACCACCTCGTCCGGCAGGACGTACCCCCAGGACTCCAGACATACGTTTTGAAATCGCATGGATTCTCAGCGAAAAATGCTTGTGGAGACTGGTCGACCGTTTCGTCGCATCTCAGAAAGGCCGCGCCTCGGAAAGGTCAACTGTTGAGCATAGTCGCTGCGGCATGGGAGAGTAAACGGCGGACAATGCACGAAATGCCCGCCGGACCAGCGTTTTCGCCGAGCCCGACGCAACAAATGCCCCGCGACGGAAAATCGTCCAGTACCACAAACGACGCATAAGCCGCAATGAATCTACCACATCTTGGGCATTTCCATCCATTCCAACCCAAAATGAGCTAAACACTTGCAATGCGTCCGCCGGTCCGCAAAACTCGCACCGACTTGTATTCCTCTAGCCTGTGGCACGGTAGCGCACGAGAAAGGGAGGTCCGAGGCCGTTCGATAAGGACATCGCACGGGTCTGGTTGGCGCCAAAAAGTTTGCCAACCAGCACCAGGCCCACAAAAGCCCCTTGAGTTGGTCCTTCCAAAGGTTGGAACGCCAAACTCCTGCAACGGGCTGTCAGTTCCACGCGGGACGCGCGGACGGAGATTTTGCGATCCCGATTGGCAGACAGCTTTTAGCTGAAGGCTGCTACAGCGGAATGCTGTAGGCACTTGTGGACCACGGGACTGCGTGCCGCACTCATGGCAGCCGATTGGCGCCATGCCTGTGTGGACTTCGCATCGCCTCGGGCAGCGTCCTTCTATCGAGCATCTCTCGACTCCTCCTGGTTTGTGCGTGTTTTAACCACCCAGGGGGCACATGATGTGCCCGAGAGGAGAACGAACTATGGATAGCAAACCGTTGATTGGCGTCACTGCGGATTATCGCTCCACCAAAAAGGACTCGCCCGCTTTCACTTATATTGCCCGCGGATACTACGACGCGATCTCCGCCGCCGGAGGCGTGCCGATCATCCTTCCACCGCTGGCCTCTGAAGAAGATATTGTTCGTCTGGTCGATCTCGTCGACGCCGTGGTGCTCGTTGGCGGCGGCGATTTGAATCCGCAGCGCGACGGCTTCATGCTCCATCCCGCGGTTCGCCCGCTCGATGAACGCCGCGAGAACTTCGACCGCATGTTAGTGCGGATCGTCGCTGACCGCCGGATGCCGGTGCTGGGTATCGGCGTCGGCATGCAGTTGCTCAACGTGCAGCAAGGCGGGAACCTGTTCCTGCATCTGCCCGAAGACATGCCCAAGGCCCTGCCCCACAAGGACGCCATCGATTCAACGCACCGTCATGGTCTGGTGGTGATGCGCAATTCGTTGATGGAGCGCGTGTACGGCGACGGTGAAGTGCGCGTCAACAGCATGCACCACATGGCGATCGACGAAGTGGCCCCCGGCTTCCGCGTTACCGCTACCGCTCCCGACGGGGTGATCGAAGCGATCGAGTGCGAGCAGGAAGACTGGTTCGCCCTGGGCACCCAGTTCCATCCGGAAGCCGAGTCCGCCTCGGCGCTGGATCAGCGCATCTTCGACGAGTTCCTCGAAGGAGTGCTCTCCCGCGGCAGGATGCGGATGGTCGCCTAGGCACCCCATCGCATTCAACTTATTTCCCGGGTGCCACTGGCAACGCGCAGGCCAGTGGCACCCGAGGCCCAACGGAAATTCCCAGACTCTGTTTGAAAACGTCAGCCGGCACGCGCTAGCGTCCGGTTCACGTCCAAAAACCGGGGGCTAGCGCCCTGCGGCTGATTCAGTACCTCCCATGCACCACCATCCCAACCAGTGGCCTCGCCCATGTCGACCTCGCGCTCAAGTAGTCCCGGTCTGATCTTGGGCCAGCGAGCCGGGCTGCCTCCGGGTGGCGCCTCGCAGCGGTCGATCGTCGGCATTCGCATCGGATCGCAATGCCAGTCGGCCACCGCGGCGTTGGTGACGATCCAGGGCAGGGGCGAAATGGCGGCGCCGCATTTGGTCGCCATGCGGAATATGGCGTTGGACGCTTCGTTGCGGGCCGAGTATCAACGACTGGCCAGCGGCGGCGCTCAAGCGGCCGGAGAATTCGCCGAACTGGCGGCGGGATTAGCCGATTCGGTGGCCGATCTGACGTTGCAATTGCTCGGTTCGCTTCCGTCAGTGGCCAGCGACGTAATGTTGGCCGGAGTTCACGAGCCCGGTTTGTGGCACGTTGGTCGCGGCGTGCGTCCGACGTACGCTGGACTGTGCGATGCTGCCCGGCTGGCCCAGCGAACGGGGCTGAATGTCATCGACGCCTTTCCCGCTCGCGACTTGGCGGCGGGTGGCCAAGGAGGTCCGGTGTTGGCCGCACCGTTGTGGATGTTGCTGGGGGATCCGCGGCGGCCGCGATTGCTGCTGGACCTGGGCCGCACCGCGCGGCTGACCTATTTGCCGAGCCGCGAGGTGAATAGCGCAGACAAGATCGCGGCGTTGGACGCCGGGCCAGGGACGATTCTGCTCGACACGCTGGCCGAGCAATTCACCTCCGGCACTACGCATTTTGACCCCGGCGGGACGCTGGCCGTGCAGGGGCGGCGGATTCACGACTTGATCGAGCATTGGCTGGCCGATCCCTATTTCCATCGCCCGCCGCCGCGCTGGTACCCGCTGGGTGTTCGGCCGCATGCCGAATTGCAGCAGACGGTTCACATGGCGATCGAGTCGGGCTGGACCGTGCGCGACCTGCTCTGCACCGCCACGCACTTCATTGCCGAAGCAATCGCCAGGGCCGTGAAGATCGGCGTGCCTCAGTCGCCGCCGATCGCCGAAATGCTGGTCACCGGTGGCGGCGCGCACAACGGGTTCCTGCTGGCGGAAATCAGCCGCCGATTGCCCGGCGTGCCGCTGCGGAAAGCGACCGACGTGCTGGCGGGGGACGAAACCCTGGAAGCCGCGGCGACCGGGATGCTGGCCATGATGTTCGTGGACCGCGTGCCGGGAACCTGGGCCGCACTAACCGGCGCGACCGCCCCGCAGGTGCTAGGCCGACTCACGCCCGGCTCGCCCGAAAATTGGAAACGGCTGACGCCGCAGTTGGCGGCAGCGCCGATCGGGGCGGCCGCCCTACGCAACGCGAGCTGACCTGTAGCGTGGGTGCTTGCACCCACGTCATTTCGGCCAACGAATCGTGGGTGCAAGCACCCACGCTACGTCAGGCGGACTCGGCCTTCAACGTCGCCACAGGCGGCCGCAGCGAATCCTGCCGGCTCACCCCCCAGGTGTAAAACCGCGCCGCCAGCACGATCAAAAACACATCGAACGGAATCCGGTACCGCGCCTCGGGTGTCGCCAAAAACACCGTCATCAGCAACCCGATGAACGGCAGCACCATCAGGCCATCGGCCAACCCGGGCCCTGCTTTTTCGCTGAACTCATGGCGGCGGATCACCAGGTGCAAGAAGGCGGGGAGCAGAATCAGCCACGTATATCCCAACTGAAACAAGATCGACAGCGCGGCCACGCCTCGTTCAGTGGGCGTTCCCCCGATAGCCGACGACGGCCACGGCATAGCGGTGAAAATCGTCTCGTAAACGTTGTTGCACGATTGCAACAGGACTTCTTCCGGCGCTTCGCAGATCCGCTCCCAGATCACCTCGTTCAGCCGATCGCGGTCCCAGGGGGCGAACTCAAAATAGTTCGTGGTTGCATAACGATTCGGATCCACCAATCGCCCCGAGGCGGTCATCGCTTCCACATATCGCCCTCGCTTCTGGTTCACCGTCGGGCTTCCCCACTGCCAGCGGCCGCCACCCGGGGGAGCGAAGATCACGCCGCTGACGTTCTCGCCGGCGTGCCCCTGCTGCATGTTCATGGGACCATTGGTGGAGATCAGCGTGAACTTGCCCCGGTTGAGGTGCGTCGCCCGCACACTCATTGGCACGATGATCATGGCCAAACCCACCACGCTGGTGATCATCACTAGCCCCAACCGAACCCAGCAGGGTTGCCACATTTCCCGCTGCTCCCATTGAAACCAGGCGATCAGGCCGGCGAAAAACAGCACGGGGATCGAGCCCAGCAGGGTCAAGATCGGGGACTTGAATCCCACCGTGACTCCAAAAGCCGCGCAGCTTAGCACCAGTCCCGCCCATGCCGCTCGATCCTTCCAGGTCCAGCGATGCCTCCACACGGCCCCCGCCAGCCAGACAAAAATCAACACCGCGCCCAGCAGCACCGCCGGCTTGATGGCCGCCGACACCCCCAGCGTGATTCCACTGAGCAGCGCGCACGCCTGGCTCAGCCAGCCCCACCGCGCGTCGATGGCCCACACCAGCAGCAGCATCGACAACACCATCGAAAACAGAAACGGGCTTTCGGAGAGAAAGTAACCCGCGTAGTCGATGAACGGAAAATAGAGGCTCGACAGCGCTAGCGACACCATCGCCACGGCGCGGCCGTAAAGCCGATAGGTCATCAGCGCCAACATCGGCGGCACGGCGATCGACATCAAGAACTGCACCAACACCGCCAATGCTTTTGTCGGGTCCCGCTGAAACAGGAATCCCAGCATCCAGTGGTAGCCCGGAGCCTGGAACGCGTCCGCCGGCCCAAACTGGTGATCCGGCTGGATCCAGGCGAGGGCCGTGCCGACGTAACCGTTCATGTCGCTGTAGATGAAACTCGTCGGCGGATGAACGTGATAGATATAAAAATAGCGGCAGCAGACCCCCACGGCGAAGGCACACCCGCTCGCAAAAGCGGAGATCAATCCCCACCGCGGCGCCCACCAGGCGGGATTCAACAGCGGATATCCGCGCAGATAGTTGGCCCATTCGGCCCATTGATTGGTGATGCGCGCAGGAGACTGCGAGATCGTGGGGGGCGGGGCAGCGGGGGCCGGCTCGGCGACGTCGCTGGTCGCCGGGACGCTCACAGATTCTTCAGCCATAGCACCTGCCTGAAACGTAGCCCCCTCGCGCCGCGCCCAGCGGCGGCAGGGGTGATTTTATCATAGTTCAAGGGGAGTGGGATGGAGGCTGTGCCGTAGGTCTCGCCTGCCGGGCGTGACCTTTGTGAACGGTACAGTGATACAATGAAGGGAGACTGCCGGCGCACCTTGTGGCCGCCGACTTAAGCACAGGTCGCGCCCGGCACGCGGGACCTACTGGCCTTTCCCGGAGGGAGAGGGATTTGGCGGCACCAGATACGGCGTCAGGTCCAGCACCAGCTTTCCATAAATTGGCTGTGCAGTGAGGGAAGTGGTACCGATGACTCCGGCCGCTCGCAATCGCTCCAAGACACCAGTCATCATCCGCTGATCGCCCGCAATAATCACCGGCGAAAACGAGTTCGGCCCTCCCATCTGCAGCAACTGCTTCAGGTCAGTAACCAGAGACACATCCTGATCGAAGCACAAAATCGGGCGGCTGCCGGCGTAGTACTCCAACATCGGGTGGATCTGCGGATAGCCGGGCAAATAGGCTTTGTTCCAGTACGAGGTCATGCCCCCCAGGTTGAAGTACACCGGCGGGTGCGCGGTCGCATAGTTGCTTAGCACGCGGGCCAGCGGCACGTCGGGGCTCAAATGATCCGCTGAGCTCCAGGGGCCCCTCCGCGCATACCAAAAGTACTGGCCAAAGTCATACAGCCCCACCACGGCTACGAGGAGCCAAGCCAACTGAAAGCTTCTTCGCACAACACCAGGATAGCTGTAGAACTTCAAGCGTACGGTTTGAGCAAAGCAATCGCCGGCCGCGACAAGGAGTCCTCCAATTGCCAGCGCGTAAAACGGCAACATTTGATGCCCTTGGTAATCCATCCCAGCCGCGTTCGGCAGAACAAAGATATACGCCAATCCGGCGAGAAATAGGACCGTGAGTATTTTCACGCCCGGCAACAGGTTCTTTTCGGCACGCCGAAATAACACGCGATGAAATGCGTAGATTCCCACAAGAGTCCAGAACAGCTTGGTTTCCGTCACCACGCACACCATCACCTTTTCCGTGGTAGTGCTGATAACTTGGGCCCGATCCAGCAGCATCCCGGCGATCATTTGCACGCGCGAAACGCCGGTTTCGCCGGACCCTCGCATTTGCTCTCCACCCGACTTCAGCAAAAACATGGCGCGTACGTCAAGAAGTGCGTCCGCCGTGCCCAGGTACCACACGTTTTGCAGCAACTGCACGCCATGCCCGCACACCGCCGCCATGCCAAATATAAAATACCGCACGAACCGAAAACCCCGCCCCTCGACAAAATCCCATCCAATGAGCCATACGAACATAAAGAAAACCGAGTCGAACGAACTAAGCGACATGCCGAACTCCAGAACCCAAGCCACCACATTGGCCCGCCACCGTCCGGCTTTCGTAGTCGCTCGCGTCGAATAGAAAACCGCCAGCATGAATCCGTACCGCAGCAGATCGTCGATCGGCATATTCGCCAGGCTGTCGGCATAGCCCAGGAACGCCGGCGTCAGTCCGTAGACCACGCACGTCGCGAAGGCCACGGAGGGACGAATTGCCCTCGCCAGGAAAAGATAGAAACACCCCAACCCGGCCATCGACATCAGCACGGAAACGACGCGGGCCGCTCCCATGCTGTCGAAGCCCAGCCACGCCGCGGCGGCGTACGGCACGAGGTACCCGGAGGGATAGTGCGTGTAATACAGCCGCGGGCCGACGCCGCGCCCCCCGTAGGGCGAATCGCCGTGGGCATGCTGCCGCAGCTCCGGCTCGTCCAGGTGCTTCACCACATGCGCGTACCCCTGCGGCACGAACAGCAGGTAGTTTTTGACCCACCCTTCCTCCGTCCAATGACGAGTAGAGAGCATCGTCTGGGCGTCGCCGAAGCTCCAATCGCTCCAGCGGTCGGGGTCGGTCCCCCGCACGGCGAGCACGCTAAACAGCGTCAGCCAGAACAGCAGAAACGCCGCGTTCCAGGGGTTGACTCGCTTCAACTGCGAGAGGGTGTCAGCGGTGGTCAACGGGGTCTTCAACGGCTGACAATCATTTCCAAACGAGCGATTCAGAAGGCCAATTCTTTAAGAACGCCGCTGAATTGGCGAGAAGCAGTGCCGGATGGCGACCACCGGCAAAGTATACCCGAGCGAAGTATAAAACTGGCGCA
Organism: Planctomycetia bacterium; assembly: GCA_021413585.1. Classification (GTDB taxonomy): domain Bacteria; phylum Planctomycetota; class Planctomycetia; order Pirellulales; family UBA7805; genus JAIOPX01. Next base: position 14,451 of record JAIOQB010000099.1, read on the forward strand.
ATTCAGTGTCAAATTGCAGGCCCGACCGGTGCGACACACCCCGCCGGCCCGTATAATAGGAACCCGCAAAAGTACTCCTCACGTTCCGCGTGAGGTTTTGCAATACGCTTGAGCGTGATGAGTACTATTTTTGCAACACGGGGCAGCACAACGTAGTTCTGGAACCAATATGACGACCCCCGCAGAAAAACCGGCCCCGCACGAGTCGGCGATGCACTACCTCACCCGACTGGCGGAACTGTTGGCCAGCGTGGAGTTCACCGACGCCCAAGGGCACCGCGGCGACGTGAACGCCGCCTACGAGCAGGTGATCGCCACGATCCTGGCGGTCCGCGACGCCGGCCGGCAAGTTCTGCTGGTAGGCAACGGCGGCAGCGCGTCGATCGCCGGTCACACGAAGATGGACCTCTGCAATCAGATCCCGGTCCGCGCCACGACGTTTGACGACGCCCCGCTGCTGACTTCGATCTCAAACGATCATGGTTACGCCTGCGCGTTCGAGCGCGGGATCGAACTGTGGGCAGTGCCAGGAGACTGCTTGATCGCGGTGAGCAGTTCCGGCCGATCGGAAAATATCTTGCGTGCCGCCCGGGCGGCCAAGCAGCGACAGGTGCCGGTCGTCACGTTCACCGGTTTTGATCCGGACAACCCGCTGCGGCAACTCGGCGACTGGAACTTCTACGTCGCCTCGCGGCATTACGGCGAAGTGGAAGTGGCCCATCATTCGCTGGCCCACTGCCTGACGGACATGGCGGCGGCTGCGGCGCGGCGTTAATTGAACTTTTCTCACATGCCAGCTTTGAGTCAGCCCACTGTGATTAATCCCGCTCTGACTAATCCTGCTGTCACGATCATCATGCCCGCGCTCAATGAAGAGCGCAACATCACGGGCGCCATGCGCGACACGCTGGGGGCGTTCGACGAGTTGAATATCGCCGGCGAACTGATCGTGGTGAACGACGGTAGCACTGACGGCACGGCCCGAATTGTCAACGAGGAAATCGCCCGCGATGGCCGCGTCCGGCTCGTTTCGCACGACAATCCGCATGGCGTGGGGGCATCATTCTGGGATGGCGTAGGCCATGCCCGCGGCGAGTTTGTCTGCATGTTGCCGGGAGACAACGAGAACGAGCCGCGGGAGACGCTGCGGTATTTACCGGTGCTGGAGCATGTGGACATCGTGGTGCCGTTTGTGTTCAACCGCGCGGCGCGGTCCGCGTATCGCAACGCGATCTCGTTCGCATACCAGTACATCATCAACCTGACGTTCCTCTCCCACTTCAACTACACCAACGGCACGGTGATTTACCGCACGCGGATTCTCGACGAGATCGAAACGCACAACAGCGGCTTTTTCTACCAAACCGACATTCTGGTCCGGCTCGTAAAACGCGGCTATTTGTTCGCCGAAGTGCCCTACCGCCTGAAGCAGCGGGCCCACGGCGACTCGACCGCCGTCTCGTTCGCCTCGTTGATGAAAGTGATGCGAGGCTACCTGCGGCTGGTTAAGGATCATTACCTGACGTTCCGCAAGCCGGACAAGCGGCCGTATGTGCCGGAGTCGCAGACGGCGAAACGGTACAACGAGTTGCGGGCGAAAGCCGAGTAATCTCGTCCTTTGAGTGCAGGGTGCCTGGGGCTGAACGAAGCGCAGCGTAGTGAAGCCCTAGCGTGTTGATTCTGGGGCATCGCCAAGGCTCTGCCCCAGGCACATGTGAGAAATGCTGGCCGGAACCCCCGGGCGGAGCCCGGGGCTATGTTTATCGGGGCAGAATAAAACTATCCGACTCGGACGTCTCCGCATTCGACGGCGGGTTGACGATCCATTGCAGCGTCTGGATATCAGCCTGAATAGCGCGGGCAAGATAGAAGATCAACCCAAAGCCCACCAGGCTTCCCGCGCTGAGCACGAACAGCGGCAAGCGATCTTGCGTGCCGCCGAGCAATCCTCCCAGCAACACCAACAGGACGATTGCCAGCATCGGCACTGTCGCGGCCAGCACCAGGTATCTCCATGTGTAACGTGCCAATCGTGTAAGTTGATCCGCATCCGCCGCGCCCGGCGCCGCCCCCGGCAGCAGACCCACATAAAACGCGCGAACTCCCAGAAACGTAATCGCAAAAAACGGATATGTCGCTGCGATCAACCCGCACAATGCCAGCGAAATGACAAAATGAATGGCCTCGGCCGGCCCCAGCCGCACCCCTGCCAAGTACATCGCCAGCGGATAAGAAAATCCGGCCAGCAGCCATTCAACAATGCCCAAAACGGCGGTTAGATGCCCCAGCCGCAGTGCCCGGAGTCGCCAAAGATCCTCCTCTTTCCCCTTCCCACTCTTCAAACCCTTCGCACCCTTCACACCCCAAAGAGCCCGCTGCACCGGCCAGCACATCATCACCAGCACCGCCACGCCCACCGGAAATGCGATGCCGTTGGTCACCCCTTGGATAAACCAAAACAACTTCTTTGCGTAAGGCGAGTCAGGCACAAGCTTCGTGTTGTAGAAATAGTTGATCGGCGCCGCCACGCCATTAAAAACCAGCGCAATCAACACCACCGCCAACACGCAAAACCGCTGCGCCGCCCCCCGCCATCCTCGGTTCGGCCCGTCCAGCAATCGCTGCGCATCCGGATGCTGGCACAGTCTCAACCGCGCCGCCGCTTCGGCCGCCGTGGCCGGGCGCTGCTCAGCATCCGGCGCCAGGCAGTCCACCAGCACGTCCACCAGCCCCGGCGGCAGATCGGCCGGCAGCGTCTTTAACATCCCGGCGTCGATCCCCCGCTGCCGCCGCGCGACCATCGCCTCGACCGTGGCCCCCCAGCCAGCTTCCAGCGGTTCGTCGGCGAACGGGCGATTGCCGGTGAGAAGTTCCCACAGCACCACCCCCAGGGCATAAACGTCGCTCCGGCCGTCGAGGCTATCGGGCTGGCGCTCGAACTGAGGGCTGCACGCCTCCAACTGCTCGGGCGACATGTACGCCAGGCTGCCGCCGAAATATGCCGCGGGGCTCGCGCCGTCCAGCTTGGAGCAGAAGCTGATATTGAAATCCGCCAGCCGGGGCGAGCCTTCGGCCGTCATCAGCACGTTGGCAGGTTTCAAGTCGCGATGCAGCACGCCGCGGCGATGGGCGTAATCCAAGGCCGAGCCCAACTGCTGCCCCAGCCGGCACACCACTTGCGGCCACGAACAGTTCCGCACTGATTGCCGGGCCGAAGAATCAGACGGCGGCCCCTGCCCTGCTTTGTCGAGCGCGGCGTCGACTGCCTTGAGTACAACATGTCCGTTGCGTTCTGCCGGCGGCGCATCCTTCGCCCGGCGGATCACGTCTTGCAGCGTGCCCCCCGGCACGTACTGCATATACAACAGCCGCAAGTCGCGATCCGGCACCAGCCGCTGATCGTACACGCGCACGATATGAGGATGGTCCAACTGCGCCAGCGTTTGAGGTTCGCTCCCCGCGTCGGCCGAAGCCTTCAGCGCCACAAGCCGCTGTAGCGACCGCTGCCGCGCCAGGTACACCGTGGCGAACGCCCCCTTGCCAAGCTGCGTGAGCAGATCAAAATCGTCGATCGTTTCCCCCACCTCCAGCCCGGCCGAAACGACCGGCACGAACAGCGACGTCGTGCGATCCATGCTGGGAGAATCGAGCAACCGCCGCAGTTCGTCCGCCTGGACCGGAAACCGGGTTAAGTATTCCGAGGCCGCGACGGCCTCGCCCGACTTCCGCCGCAGGTGATATTCCTCGTAGATCAAGTCGCACGGCAATTGCCCGCCGGCGGCCAAGTCGGGGAAGTGCCGGAGATAGTCTTCCACCTTCCAGGCAAACCCTTGGGCAAAGCGATACTCCATGTCGATCTTCGCCAACTCGCACAATGCCAAGCGGCGGACGTTCGGCGGGTCGGCCGGTGCAAAGTCCCCCAGCGCCGGCGGCCCGGTGCCTTGCTCCCAAGCAGCCACCAAGAGATCGATCCGCGCGGCGAGCAGTTCCCACACCGCGTCGGCATGGTCGAGCCCGGCGTTGGCGTCCAGGGCGTGCTTGACGGTGGTGGAGTTGTAGTCAGGCAAGGTTTAGCCGAATCGCTGCGGTGCCGAACTTGTGGTGTCAAAAACGCAAGCCGCCAGTTTAGCAACATCGGCACACGTTCGTCGCCGGGTGCCCGGGTTTCGGCCCCCATCGCAAGGCCCTAGAATGGCGGCCACAAACTTGCCCCTGCCCCACCCTGCCGCACGACCTATGTCTGACGCGAACGATCCCCTAGAACAACGCGTGCGGGCGCACGACACGGCGGCCCTGGCGGAGTTTCTCACCGTCAAGCGGCTGCCGCTCTTGGCGTTCATCGAACGGCAACTAGGGACCGCCCTGCGGCGCAAAGTCGAGCCGGAGGACATTTTCCAGGAGGTGAGCATGGATTGCCTCCGCTCGCTGCCGGACGTCGACCTCACCGGCCGCGATCCGTTCGGCTGGCTCTGCCAGGTGGCCGAGCGGCGAATCATCGACGCCCATCGCAAGTTCTTCTCGGCCCAAAAGCGGGCCGGCGACCGCGAGCAGCCGCTCGACGTCTCCCCCGAACGGACGGGGCAGGTCGGCCTGGTCAACATGCTGGTCGTCAGCATGACCTCCCCCAGCCAAGCCTTTTCGCGCAATGAAAAGGAGTTCCGGCTGCAAGCGGCGCTGGACGAATTGCCGGAAGATGGCCGCCAGGCGCTGCGGCTGCGGTACGTGCTGGGCCTGCCGTCGAAGGAAATCGCGCAGCAGATGGGAAAATCCGACGGGGCGGTCAGGGTGCTGCTGACGCGGTCGCTCAAGAAGCTGGAAGACTTGCTTGGACCCGATGCGGCCCCGCGAAGATAGCCGCCCCAAAAATAGCCCCGGGCTCCGCCCGGGGGTGAACCGGCCAGCCGGCGACAACGGCTGGATCTAGTGACTGGCTTGAGCTTGAGCGGACGAGGCGGTCGAAGCCATTTGGCGGTGCAACCCCCGGGCGGAGCCCGGGGCTATGGCGCGCCGCAACTTCAACTTTTTTCTCCCACAAACGATTGCAAGTCGCCTCGCGGCGCGCTACCATCAGGGCGCTGGCCATGGTGCGACCCGGAACCGCGCTTGCCGGCATGTGGGGCTGGTCTCGTCCATCGGCGCCAATGAGCGGCGCCAGAAATTGAGAGGAGGACTCCAATGTTTGGGCCAGTGAAGAGGCAGCGGCACGCGGCGGATTGTGGTTCGTATCGAAAACTTCTCGGCGGCGCTGCGATCGGTTTGATTGGTCTCACGCTTTCCGCGTGGACCGGAACTTCCAACGCCGCCACCTGCGAGCAGCAGCATCAGCGCCGCTCGGCCGACGCCCTGGTGGGCGAGGCGCTGCAGCGACAAATCTACGGCCAGTGTACGCAGCAAAATCAATTGTTGTTTGAAGCCCTCAGCGCGGCACCCGATTGCGCCGCAGCCCATTGGCAAAGCGGCCAGGTGTTCGCGTATCGCAAATGGCAACCGGTCGACGCTTCGATCACCGCGGCGCAAGAGGACAACCGGCTGACTCGCTATCTGAGTCAGCGGGCTCAAACGCCGATCACCGTTGACGGCCAATTGCGTCTGGCCGCCTGGTGCCGTCACGAAGGACTGCTCGATCAGCAGCGGGCTCACCTGACGCGCGTCTTGGAACTCAATCCCGATCAGCCCGACGCGCGGGCACAGCTAGGTTTCACGCGCGTAGGCAATGATTGGGTTGCATCAACTGAGCGCAAGCAGGCCGAAGCGGACGACAAAACCCGCGCCGCGTCGCTGGCCGCCTGGAAGCCCCGGATCGAAAAGTTCGCCCGCGCGCTCGAGGCCACCAACTCGAAGCAACGAAGTTGGGCCGCGGAGCAGATCGTGGCGATCGACGATCCGGCGGCCGTGATGGCGATTGAAACGGTGCTGGGAGACCTAAGCGAAACAGCCGCTGGGCTGGCGGTGCAAGCGCTCGGCAAGATCAATCAGCCCACGGCGTCGCTCGCTTTGGCCCGGCTGGGAATCAATTCGCGTTGGGCTTCCGTTCGTAAGGCGGCCGCCGCGGCGCTCAAATCGCGCCCCATGGAGCAATACGTGCCGGCGCTATTGGCGGCGATGAGCGGGCCGGTGCGGACGCACAACGAAATCTACCAGGGCCCGAACGGCCGAATTATCTTTCGCCATAGTGCCGAGCGCGAAGGGCAGGACCGCACGCAGCAGCAGGTGACCGTCACGGAGTATCGCCGCCAGGCCCAGCCCGGCAGCGACGGCAGCGAAGCGACTGCCCGGATGCTCAGCGACGTGCAACGTCGGGCTAACGCCAGCCAGGCCGCCGCCGCTCGCCAGAGTCAGCAAGACGAGCAACTCAACGGCCGGATCATGGAGTTGCTGGCCACCACCACCGAGCGCGATCTGGTCCCCACGCCGTCGGAGTGGTGGAAGTGGTGGAACGCCGAGAACGAAGTCTACGTGCCGGAAGAGAAGCCGGTGCAGTCGAGCTACAAACAAGAACGGGTGGTGATCCGCGAAAGCATCGCCCTGATCGGCGGGGGAACCGGCACTGGCACTCCGACGCCGTCACTCGGTCCTTCGCGAAGCGCCGATTGTCTGGCCGCCGGCACGATGGTCTGGACGGAGCGCGGCATGAAGTCGATTGAGTCGATCGCCGTGGGCGACCGCGTGCTCTCCCAAGACGCCGAGTCGGGCGAGTTGGCGTACAAGCCGGTGCTGCGGACCACGATCCGCCCCGCCGGGCCGCTCGTGCGGATCGATCTGCCGGGCGAATACATTCGCACCAGCGGCGGCCATCCGTTCTGGGTCGCCGGCGACGGCTGGGTGAAGTCGCGGCAAATCAAGTCGGGCATGCTCCTCTCCTGCGTCGGCGGTCCGGTGCAAGTTAGCCTCAACGAACAGGACGGCTTCCAGCCGACATACAACCTGATCGTCGCCGATTTCAACACCTACTTCGTCGGCCACAACCGCGTGCTGTGCCACGACAATACGATCCGCAAGCCGACGCAAGCGGTGATGCCAGGATTGGCGGGGGATTGAGCGCCGCAAATGCTTGGCAATTGAGTAGCGTGGGTGCTTGCACCCACGTTTTTCCACCTCAACACTATGGATCATTCAACCCTTTCAAATGGCTCGCTTTCGACGCTGGTTGGTTCCCGGCGGTACTTATTTCTTCACGCTCGTCGCCCAAGACCGCCAGCAGATATTCGACTCGCCCCTGGCCCGTCGGTGCCTGCGCACCGCGATGCGAGAAGTCCGCAAGCGCCGCCCGTTTAATGTGGTGGCCATCGTCGTGCTGCCCGACCACCTGCACACCGTGTGGGAGTTGCCACGTGGCGACGTCGACTACAGCCTTCGCTGGCGGCAAATCAAAACTCGATTCACACAACTTTTTTTTGGCTGGCGGCGGTCGAGCAGCAGCGGTCGGCGCCAGTAAAGCGGCGAAGCAAGAGCAAGGGATTTGGCAACGGCGTTTCTACGAACATACATGCAAAGACGAGGACGATTTGAAGCGGTGCGTTGATTACGTGCATGTTAATCCACTTAAGCACGGCCTCGTCCGCCGCGTCTCTGACTGGCGGTGGTCGTCATTTCATCGCTACGTTAATCTGGGCGAATATCAACGCGGATGGGGCGACGGCGCGTGGTTCGGAGATGAGTTCATGAAATGGGAATAGTAGCGTGGGTGCTTGCACCCACGTCGTCGGCGCTCGTGGGTGCAAGCACCCACGCTACGGCTAACCCCGCTCAAAACACCCACGGCACCAATCGCCTGGTGCGCCGCCGGTAGGCCTCGAACTGTTCGCCAAACGCGGCGGCAAGTTGAGAATCTTCCTGGCGGATCCGCTGGGCGATTAAAGGCAACAGCGTTGCCAGCGAGAATGCCGCCGCCAGCGGGCTCGCCAATAGAACGCAGACACCGACTGCCAATAGCAGCAAGCCGATCTCCGAGGGATGCCGCACCACGCGATACAGGCCGCGGCACACGAGCGGCTGGTCGGCGCGAACGAGCACCTCGGTGACAAAGTGCTGGCGGAGGGTATGGATCGCGGCATAACGCAGGGCAATGCCGACGAGCAGCATCGCGCTCCCCACCGTGATCCAGACAAAATCACTGCACTGCCAACTCTGCGGCGCCCCCTGACGCAACATGTGTTCCGCCAACGCCGCCCAAAACGTCAGCAGCAGCGCGGCGCCGGTCCAGGCGGCGAAACGGCGGGCCTGGCGGTCCGCCTCCGAGGTCGCCGAGTTCTTGCATTGCGGTCCAAACCGCATCGTCGTCAACTCACCGACGACAAAAGCCGTGGCCAACAAGAAGAAGATATCCACGGCCGGGTCGCGCCAGGCACGAGCGATATTGCCCGTCAGCAGCAAGGGAACCGCCAGGATCGCGGCGTTGAGCGCCAGCCCTGCCACGGCATAAGCGAGAGTTCGCCAGTCCCTGTTTGGCTCGCGTAGCGGGTCCACAACTACAGGGCCAATCCCAACGTCGCGGCGCAGATCGGTCATCACCGCGATCTGCGGCGGGGCGTGCCAGTCTTGATGGGGAGTGCAAATTGGCACAACTTGATTCTCTGAGGCTGAGGGCTTCGGCTCAGCTTAAAACTCTTCAACTTCCAACGGCGCCAATCCCAGCGCCGCGCGAAGCTGGCTGTACGCCTGGGCTTCGTACGACGGAATATGCCCGCCGATGGAAACCACCAGCGAGGCGGCGTATAGCACCGCCTCCTTCCCTTTCGGCGTCAGTCCGCCAAGCTGCTTTGCGATGTATGGCCCCAGCGGCACCTGCGCCCGCTGGGCATGCTGCAAGTCCTGGCTGATGGCCGAACCGGAAACTTGCTCGCCGAAGACGTCGAGGATCGCCTCCTGCAGCTTGCGCACGTCGTCCATCGACGTGCGGCCGGCCGCCGCCATGAACAGGGTCAGCGAGCGACGGATGGTGTCGAGCGTCTCTTGCCGCGCCGCGTCGGGATTGTAGGAGAGAACTTCCGGCTTGTACGTCCCCGCGCACGACAGGCACTCGATGTACTCGCCGGCGCTGCCCATCGGAATCACCGGAATGAAGTACAGCGTGAACCAGCGATTGACGTTGACCCGATTGTACGGCTGCTTTGCGCTGCAGCGCGGGCAATGAAAATGCCCTTCCTGCCGTTTCGACGGCATGGTGCGCGTTCCAAAAATAATCATGCGACCTGCCCCCTTGCGCTGGCGTGAATATGGGATGTCACCAGGAATCGCCGCGAAACGATGAGACCCGCGCGAGACAATACAATCAAGGCGAACAACGTCAGCAGGGAGCTTACCGCGAGACCAGGGCCGTTGTCAATTATTTTATGGCGGCACGGCGGGAGCGTTCGGCCATGTTGGAGGCGACTTGGCAGGCAGTGCGACTTGCGAGACGCGGGGAACAGTCCCCGGCCGGCTATTCCTTCATTGCCCGGTTGACCACATCCCGATCAAAATAATTGATCGACATCCCGGCGTCGACCACAACCTGTTGGGCATTGATGCCGCTGGCCCGCGGGCTGAGCAGGAACGCCGCCACTGCGGCGGCCTCTTCGGTTTCCACCGCCTTCTTGCGCGGGATCACCTGCTCGGCGTACAGGTACGAATCGACATAGCCCGGAATGCCGGCCGAGGCGGAGGTTTTCAACAGGCCGGGGGCGACGGCATTGAACCGGACCCGCGAGAAGCGGCTGAACGATTTGGCCAGGAAGGCCAGCGACGAATCCAGCGCGGCTTTGATGGGGCCCATGTACCCGTAGTTCTCACTCGCCATCCGCGTGGTCGAGATCGACACCGTGACCACCGCCCCGTCCGGATCGAGCAGGTCCTTGAAGGCGTTGGAAATGGCGATGAGCGAAAAGCACGAGATATCGACCGCCCGCAGAAACTCCTTGCGCGCTGTCTCATGAAACGGTTTTGGGCCCCCCTCGTAGTCGGCAAATGCGATCGAGTGCAACACGCCGAACACGCGAGGCCGAACCGCGGCGATCTGGTCGCGCACTGCGGCAATCTGGTCGTCGTGCTCCACGTCGCACACGAACATCGGCGCGGGCGACAGCAACTCCGCCAACTGCCGCCGCCGCTCTTCGCTCCGCACGACGTACAGCACGTCGGCCCCCGCGGCGGTCAGCAGCCGCCCCACGTGCCACGCCACGCTCTTGCGATTCGCCACGCCAAACACCACGATCGGCTGGCCAATTAACTTCAAAAAATCCACTTGTTCTTCGTTCCTATTTTCTTGAACCACAGAGACACAGAGGCACAGAGACGGACGGGGAGGGAATGACCAATGACCAAATTCCAATCTCCAATAAAGGCCGCGCCATCGTTATTGGTCATTGGAATTTGGATATTGGGATTTTGCTTCTTTCACGGTTTGACGATCCCCCGCGCCATCGTGCAGCCGAAGCGGAGGCGGATGGCCAGTTTGCCTTCAACGGTCACCTTGCCCGTCAGATAAAACGCCCGGCTGACGTGCTCGTCGAGCGTGACTTCCATCTCGATCGTTTCGCCCGGCACCACCATCCGCTTGAACCGCACGTCGTCCAGCAGCGTGGCGACGGGCATGCCTTCGCCCTCTTTGATGAACGTCGAGAGCAGGATCGCGCCGGCCTGCATCGCCGCTTCGCACAGGATCACGCCGGGTGTGAGCGGAAAACCAGGATAATGGCCGGCGTACCAGAACTCCTCGCCGGTGAACTTCTTGCGGCAGACGATCCGCCGCTCGTCCTGCTCGACGACCTCGTCAACCAGCAAAAACGGCGGGCGATGCGGAATGGCCGCGAGAATGCGATCTAGGGTCATGCTGCCTTACCGCCAAATAAAAACAAGAATATTGAACCACAGAGACACAGAGGAGGTTGGCTTTCAGCTATCGGCTATCAGCTTTTGGCCGACAGCCGACAGCCGATAGCTGACAGCCGCGTCTCTGTGTCTCTGTGGTAAAAAACTTGGTGTTAAACCAAACTCGGCTTCTGGCTCTGGTTACCCAGCAGCAGGGCATCGACGTCGTTGGCCACGATCACGCCGTAGTTCACGGCCCCCAGCCAGCCCGACATGATGATCCCCACGCTGCCGGCGTGATATAACCCTCGCACCTGCTCGGGCAGGGCTCGGCTGACCGCCAGCCCTTCAAACTTCGTGCCGAAGCTCGAGCCGTCCAGGTGTCGCGTGTAATGTTCGAACGTCCGCGGCGTGGAGGCCTCGACGTGATCCAGCTTCTCGCGCACTCCGGGGACGTACTTTTCCAGACTGGCGAGAGTCGTTTCGATCAGGTCTTTTTTTCCAGCCTGATAATCCTCCTCGCTCAGTTCCGCCCAGTCCGAGTAATTGGCGTTCGTGCTCGACACGACCAGCGTCCGCGGCTTCCCCTCCGGCCGGGTGCGAGGGTAATAGAACGAAAACGTTCGGCTGGTCACGTTGCGGCTGAGCAGCAGATCGGTGCGAAACACGGGTGCGGTCGAGCAGAACAGCAGGTCGCCCGTGCTCTCCTCGATCTG
>JAIOQB010000100.1 GCA_021413585.1 Planctomycetia bacterium
GGCCGAGAAGATGTTCGCTCACCAGGAATATGATTTTGGCAGCGTCGCCCGCGGCGCGCTGGCGGAACATAAGTTCCCGGTGAAGAACCTCTACAAAGAGGACGTGCATCTTAGTTCGGTCACGTCCAGTTGCGGCTGCACGGCGCCCCGGCTGTCGCAAGACCTGCTCAAGAGCATGCAGCAGGGATACATCATCGCCGACTTCAACACGCGCGCCTTTGACGGCGACCATAGCGCGACGTTGACGGTAACGATCGATCAACCCTTCCCGGCTCAAGTGCAGTTGAAGGTCAAAGGGTTCATTCGCAAGGACGTGGTGCTTTCCCCCGGCCGAGTCGACCTGGGCAACGTCGACGCCGGCGACCTGGTGGAACGCAAAGTAGAAGTCGCCTACGCCGGCCGCAGCGACTGGGAGATCGTGGACGTCCGCAGCGCGAATCCCAATTTTGAAGTGGAGATGAATCAAAAGGAGCGCTCCGCCGGCCGCGTCAGCTACGAACTGACCGTGCGGCTCAAGCCGAGCGCTCCTCCCGGCTTCATCAGCGATCGTTTGACGCTCGTGACCAACGACGCCAACAATCGGCTGATTTCGCTGCCCGTCGAGGGGAACGTGGTGGCGGTGATGACCGTCAGCCCGGCGTCGTTGCAGATGGGCATGGTCAAATCGGGCGCGACGTCCAAGCGGCAATTGGTGGTCAAAGGGAAGTCGCCATTTAAGATCGTGCGGATCGACTGTGACGACAAGGCGTTCAAGTTTGAAACGACCGACGAAGCCCGCAAGCTGCATGTGATTCCGGTCACGTACACCGGCGGCGACAAAGCGGGCAAGTTCACGCGACAGATTCGCATCGTGACCGATGCGGGGATCAGCGCGTTGCCCGCCGTCACGGCCCACGTTGAAGTGCAAGCCGAGCCGGCCGCTTCCCCCATCGCACCGCCCGCCGCGAAAACAGAAGTCACGCCCGGCGCCGATGCGGCGAAGCCAACGGGCAGCACTCGCCCGCCCGTGGAAGAACGCCCCTCGGCCGTGCGGGCCCCCGTGGCACCACTGCCGGTAATCGGCGGCCCGATCGAATCACCAAGATAACCGCCAGTAGGTTCCGCCTGCCTGACGGTACCAGCGCGACGAGTTGGCTCGCCACTCCAACGGCTCACTAGCCCGACGCGCAAGCGAGGGGGCATCGTTTTCCGTCCTGCTCCCTCGCTTGCGCTTCGGGCTAGTGAGTGGATTGGTGCGGAACCTACTTGTCCCCCAGCCGCTGGCTTAAGCCGGACAGCACCAGCTTCGGCTCGGTCCCGCTGTACCACGGCAGGCTCTTGGCTGGATCGTCCACAATTGAACCGAGGATGGCGACTGTGTCGCCGACTCGATACGTCGGCTTATCCCTGGTCAGCACGGTGATCGGCGTTTGCTCGGCCTTGCCGATCACCACGACGCGGGCCGTGGTCAACTCGCCGACTCGAGTCTGCGTCGTCCCCATGTCGTCCACGCGACCGACGAGCAGCACGCCCGTTTTGTCAGCTGGCCGCTTGCCGCTGAATAGCCATTGGTGACTGTAAGTCCCCAGCAATTCCCTGTTTGCCGGCTTGGCCGCGGCGCGGAGCACGGAGGCGGCGGTTTGCTTCAATGCCCTCGCTGGCGGGATCTGCGGGTTTTCGACCAACGCCACGGCATGCCCCAAATCACACAGAGCGAAAAAGACATTGGGCTTGATCGTGTCCTCCGCAGCAGCCATTGCGCTGCGGGCTCCGGCCAATGCCGTCTCCAACTCGGCCGCGGGGATCGGGTGCGCGGTGAGCGACTCTGGAGGCGCGGGAGGCGGTTGAACCGGAGTTGGAGGAGGGGTGGTGACCACTGGCGCCGGCGGCGGCGCAGTGACAGGGGGCACGGTTACTGGCGGTTGCAGGGCAATTGGCGGGGGCGTGAGCGGAGCAGGGGGGGCCGGCGGATTGGCGGCGGGAGGCGGATTTTGCTTTGCGACGGTATTGGGCGCTGCTGTCGGTTCGGAACCCTTGCCGATCATCGACTTGGCCGAACCCCACCATGTGGCGACCTGCGCGTCGATCGACATGATGATCTCCGCCTTCGGCTTGACCAGCTTGAGAATGCCGTATCCGAGTCCAATGCCCATCATGCCGAAGACAACGATCCCGATCATTTGCTTGATCGGCCCCGTCTTGCGGCGCGTTTTCTGTACCTGCGGTCGCCGCGCGGTGGCAGTTGCGGTTGCCGAGTCTTCGTCGATGGCGCTATGTTCGGAATCACCGTGTTCGGGGGCGCCGTGATCAGACACGTCGTGTTCGGCTAATTCATGCTCGGCCGAATCATGGGCGTCATGTTCAGCCAATTCGTGTTCCAGCAGGCCATGGCCGATTTCATCGTGGTGGTCGTCAACGGCATGCTCGTCAACAGCCGAGAAGGCGTCAGCATCAAGTTCCGCCGAGGGGGCATCGTCCAGCGAATGGACCTCGTCCGGCGAATGGAACTCGTGCGTCGCTGGCGTGTTCTGACGTGGCGGGATCGAGGGCGAATCGCTGCGTGTCATGCTCCGTCGGTTCGGCCGACTGATCTTCGGCCAGCGCGTGGGCCACGTCATCCGTTGCCATTTCATCCGTCAGTGCCAACTCGTCGGGCATGGACAGTTCGATGCCGGACTCACTGGACGCGATAGCTTCCGAGACGGCAATATGGTCCGACGACACGTCTGGAATCACCGGCCCGCCGATCCACTCCAGCGGCGGCACGTCGATCGCTTGCGCTTCCGCCAGCCGATACTCGGCCTGACACAGCGGGCAGCGAACCTCCACCTCGCCACTGGCCCGATCGGGCAACGCGACGTGCTGACTGCATTTAGGACACAACGCGATGCTGGCCATCCTCTGTCCCTTCACACTCTTCAAACCCTTCGCACCCTCTGTCCCTTCACACATTCGCACCCTTCACACTTTCGGGCACTCGCTAGTCTAAGTCAGACCCACGCCACAGGCCACTTGATCGCTCCCCACTTTTCCAATTCTTCCGGTTTCTTCCGGTTTGGCAGGCGGACGAATCGGGCCTACAAGTCATAAAGCGGCCCCAGCTTTTGCCGCAGATGGGCCAGCAGCGGGCCGGAGGAGAGGGGCTTGCCCGTGACCCGCTGAACCAATTCGCTGGCGGAATAGCATTGGCCGGGGCGATGGATGTTTTCGCGCAGCCAACCCAAGAGCGGGACGAAATCCCCAGCGGCAAACTGGGCGTCCACGTCTCCCAGTGCGGCTTGCGCGGCATCGAAGAACTGCGAAGCATAGAGGTTGCCCAGCGAATACGTGGGGAAATAACCCACGGCGCCGAAGCTCCAGTGAATGTCCTGTAGCGGGCCTTCCGCGTCGCGCTCCGGCTCGATCCCCAGGTACTCGCGATAGCGGGCCTTCCAGGCGGCGGGGAGATCGGCCACCGGCAGGTCTCCTTCCAGTAGCGCCAGTTCCAGTTCAAAGCGAATCAAGATATGCAGGTTGTACGTCGCTTCGTCCGCTTCCACGCGGATCAGCGAGGGGCGCACGTCGTTGATCGCAAAGTGGAATTCGTCCAGCGACACGTCGGAGAGCGACTCGGGAAACGACTGTTGCGCCAACGGCAAAAAGTGCTGCCAGAAGCTGCGGCGGCGCCCTACCAGATTCTCCCACAACCGCGACTGCGACTCATGGATCCCCAGCGAGATGGGCAGCCCTGCCGGCAAGCCCCACGCTTCGTTCCGCAGTCCCTGGTCGTACATCCCGTGTCCCGCTTCGTGCAGAATGCCGAACAGGGCCGAGGGAAAGAATCGCTCGTCGTAGCGCGTCGTAATCCGGGTATCCTGCGGACCCAAACCCGAGCAGAAAGGATGGGCCGTTGTATCCAATCGACCGCGTTGAAAGTCAAAACCGGCGCGAGCCGCCACAGCCCGTCCAAAAGCTTCCTGCCGGGCTGCAGGAAAATGCCTCCCCAGGATTTCGATCGGCGCCCGGCGTTTCGACTGGGCAATGGCACCAACCAGCGGCACCAATTCCTTCCGTAAATCATTGAGCACTGTTCGCACGTTTTCCGTCAGCTCGAACGGCTCGAACTGGTCGAGCAGGGCGTCGTAGCGGTGTTTCTTATAGCCCAGGGCGTCCGCCTCCTGGCGCTTCAGTTCCAGCGTTTTCTCCAACGTGGGGCGGAACAATTCAAAGTCGTTCGTTTCGCGGGCTTTTTGCCAGACGTGCTGGCCAAGCACCGCGGTGCGGGTCAACTCTTCCACCAGCGCCTGCGGCAGGCGTGCGGCCTTGTCGTATTCTCGCTTCAAGATGCGTATGTTCGTCGCCCGGTCGCTGTGCGAATCGGCTGCGGCATGGCCATTCTCCAACTCCTCCAACCAGCGGCCGAGTTGCGGATCGACGCTGCGCTGATGAATCATCCCGGCCAGCAGGGTCATTTGCTCCGCCCGATGCTCGCTGGCCGCCACCGGCATTTGCGTCCGCTCGTCCCAGCCCAGCACCGACGAGACCGACCCCAGCAGCGCCGTTTGCCGGCAATGCTCGACGACTTTTTGATAGGCATCGGGGGTCGAATCAATCATCTCGTACTCCGGGAAACGAACTTGCGGGTGGGAAGGGAAGGCAGGGCTCGCACGGCGAGTAAGGGCTTCGACGATCGAGGGTAATGGCGGATGACGACGGCGGTTGCGGGAGAAAAATACCCGACCGGCCAGCGTAACGACCCGCGGAGCCCGCGACAACTGGCCAAATCAGCCAGGGGGCCGTATTTAGAGACCGTGATAAATGCCTCTGATTAAAGCCCTAAATCTCGCTCGATCTGGCGAGACTTAGTGGAGAAGGCGCCGCTACCGGCGGGCCCCGGGGGCGCGTCCGAGGCGGGACGCAACTTTTCGCCCGTGTGGCTCAGGTCGTCGTGAAAGCCCTCGCCGCGAAATTGATCGAACCAAGCGCAACCCGGGCAGGCAACAGCGACGCCCGCCATCAGCAGCCAGGCGACGGCCAGCAAAGCTCGAAAGCGTTGGCGAAATCGGGCTGCGTTCACGGCAACATTCCGCTTGATTGGTAGAGACCTAGAGGCGGGAGTGTGCCAAACGGCTCGAACCCGGTCCAGGTCAATTGATTCTGAGCAACGTCCCGGCGATGATGGCAATGCAGGATGGCGCTGATGGCAGTGCGGCTTCGAGTGCCAGCAGATTACGGCCTGACCCAATTTCCAGCCCATTGATTCAGCGGGACGCTCTTCGATGCTCGACGTGATGGTCATTGCTCCGCACCCCGATGACGCCGAATTGGGCATGGCCGGCGGGATCCTCAAACTCAAGGCCGCGGGGCTGCGCGTCGGCGTGCTCGACCTGACCAGCGGCGAGCCCACGCCACACGGCACATTGGAGATCCGGGCCGCCGAGACGCAGGCCGCCACCGCCGTGCTGGGGCTCGACTGGCGGGCCAATCTGGGTTTGCCGAACCGCAGCCTCGAGCCGACGCTCGCCGCCCGCCATGCGCTGGCCGGCGTGATCCGCCAGCAACGCCCGCGCTGGCTGTTCGCCCCGTACTGGATCGACGCCCATCCCGATCATGTAGCGGCCACGGAATTGATCGAGGCGGCCCGCTTCTGGGCCAAGCTCACCAAAAGCGATCTGCCGGGCGAGCCGCACCACCCGGCCCGCATTTATCACTACTTCTGCATCCACTTAAAGCAGGCGATTGTGCCCGCGTTCGTGCTGGACATCAGCGCTGAGTGGGAACAGAAAATCGCCGCGATTCGCTGCTATCAAAGCCAGTTCGTCGCGGGTCGGCCCATCGAGCCGCCGACAATTCTCGATCGCCTGCGCGATGAGGCGGCCTATTGGGGAAGCCAGATCGGCGTCCGCTACGGCGAGCCCTACGCCAGCCGCGAGCCTTTAGGCCTGAAAGATCTGGGTAGTCTCGTTTAGCGCGCGGGTGCCTATACCAAGGCTCTAAGGGCCAAGGACACACCAACCGCTCACTAGCCCGGAGCGCCAGCGAGGGGGCATCACCCTCCGTCCTCACTTGCGCTTCGGGCCACTGAAACGAAAACTGCTTTTCTTCCCACCTTCGCTGGCAACGAATTTTCGCCGCTGCAATCGCTATCGACGGCGCGCATGTCAAAGGTCTGACATCCGCGCCAATCGGCGCCACGCGACCGGCACGCGCTGGAATGCGCATCGCGCCACTGCACAATCGGCGCTGCAAATCGCGTCAAACTGAACCACTGCCGGCAATCGCAGCGGCGCTGTGGCAGCGAGGGTCTGCTATCGGCGATCGGCTCTTTGCTGACTGGCATTTAGAGCGCGCCGCCGTGTGCCGCGCGCAGCGCAAATCGACGCTTGCCGAGGCCGCTTTGGCAACAAGAAATTGCGCTGAATTATTAACGATTGGTCACCGCCAGCGACGCCTCGTTGCGGCGACAAAAACACCCGCCGACGGCGCATCGCGGCCAGCGGCGCTAGCATGCGGCGAGTGGCGGAGCGAGGCCTAAAAGTCCGATAAGAGGTCAGGAGCCAACCGCCGGCTTCCAGCGCGGGACGATGGCAAGGATGAGTCCCGCTCCGCCGCTTTGCACCGCCCCGAACCCCGCCACCTCAATTGGCCGCCGCCTAAGTTTTGGAAGGATCCTGCCCGTGTCTCAAGATATCAACGTGCTGGCGCTGGTGAAGGGTGAGGAGCGTTACGTGTTCTTGTTCGACGATGCCAGCCGGGCCGCCACGCTGCGGGTGCTGGGGCGCTACGCTTCCAATCCCGAGCTGAGCTTCACCTGGTACGACGCCGCGGTGCTGAGCCAGAAGATTCGGCAGGAGGGCCAGACGGTCGCTCCCGCGCGCCGCTTCGAGCTGCCCATGGCCACGGATCAGATCGAGCACGACGAGCAGTTCTAGGCTGTATGCGGGTGGCTGGGGCAACGCCCCAGTCGAACACGATTGACGGCATCTGGGGCGTTGCCCCAGCCACCCACTGATGGCCTCTGCCTAATCCTACGGCCCCGCGATGCGCAAGAGTGTCGATCGGTTTCTTCGCTATCTCGAAGTCGAGCGCAACGCCTCAGCGCTGACGATCAAAAGCTACCGCGAAGATCTGTCTGGTTTGTGCGCATTCTTTGAAGAGACAGCCGGAGCGTGCCCGGCTCCAGGCGACGTCACGGCGATCGACCTGCGCGGTTACGTGGCGTCACTGGCCGAGCACGGTTACGCCAAGAGCACGATCGCCCGCCGCATGGCGTCGCTCCGGAGCTTCTACCGCTTCGGCCAGCGCGACGGCTGGGCCAAGACGAACCCGGCCCGCCCGCTGCGCAATCCCCGCCGCAGCCGGTCGCTGCCGAAGTTCATGTCGACCGACGATCTGGGCCGGTTGCTGCTCGCCCCGCCCGCCGATCAAGCGGCCGGGCTGCGCGATCGGGCGATTCTGGAAACAACTTATTCGGCCGGGCTGCGCGTCAGCGAGGTTGTAGGGCTGTGCGATGGCGACGTCGACCTCGACGAGCAAATCCTGCGGGTCCGCGGCAAAGGCCGCCGCGAGCGGCTGTCGCCACTGGGCTCGTTCGCCGTCACCGCACTGCGGGCGTGGCTTAAGAAACGAAGGCTGGCGGGAGACGCCACGCCGAACGACCGCTCGCCTGTCTTCACGAACAAGTTCGGCAAGCGACTGACGACGCGCAGCGTGGGGCGTATGCTGGAGAAGTACATCAAGCTCACCGGCCTGGACCGCCGCACCACGCCGCACACGCTGCGGCACAGCTTCGCCACGCACCTGCTCGACCGCGGCGCCGACATCCGCAGCGTGCAGGAACTCCTCGGCCACCGCAGCCTGGTGACGACGCAGATCTACACGCACGTCAGCACCGCCGGGTTGCGCGAAGTCTATCAGCGAGCGCACCCACGCGCGGGTTAGCACAACCCCAAATCGCCCCGGGCTCTGCCCGGGGGTGAACCGGTTGACGGGGTGAACCGGTTGACGTCGGCGCACGGTTCAAATGAACTCGCGGTGCCATCTCCGGGAGGCTATTTGTGCGGCCGGAGCTTGTTGGCGGCGCAACCCCCGGGCATATGATGCGCGACCCCGGGCGAAG
>JAIOQB010000101.1 GCA_021413585.1 Planctomycetia bacterium
TGTGGCGAACCATGTCGCCGCCGCGGATCGTGCGGATGGCGGGGGCGATGCGGCCGCTAATCGGGTTGGCGATGTTGGCGCTGGTCGCGCTGCCGTGGTATCTGCTTGTCGGCATGGAGACGCAGGGGGCGTGGCCGCTTGGCTTCTTCTGGCATCACAACCTCGACCGCTATGTCGCGTCGCTCGATGGCCATCAAGGCGTGCCGTTGTACCATTTTTTCTCGATCGCCGCGGGCTTCTTCCCGGCGTCCGTGTTTCTACTGCCGATGGTCGTGAACACAGTGCGGCGGCTAAAGGCGGACGATCCGGCCCGCCGCGGTTATGTGCTGGCGGCTTGCTGGGTCGCGGTGTACCTGGTGGTATTTTCATTCTGCCGGACGAAGTTGCCCAGCTATGTGACGCCCACTTATCCGGCGCTGGCGCTGCTCACCGCCGCGCTGTTGCAAGGGTGGATCTCGCGTCCCAGCGTCGCCCATCGTATTTGGCAGGGGCTGCCGATGGTCGTGCTGGGGACGGTGGGGATGGCGGTGATCGCGGTCACCGTGACGCTGGCCGGCGGATTTTTGAACAAGGCGCCGGCCGGAGCGCAAATGACAGGGGCACAAGTGGCCGGGGCGCCGGCAGTGGCGGCTAAACAATTGTGGTCGACGCAAATGACGCAATGCTTCGCCGGGCAATGGTCGCTGGTGCTGCTGGGCGTAATGCCGCTGGCAATCGCGGTGTGCTGTGGACTGCTGTTCTTTCGCGGCCGGCCGCGGCGGGCGGTGCAGGCGTTTGTCGGCGGCAGTGCGATCTTTACCGCCACGCTGTTCGGCTGGGGGCTGCTCAAGTTCGATCAGTTTCAGGAGTCGGCCGCGATCGGCCGCTTGATTCAGCAACCCGACGGCCGCTGGCCGCAACTGGCCAGCTACCACGTCATCCGGCCAAGCTGGGTGTTCTACGCCCAGCAGCCGGTGGATCAATTAGCCGACCCGCGCGAGACGGTGCAGCGGCTGAAGCAGGAGCAGCCGAGCTATTTGATTCTCGAAGAGCCGCGGCTAAAGGAACTCCAGCCGCTGCTGCCGGCCGATGTGCAGGTGGTGGGGCGCGTGCCGCGGTTTCTCAAATCGGGCTCGCTGGTGGTGCTGGGGAGAATACCGGCGTCGAGATCGGCAGCGGTGCAAACCGCCAGCTCACGAGATTACTCGCGGCGGTAGCGGCCATAGTACCCATCACGCTCCGCGTGATGCCTTTAAAGTTCCTCACGCGGAGCGTGAGGGGTACTATCAAAAAAAGCGGCGTGGCCCGCCGTTTCCGGTCGAACCACGCCGCTTGAGTAAACACGCGTTACGGCTCAGATTTTCACCGGGACTACGGCAGCCGTCCACCAGTTGTCGTCCCTTGACCGGCCGCTGGCAAAGCAGGCGGCGCAACGGGGGGCGGAGTGGTGTGAGTCGGCGGCGTGGTCGAAGGGGGAGTCGTTGACGGCGGAGTCGTGCCGCCAGCGCCATTGGGCGAAGTGATCGGCGGCGCACCCAGCTTGGTGCCACTGGGGCCGACGGTCGGCTCGGCCGGCGGAGCGGTCAGCGGCGGGATCACCAGCCCCGAGTCCTTCCCCACCACCTCGATCAGCTCATCGGTCACGTCGTTTTCCGGCGAACGATAAATGTACGGCGGATTCCCTTCGATCAGGATCAAGCTCATTTGATGACGCTTGGCGACCGTCTCGGCCGGACCGGAAATCTTGTTCCGCAACACGTTGATCACGTACGTGTTGAAGTCGTTCATCCGCTGCTGGGCCTGATTGCGAACGCCCTGAATCACCTGGTTGCTTTCGTTGGCCAGCTTTTGCAGCTCGCGGGTTTGATCGTCGGTGAGTTTTTCCGGATATTCCTTGCGCTTCTTGTCGAACTCCGCCTGCTTCGACTGAATCACCGCATTGAGTTGTTGCTGCAGATTGTTCTGTGCTTGTTCCACTTGCTGCGACAACCCGAGCACGCTCATCACGCGCTGCAGATTGACGGTGCCGGTGCCGCCGGCCCCCTTGGCGACCTTCGCTCCCTCCGTGGGGGTTCCGTCGGTGCCGCCAGCCGGAGCGGGTGGATTGCAGCCGACAAAGCTTCCTACTAACAACAGTGCCGCGAGACATCGAAATTTAGTGTGCATGGAAAACCTGGTTTGTCGCTGGGCCACCCCTGGATGGCCGCAAAAGGTTCGAATGGCCGCGGCCCGAAAACCCTCGCACTCGGAAGGCTCTCTCGCGCCAGGCAGGCCCCATTGAGAAGTTTCTACAGTTTACAACGCATTAGCGAATACCGCCAGTCGCCGGCAAAAATCCTGCCAGAAAGCGGGTTTGCCGACGGTGTGCTCGGCACGTCTGGGGGATGTTACCAACCGTTTACACCGATTATGCCGGCTGCAAGGTAGGATTGCGTGGAGAACGTCATAAGTACCCATCACGCTTCAGCGTGATGGGTACTATAAAAAACCGCACAACTGTGCCAGGAGAATTGTTCGATGAATACGAACCACCGGACGAGTGCCGTACGTTGTGCCGTTGTGGCTTTGACCGCGATCCTGTTAAGCAACCTGCCCACCACCGCAGCCATGGCGTTAGAGCCGACCCGCTACGACCGCGCCGCCGATCTGGCCGTGTTTGGCGATGCCCAGCAGCGGGCCGACGCAGTTGCCCAGCTTCGCGCCGCCGGCCCGGCAGGGCTGCAAGCCCTCGCCGATCATCACGCTGGGTTGCTGGCCTCGCTGCGCACGCCAGCCGCTACCCGGCAGCCGACGCTAGCATCGCCCAATGCCGTCTCCCCATCCCGCGTACCCGAACCGGCGGCTGCCGCCCCTGGCGTTCCGCAGGCCCGGCTGAAGCAGGCCCTGGATCAAGTCGCCCAGCAGCGCGGGGCGGCCGGTTCGATGCTCTTCTGGTACACCGACTTGGCAGCGGCCCAGCAGGCCGCGCGACAGTTGAACCGGCCGATCCTTTCGCTGCGGCTGCTGGGCAAGCTGACGGACGAATACAGTTGCGCCAACAGCCGCTTCTTCCGCACCGTCCTGTACACCAATCGCGAAGTCTCCGACACGCTCCGCGAACATTTCGTCCTGCACTGGTCCACCGAGCGGCCGGTGCCGATCGTCACCGTCGACTTTGGCGACGGCCGCAAGCTCAAAAGCACGCTCACCGGCAACAGCGCCCATTACGTGCTCGACGGCAACGGCCGGCCGGTCGACGTGATTCCCGGCTTGTACGGCCCGAAGGCGTTTTTGCGAGTGCTGGCCGACGCGGGCCCGCTTGCCGATCGGGTGGCATCTCTCTCTGATGCCCAGGCCCGCACGGTGCTACGGGACTATCATGCCGAGCAGCTCTCACGGACGCTGCGGTTCTGGTCGGCTGGGTTGGTGCACATTTCGGGGGCGGAGCGTGGTCTTCCCGCGCAGTATGCCGTGCTGGATGCTGCTACCAGCGACGCGGAATGGGACCAACTTGCCACGTTGGAGGCCGCCGACGCGAAGCTCGACAACGCCAGCCATCAGTTGATTCGCGCCGAACAGCCGCTCGCTCCGGCGGCCATGGAGCGGACCTTCAGCAAAGCGAAGGTGGAGGACCCGCTGCTGCGCATGGTGCTGAACCTCGAACGCAACGTGGCCAAGGATTCCGTTCGCAACGAGTACCGCCTGCACTCCATGGCCCATCAATGGTTCGCCAGCGGCCAGCCAGTACACACGTTTGCCGCGCTGAACAATCGCGTCTACGCCGAATTGTTTCTCACCCCAGCATCGGACCCGTGGATGGGCTTGGCTCCCAGCGCGTACACCGGTTTGGAGGGATCCGGCGTGGCAAGCAAGTAGGTCTCGCCTGCCGGGCGTGACCTGAAATGTGTGAGCGGCACGACGCTAGCCGCCGGTCCCATTTGATGCGTCGCAAGCCGCAGGACCGATGGCTAGCGCCAATCCGCTCACAAGGTACCGCCCGGCAGGCGGAACCTACGGGCCGCGCATCGGCCGGGGGCTGTCCCCCTGCTGACAGTTCTCTTACACTTGCCGTCAACGAGCGGCAATATCGGCAGCCTCATCTGCGCTGGGGACTGTCCCCTTGCACCGCCGTTCTGCGCGGCGATCTTTCGAGCGACAGTTGGATTGAAGAGGCATGTAAAACGGTCCTAGCCGCTTACTCGCCATGAGCATGTCTGATCTGACATTGATCGCAATGGGCCTGGTCGTTGCCGGGGAGATCATTTGGAACATTGCTCGCCGCGTCAGAGGTGTTCCTTCCCTGTATTCATCTCGCCCTCCAACGAAGCGGGCTGCGTGGTGGGTCGTGGTTGCAGTGGCCATCTCTGTTGTTCTAACAGTCACGGCGGGCATACTGCTGTTTGTGCTGCCGGTACAATGGGTTTGGATTTCCTTGGCAGTCATGTTGGTAAGCCACTGCGTCCGCTTCGCACCTGTGTATTGGGCGTCGTCGAAATCGATTTCCCCCGATTGAAATAGCACGTTCTGACTTTTCCACAATGGCACTCCGTTGATGGGGGCACTTCTATGACACGTCACTTGCATTTCGTCTTGGGCCTTGCGGTCGTCCTCTGTGGCGCATCACAGCCGTTCAGCCGTGTCTATGCCCAGGAGCGTTTTGCTTCACCCGTGCCGAGGCAGGTGTACTCCGAATCTTTGGCGGAACAGGAAAAGGAACTCGAGTCGAGTCCTTTGATGCTCCGGTTTGCCGCGTCGCGAAAGAAATTGGCGGCGGACCCGTATCGTCCCGCGTACCACTTCGTGAGTCCCGAAAGCCAGATGAACGATCCCAACGGCCTCTGCTTTTGGCAGGGACGCTGGCACCTGTTCTACCAGGCGTATCCGGCCGACAAATTTCCCAAGCCAGAGCAATTGCGCGAGCGGCTGTTGCAGGCCCATTGGGGACATGCCGTCAGCGAGGATCTGGTCCACTGGCGCGATCTGCCCTATGCCCTCTATCCGGGCGTCGAGAAGGTTTGCGCCTCGGGGGGAACCGTGGTGGAGAAAGACAGGGTGGTGGCGTTTTATCCCGGCTGGGAAGCGGGGCAGATGGTGGCGGTGGCGAAAGACCCTCTGCTGCTGAATTGGCAAAAGCTCGGCGGCAAGCCGGTCCCCGCGCCGGTCTCGGGCGATTCGTGTATTTGGAAGGAAGGCGACACCTACTACGGACTGATTGGCTCGCGGACCTTGCTCGCATCGCAGAACCTGACCGACTGGACCTTGCGCAACGGCAAATTTCTGGGCAGCGCCTCTTTTCCCATCGACGATGGCAGTTGTCCCACGTTTCTCCCCATCGGCGACAAGCACCTGTTGCTGCTGTTCAGCCATGCCAGAGGAGGGCAGTATCTGCTCGGCGACTATGACCAGAAAGGCTTTCAATTCAAGCCGTATGAGCAGGGGCGCTTCAATCACGGCACGGTGGCTCCGGGGGGCGTCCATGCCCCGTCCGCGGCGGCCGACGGCAAGGGGGGCGTGATCAATATCCTCAATATCAATGATGGAAAGCACAGCGACGACTGGGATCAGATCCTGTCGCTGGCCCAGCGGCTGAACCTCGGGCCCGATAAACGGCTGCGGATCGAACCTGTCGAAAGCATCACCGCGCTGCGGGGCAACCATCAACAAGTCGGCAAGACCGTCTTGCCGGCCAATCAAGAAGTCGTACTCAGCGCGATCCAGGGAAGCGCGATGGAACTGGAGTTTGAGATCGATCCGCAAATGTCGCGCTGGGTGCAACTCAACGTCCTCCGCTCGCCGAATGCGGAGGAACAGACCTCGATCACGTTTTACAACTACGACCGCAAGCTGGCCTTCTGGTACGAGACCAAGAGCGAGGTCTGCCTGGACGGTTCGAGGTCCAGCACCTTGCCCGATGTCTGGCCCCGGCCGCCGGAGCACGTAGTCGCGGAACGAGGCCCAGCCGAGCCGCTGAAGTTCCGGGTATTTATCGACCGCAGCGTGGTGGAGGTGTTTGTGAACGGCAAGCAATATCTCGCCATGCGAGTGTATCCGGGGCGTAAGGACAGCCTGGGAGTTTCCTTGCGCGCCCAGGGGCAGAACGCCGTGTTGAAGCAGCTCGATGCCTGGCAGATGAAGCCGATCTGGCCGCAGTCTTGAAAGTGTCGCACCACCCATGTTGGTAGAGCAGCGACGTACGAAGGTTTCTTGCCGCGAGAATTGAGTTCCTCTGGTTGCAACTGCACCAGCGCGTGCATTCATCGCACGCTCTAATTCGACACTCACTGCTAGCTGACGTTGCACTTGTCGCTTGACACTCCCCAGCTGATCGCGTCCAATTTCAGCAGGGGACAGTTACTCGCCCTTCCCTGGGGAGGGCGGCAGGAGGCCTTACATGCGAGTTGCTGCGCGCGTCCCCGCTTTTCTTCTTGGTTTGATCCCCCGGTCAATTGCATCACTCAGCGCCGTCTTGAGTCGCGCCAGAATCCCGCACATCGCGTGGGCCGCCTTCGCTCTCAAGTCCTTGATGTTGCTGGCCCCGGCCGTCGTTTTCGCACGATTGCCCAGCGATGCGCCTGCGTTGCCGAAGCCGACGGGACGCGTGGTTACCGTGGGGGACGTCAACTCTTTGTACAACGCCGTGGCCGCGTTGCAATCGAATACTACTATTGTCTTGCGGAAGGGAACGTATCAATTGACGCGACCGGTGAACATCGCCGCGGCGCTGACCAACGTGGCCCTGTGCGGCGAAACCGGCAACTATAACGACGTGGTGCTCAAGGGGGCCGGCATGCGGAACCTGGCCGTGTACCACGGAGTGATGGCGGACAGGGTCAACGGATTGCTCATTGCCGACATGACGATCGGCTGGGTCGGGTACCACCCGATCTCGCTCAATCCAAATCAATTGCGGAATGTTCACATCTATCATTGCCGGCTGGTGGACGCCGGCGAGCAATTCATCAAGGTGAGCTTCAAAGACGCCGCGACCGCCATTCACAGCGGCATCGTCGAATACTGCGTCATGGAGTACACCACCTTCGGACCGAACGACGGATATACCAACGGCGTCGACGTCCTCGGCGGGCGGGATTGGATCATTCGCCACAATTTGTTTCGCAATATCCGCACGCAGACCGGTCCATCGGCCGGTCCGGCGGTTCTCTGCTGGCAGGGGGCTGCCAACACTCGCTGCGAGCAGAACACGTTTCTCAATTGCGACCGCGCGATCTCGTTCGGACTGGTGGACGCCGCAACAGGGCACGACCACACCGGCGGCGTCGTGGCGAATAATTTCATCTCGGTGAATAAAGCGCAGGTGCCGCATAGCGACGTGGGAATCTATGTTGGCGATTCGCCGGGCACGAAGGTGTGGCACAACACGGTGTGGAACGAAAGGGCGTACCCCAACGCGATCGAGGTTCGCTTTCCAGGAAGCACCGGCGTGATGGTGCAGAACAACCTGTCCGACTCCCGCGTCACGCTCCGCGACGGCGCCACCGCCACGATCACTGGCAACCAGGCGACCGCCACAGCGGCGATGTTTCGCAGCGTGGCCACCGGCGACCTGCATCTGGCGGCCACCGCCAAGGTGCCCACGGTCCCGCCGCTGCTGGGCTGCGCCAACGATTTCGACTCGGCCCTGCGGCCGCCGGTGGCGACGACGATCGGAGCGGACGATCCGACGGCAGCGGCGGCGAAATGACGTGGGGCGCCATGGGCAGCTTGCCTGCCCTTGATCGGCACTGCCTATTTTACGTAGCTTGCCACTTGGTCGAGTTAGTCAAATTCCTGCTGGATAGTTGCGGGCTGCTAGCGGTGCCGGTATGATGACGGGCCAGTGGGTTGGAGTGTGGCTGAAAACACTCCCCGCTGCGATGAAACTAGCTTTTACAGCGACAAGGAAGATCGCTTTGCTCGCCCCACATCTGGCTTAGGCAACGTGTAGCTTAGGTAATGTCGGGGCTCAGAGCGACCCAGTGTGGTCTCTCAACACCGTTGTCTCTCATTGCGAGGCACCAACGATGCTAGTCCTGTCAAGGAAGATTGGGGAGCGGATCTTGATCGGTGACAAGATCTCGGTGACGGTCGTGCGCGTCGGCCAAGGGGGCGTGCGCATCGGGATCGAGGCGCCGGACGATTTGCCCGTGATTCGCGAAGAGCTCAAGGATAGTGAGGCGAAGTCGCACGCTGACAAGTCCGAGCCGGCCAAGTCGAACTTGGGCGCCCCGCGGTGAGCCTATAGCCCCGGGCTCCGCCCGGGGGTTGAACCACTCATACGGCCAGCAATTCAAGCAGCGCCAAAGCGTCTCGCAACGTGCGGTTCAAGTCTTCGAGCGGCGCGACCCCCGGGCGGAGCCCGGGGCTATTTCGCCCCGGCCGCTTCTAATGCTCTCGCCGTGCGCTGCACGTCACTCTCCGTGCCACCTTGCGAAACGCTGTCCAGCGACCCATGCTGTTCGACAAAGCTTTTGAGTCGCTTAAGCTTCTCGGCCGCGGTCGGTTCCGACGGATCATCCACGATCGGCTGGCGGCCCCAGGCGATGTGTTTGCCGCCGCGTGTGATCAGATCGTAGCCGAAGGCCGATTGCGGCGCCCCGGCCGGCGGCGCGGCCATGGTGATTTCAGCCAACTCCATTTGCTGCCAGCAGTCGGCCAACGCTTCCGCCACCAGAGCGGCCCCCTGCACGCGGATGTCCTGCCATAGATTGCCCGGCCGCACCGTGGGGCGGTTGGGAATGCCGGTGACTTGCGGCAATTTGCTCAACTCAGTGAGCGAAAAATTCTCGTGCGGCAGCAAGATCGCCGAACGATCGATCGGCCACAACTCCGTGCCGGTCGCCACGCTCGCCACCGGCTTGCGATACACCAGTGTGACCACCACGCGGGCCGGATGAAACTTCTCCACGCGATCGACGCGGGCCACCCAAGGGTGCGCCGCGAAGGCGATCGCGATCCGTTCCGCCAGTTTGTCGTCGATGATCGAAAGTTGCTGATCGAGGCTGGCGTCGCGCATCACTTCCGCCCGCAGGTCGTCGGCGGAAATCCACTGCGGCGGGGCGGGAGAGATCACAATATCGCGGGCATTGAGCCTATATTGCGGCGCGTCGAGCACGCGCGGCCGGATCGCCTGCCACACCCACAACGTGCCGAACGTCAGCACCGCGGCGATCACGCCGAAGGTGAACACCAGCGGGCCGTGGCCGTGCAGCAGCCAGCCCAGGCCCCGCGACTTTGGCGCGGTGCGCGTTGCCTTGTCGCGACTCATGCCGGCACCTCGACCGAGGCCAGGCATTTGCGAATCAATTGATCGCACAGCGCGGAGAGCTTGAGCCCCGCGGCCGACGCGGCTCGGGGAGCCAAGCTGCGCTCCGTCATGTCGGGCGAGGTGTTGAGTTCCAGCACCCAAGGGCAGCCCGCCCCGTCCACGATCAAGTCCACCCGCACCAGACAGCGAGTCTCCAGCGCCGCAGCCGCCTTCATGGCCGTTTGCACCGCCACCAGCGCGGCCGAATCATGCACCTCGGGCACGCGGAGCGTGGTGGCGGGCGAGTGATGTTTGGCGTCGAAATCAAACAGCGGACCATCGTGGACAATCTCCAGCGGCGGCAGCGGCTCGCCATCGACGATCGCCACCGTCATCTCGCGCCCCACGATCAGCTTTTCCGCCAGCAGCGACGATTCATATTCCGCCGCGCGGGCGAGGCACTCCGTTAAATCATCGAGGCAGCGGGCAACGCCCACGCCCAGGCTGCACCCTTGGCCATCTGGCTTGACAACCAGCGGAAAGCCGAGCGAGCGGACGCGCCGCACCACTTCCAGCAACGGATCGTCGGCGTGGATCGTCACGGCCGGCGGCGTGGCGATGCCATGTTGCCGCAGCCGCTCTTTCGTGGCCCATTTACTCATCGCCAGGCGCGAGGCGTCGGGCCCGCTGCCGGTGTAGGGAACACCCAATTGATCCAGCACGGATTGCACGCGGCCATCTTCCCCCTCGCCGCCGTGCAGCGCGATGAAGCAGGCATCGAACTGATGCCAGTTAAGCGCCGTCAGTTCGGCGTCGCTGGGGTCGAACACCGCCACGTTATGCCCGGCGGCCAGCAGCGCCGCGGCGACCGCTTCGCCACTGGCGAGGCTGACTTCGCGCTGCGACGAGTCGCCGCCGCAGAGGACGGCGATGTCGAGCGAATCCTTCAGCGCATCTTCAAACCACATGTCGTCAGACATGGTTATCCTCCTTGACAACCAACGCCCCTAAAAACGCTCAATGTGCCGAATTTGACGTTCCTTCAACCACTAAAAAGTAGCCAAAGGACGGCACTGCTGGGCAAGCCAGCAGTGGCACCCTGGCACCCCTTCGGATGGCGGGCCGGGAGGGACTTCTACCAAATATCGATTTCGGTTTCTAGCTCGACCCCCAGCCGCTCGGCCACGCGGCTGCGGACCAGGTCGATCAGCTTTAGCACGTCCTGAGCCGTGGCCCCTTCGTTGGCGACCATGAAATTCGCGTGCCTCTCGCTCACTTCCACCTGCCCCAGGCGGGTTCCCTTGAGGCCCGCCTGCTCGATCAGCATGCCGGCGCTCATGCCGCGGGGATTTTTGAAGATGCAGCCAGCACTCTGGTGAGCTAGCGGCTGCCCTGCCTTTTTGACGATCCACTGCTGCTGCATCCGCTTGGTCAGCTCGGCCGGATCGGCGGGTTCCAACTCGAAATCGGCGTCCAGGATCACCAGCTCGTCCAGGCTGCTTTCGCGATAGCCGAAGATCAGATCTTCCCGCTCGCGCTCGATGATCTCGCCGTTGCGGGTCATTACGCTGGCACGGCTGGTCCACTGGCCAATGTCCCCGCCGCGGCCGCCGGCGTTGCCATGCAGGGCGCCGCCGATCGTGCCGGGAATGCCCACGAGCGTTTCGACGCCCGACAGCCCCTCGCGGACGGCACTGGAGACAACATGCCCCAGCTTCGCCCCGCCGCCCGCCCGGACGCGGTCTTTCTCGATGCGGATTTCCTGGAAAACGGGGGCGGTGAGCCGGATGGTCATCCCCAGCACCCCTTCGTCGCGGACCAGGACGTTTGACCCGCCGCCGAGCAAGCGGACGGTTACGCCCTCGTCCCGGCAGCGCTGGACGATCGACTGCAATTGGTCGATCGTAGTCGGCTCGGCCACGTATTCGGCCGGTCCGCCCAGGTGGAACCAGGTGAGCGGCGCCAGCGGCACCGCACAACGCACGACTTCTTCAAATCCGGTTTGTAATGGCATGGCTCAACTTCCAGATGTCACCGGCTCCCATCGTAACGAACACGTCTCCCGGCCGACAGGCCGCTCAAAATGGGCGAAAATCCACGGCAGATTCAATGCAAGCAACGCATGCAGCGGGAGTGCTTGTGCCGACGGAATTTCCGATTGGCAAATGTCCAATCGCGTAGATCAGGCTTCTGGCCTGAAACCCTTTGCCCTCACGCGGCGCGCAATATCGTCAGGCCAGAGGCCTGACCTATAACTTCTTGATCCTGATATTCCGATACGACACCTGGTCGCCGTGGTCCTGCAGCACGATGTGCCCTTCGGGCGACTTGGCAAAACCCTTCCAGGCGTTGAACTTGCTCGCCGCCAGGCGTTTGTTCCAATCGTCTCCCCACAACTCGACCTCGACCACTTTCTTGCCGTTGAGCCAATGCTCGATGTGATTCCCCTTGGCCACGATGCGGGTGGTGTTCCACTCGCCCACCGGCTTCACCTCGGCGTCCTTGGGAGCGTACAGCGCATAGAGCGATCCGGCGGACGTGAGCGGATTCTTGCCGTCGTGATGCTTGGTGTTGTCGAGCACCTGGTACTCGGCGCCGGTCATGTACGAAGCGGGGGCTGTTTCCTGGACGCGATACATGATGCCGCTGTTGGCCCCCGGCGTTACTTTCCACTCCAGCCGCAAGTCGAAGTCGCCGTATTTTTCATCGGTCATCAAGTCTCCGCCGCGCCCCTTGCGCGTCAGCACTCCATCGGCCACCACCCAACCGGCCGGCGCGGTCTTCTGCTTGTAGCCCCGCCAGCCATGCGTGGTCTTGCCGTCCAAGAGCGGCACAAACCCGGCATCGTCAGCCGCGTCGTCGGCGCGGACCGATTTGACTTGTGCAGTGCAGGTCCACAGAAGCGCGCAAGCGGAGATCGCCAAAACCCTCAAACCAAGACCCAGCCGCGGGCGAGACATGATTGAACTCCAAGCAAAATAAGGATCCACCGTCGCGCGCGCCAGAAGTCCACAAGACGCCAGGTGCCGCCCCGCGACAAAAAAGTGCGAGAGAAAAACGAAGTCGCATTATACCCGAAAATTGTTGAAGAATACCGCGACTTTGCCAGGCAGTAGCACAGGTTGATGTAGGAGCCTCACTTGTCAAACCACTATATTCCGACGAGCGGAGGGGCTCCTGGGGACGCGGAGGTTTGGCGATGTCACAAAAGTCGGCGATTTTAAGATCCCTGGCCGCCATGGCCTGTGCGGGGGGAGTCGGTTTGCTCTTGCTAAATCGTTGTTCGATAGGAAGTGTTGAATCTGCCGCGGTGCGCGATCCCTCGGCCAACACTGCTGATCCGGTGGTGTACGACCCGCCAATCCAGGTGGAGGGCCCCGAAAAGCCGCTCCGCGGCGCGATCCAATTTGAATCCAGTCTTGGCGACGAAGGGGGCCACAAGGAATTGATCATTAGATACAATCGCGATTTTGACTCGACAAGCAACCCGACGAGCGCTGTATACGCTCAAAACTTCCGCGTCGGCCTGAAGAATGGCGATGCCCAGAAAGTGCGATTCATACCGCTTCAGGAAACCGGAATGATTGAGGAAGGTGGCAGCATGGAAGTTGCCTACGGCGAAATTCGATATCGCATCGAAGGTCAAAGGCCGCTGGCAGCCGAGGACCTTCAAAATATCGAATTGAAATATCAGGACAAGACGTACCCGGTGAACGTCAGCGACGCCAAAGTCCCCGCCGGCGCTCGGTAGGAAAATGTTCGCGCCAACGAACCGCCGCGCGAGTCTCCGCCCTCACCCTTGTTGCCTCCGGAACGCCACCGGAGACAGGCCTGCCTCCTTGGTGAAGAACTTACTGAACGCGGCGGTCTCTTTAAATCCAACCGTCAACGCGATGTGGCTGATCGAAAGTTGAGTTTTGCTCACCAATTCCTTGGCCTTTTCCAATCGCACCCGCTGAATCTCCCTGCCCGGCGAGTGCCCCACGACGCGTTGAAAATATTTTTCCAACGAACTCCGCGAGATGCCCATCGCGTCAGCCACATGGGCGACGGAGAGGTCGGCACAGGCGTGCCGGGAAATATACTCGATCGCCGCCGCCAGATTGCCGTTGGCCGGCACCACGCCGACCGTGGAGGCTCGTGCTACCAGTTCCTTGGCTGGGACCTGGGTCACCCTGGCAACGCCGCGCCCGCCGTCGAGCAGCTTGTGCAAAGACCGCATGGCGCGATAGCCGATCTCCTCGCCCGGCGCGCAAATGCTGGAGAGCGCCGGAATGTGGGTGCGGGCGACGACCATGTCCCCCACGCCCAACACTTTCACCTGCTCGGGTATGGCCAGTCCGAGGGAGTCGCACACAATGCACGCCGCGCGGGCGAACTTGTCGTTGAGCGCCATCACGCCGATCGGCTGAGGCATCTTGCGCAACAGCGCGGCCAATTCCTGCTCCCCCAGCGCGGTGGCTTCGTCGCCAAAAGTTCCGTCGTAATCCGTGCTCGTCTCGTATTCGACGAGGTCGAGGCCGCGCTCGGCCAGGGCCGCACGGAACGCTTCGGCACGCCGGCTGGAGCCCGTGCAGGACTGGCAGCCATAGTACAAATAGGAAGCGCAGCGGCACTGCGTCAAATGATCGACCGCGAGCTTCCCTATCGAGGCGAAGTCAATGTGGAAGCAGGGAATCCGGCGGTCCAGCACGTCGGCCCCCACCCCCACCGTCGGCACGCCGCCGCTGAGCACCCAATCGGCGACTTGCCGGTCGGTGCTGCCGGGCGGGCGCGGCAGGAACATCAGCATTCCATCGGCGCGCCCCCGCCACGGCGGCGGCTCGCTGGGCTTGATGTCGAAGGTCTCTCGCGCCCGGAAGTCGCGGACGGCAAAGCCTCCCACCTCGTCGCAATAGCGCAGCGTCCCTTGGAGCATCTGATGGACCGACTCGCGCCCGGCGAGTCCATAGAAGCCAATCGTTCGCGGCCGGGTGGTCATGAGTCATCGATCTCAAATTCGCGATGCCCGGCACGCGATGGCGATTTTTGTCAACGTGCGCGGCCTTTTTGCCCGTCGACGCGCTTCATTGGGATTTGGGCAACGCTGCGGCGCAGATCGCCCGCATGGCCTCAGAGCACAGCCCTGGACCGCAGCCCACCGCAATTGTGCTGCGGCAAACTGCCGCAGCTAGCCAAAGTCCGCGCCCAGACAGCTCTGAACTCGCCGGCGGGCGAACGTGTGCGAGAGAAATTGCGGGCGATACAGATCTCGACTTTACTGGGGAAACATCGGAAAAAACAGGGGCTACCCGCGTTGGCCCTGCAATTCGGATGCAATCGCCGCCGCTAACCAACCCATCGGCGCTCTCGAGCGTGCCTTGAGCCGGGTCTGGCCTGGCGACCATGCCGGGCGAATGTCTGGCGGCGATTCCTGGCTACTCGCGGCAGAGTTCCTTAAACCAAGGGTTGGCATAACGTCGATGGCCCAGTGACACCCGCTCGGGCAGCAGCAGCAAAACCCCCATGCCGCAGGCGAAGCCCAGGAGGTGAATCACGTTCGTCCAGTTGAATCCTGTGGTCATGAGTTCCAGGCATTCCATCAGCGGCACAAAGAGTATGCCCCATCCGGCGCGGATCGAAAACGTCCCCCAGCGAATAAACCAGTTGCATCCGTACCGCGGCCGGCTGAAAATTCCAATCAATACCGTCAGTGGAAAAAATGCCGTGTATCCGAATCGGATCATCGCGGCGGGCATCAGAAATACGCAAATCGCCATCACGCCCGAGATCGCGCCGGAAGCTCCCAGGGCATATTTGGTCGCAAGGAGCCGAAAAATAAGCCCCACTGTGGCAGCGATGGCGAGGTACGCCGTCAGATAGATGCCGTTTCCCAGTCGCCTGTTTACGGGGGTGCCGAACACGCAGAGAAACCACATATTGCCAATCAGGTGCATCAGGTTTGCGTGGGCGAAGGCGGAAGTGAGAATGCTTGCTAATCCCGTTCCCGGCCCGACGACCATGCTGGCCGACCAGGGATACAACAGAACATTGGCGATGACAATCATCGTGTTCGCCAGCGGAAACACGTTGTCGCGTCGGCGCTGATCGACCACTGTTGGCAGGAAGAAGAACATGTTTCCGGCTCCTCCGCTTGGAATATCCCATGGGCCGCTACGACGCGGCGGATCGGTGGTTGTCCGATCCACTCACTTGATGTAGCGAGCCTGGCGGTTCGGCAAGAAATCTTGAACCCGGCCGAGCAATTTCAGGAATCGGCACCCGAGGTGCCACGCCCCCCCGGCCGCGCTTGCTGCCGATAGCGAATCAGCGTGTCCGAAAAGGCCGTCGACCGTTTCTGCGGGGCGCTCGCCGGCGATTGCTCCGCGTAGCTGCGGTGAACGGCCCGCTCCAGCCCTCCATGCGCTTCGACGAAGTTCCCCAGCGCGGCCCACTCGGCCTGAAATTCGTCGGCCATCTCGGCCTCGTCGCAGTAGCGGGCCGTGTGCGCGCGAAGGGAGTCTTTCAGCGTCTCGGCGAGCCGCTTTTTCGCGGCCTTGTAGTAGTTTTCCACGTCCGTGGGCTTCAGCCCCAGTGCCGCGCTGATCTCCGGCACGCTCATTTCCTCGCACACCCGGCCGTACAGCACGCGAAAATAGTCCCCCTTGCCCGCCGCGTGATACTCGTCTCGAAGCTTGTCAACGGATCGTGCCAGCAAGTCCTCGACCCAGGCGGCGTAAAAGGCGTCGATTTGCTCCTCGCTCGTTTCCAGGGTCGTGGCGACCGGCAGCGGCCCGTCACTGGCAGCCTGTTCCGCATGCTGCTTGAGCAAACGCTCCCGTCCCGATTGGACCCGGGTCTGGTTCGACAGGACATTCCGCACCACCGTGCAGAGGAGCGTCCGCAGCTTCGCCGCTCGATTCGTCTGCCACCGAACGAGCAACTCACCGCTGAGCAGGGCCGCAAAGGTTTGCGAGGCCACATCTTCGGCATCTGCCTCCGAGAGCGATGCCCGCCGGGCCGCGAATCGGCAGATCGGCCCCCAATAGTCGCTGAGAAACTCCCCCCAGTCGTGCTCGCTGCTGGCAGTGGCGAGGCGGCGGATGAGCGTCTGCCGGGTTTCAGGAAATGTCATATTCCGCCCCGAATACCGCACCCACTCGGCCTGGAAGTGACGGTCATCTTCATTCCCGTTGGTTGATTAGTCAACTTTTCTAGCTCCGCCGGCCGCGACGCTTACCGAATCGGCAGGGCGATTACATCAAATTGGTACAACGATCGTTGCCACCACGCAAGGGCTTGAACATGGGTATTGTCGGCCGAACGGGAGACATCATCACCGCCAACGTGAACGACGCTTTGGATCGGATGGAAAATCCAGAGCGGATGCTCAAGCAGGCCGTCCGCCAAATGGACGAAGAAGTCGTGCGTCACCGGCACGAACTGGCCACCACGATCGCGGCCTGCCATGCTCTCGCTCGACAGCTTTCGCAGGGGGAGAGCCTGGTCGAGTTGTGGTCGATGCGGGCGGCGGCGGCGGTTCGGGCCGGGGACGATGGGCTGGCGAAAAAAGCAATTGCCCGGCGGCTAATGCATGAGACCGGCGTTGCCGAACTGCGATCGCAACTGGACGGAGCGCAGACGCTCCGCGACACCGCTCGCGCCCAAATTGACACGATGCAGGCCCGGCACCTTGCGGCCCGCCGGCAACTCGGCACGCTGACGCTCCGCCGGCGTGCGGCGGACATACAGGCCCGCGCGGCCCAACTGCAGGATGGCATGGCGCTCGGCTGTGAGGTGACCAGCCGCCTGGAGCGGCTGCGACGGAAAGTTGAGATCGCCGAAGCCGTGGCCGAATCGCGCGCGGAGTTGGCGGCCGGCCCGCTGGGCACAATCGCCACCGCCGCGCGATTCTATCCCCACAACGAACTCGACTTGGACGTGGAAGCGGAATTGCTGCGAATAAAACAAACCGTCAATACCCCCTAGGCCATAGACCTCTAGCGACCGCTCGCAGGCAGGAATGTTTGGGGCAGGCATTCCTGCCTGCGGGTGTTTTATCACAGAATTTTCAGTCTGTCGCGGATGGGGCCGGGGCGCCGCCTGAATAGTTGTATGCCCGATTGACAAGACAGTACAATCGACGGATGTCGCCGGCTTCCCTTCTCCAACCCGATTGCCTTCGACCACTCCGTGGGGCGATTCTGTGACGGACAAAGAAACACAACAGAAGCCTCCCCGTTTGCTTAGTTCAGTCGCGGCCGATCGCGGTTCGTTTTCGCTCAAAGAAGTCGTTGGCATCGCGCGTAGCGTCACTCGGCAAGTGCGCGCCCTGCACGCGGCGAATCAATGGCACGGCGCCATTGACCTGGACGCGATCGAGATTGAGCCGCCGGGCAGGATTCGACTCCGGACCCCGCGCACGCGGCGCGAACTGGGTGGACCCCGCGCGGACGACTCTTGTCCACCGGAGCTGCATGGCGGCAAGCCGGTTACCCCGCCTGCCGATCTGTCAGGTGCTCGCGCGGCGTTGCTCCACGCTGGTTTTGACGTCGATCCCCGCCGGATTGACGTCTATCAGATCGGCGCTCTGATTGTCCGCTTGGCCACGGGCGGATCGGTTCACCGCTATCTAAGCAGTCCGAAGGTCAACGCCCAGGTGCCGCTGGTGCTGCGTGACGTGGTCGATCGTTCGCTCGGACACAATCCGCAAACTCGACTGGCGGACGGCGATGCACTATTCGAGTCGCTCGGTAAGGCGCTCGAAGAGAGCGTGCCCAAGGCGGCAATTGAAACGCCGGCCCGCGGCAGCGAGATCGGTCGCAGCGTGGACACCCCGTCCGTCCCCGCTCGCCCGCCGGCGCCGTCGCTCCCCTGGGTCGAGCCACCGGACCTGCCTTTCGATCAGCTCGGGCAATTTCAGATTCTCGCCCGCATCGGCCGCGGCGGCATGGGTGATGTGTATCGAGCCTGGGATCCGTCGTTGGGACGACAGGTGGCCATCAAGGTTCTGCCCGTCGAACTGGCCCGCTCCGAGGACCTGGTTCGCCGCTTTCAAGTTGAAGCCACGGCCGCCGCGAGGCTGGCGCATCCCAACATCGTGCCGATCTACTTTATTGGGCAGGACGCTGGGCATCACTTCTTTGCGATGCAGTTCGTCGAGGGCGAATCGCTGGCCGACCGGCTTCGCACGCACGAACGGCTCTCCGCGGACGAGACCGCCGCGATCGCCCAACAATGCCTGGCCGCTTTGGGGGCGGCGCACGCCCAGGGCCTGATACATCGCGACGTGAAGCCCGGCAATATCCTGCTCGACCGCCAGACGGGCCGAGCGATGTTGGCCGATTTTGGCCTGGTCCATTCGCTCGGCGAGAGCCAGCGCATGACCGCCACCGGCATTATCATGGGCACGGTCGACTACATCGCCCCCGAGCAGGCCCGCGGACAGCGAGTCGACGGCCGCGCCGATCTCTATTCTCTCGGCGTGCTGATGTTTCGGATGCTGGCCGGGCGGCTGCCGTTTGAGGCGGCAACACCCACGGCGATGATCTTTCAGCACGCGTACGAGCCGCCGCTCGCGCTCCGCGAGGTCGCTCCCGACGTACAAAAACCGCTGGCCGCGATCGTGGCCCGACTGATGGCCAAGAACCCGGAAGAGCGGTACGCCAATTGTGAGGCGGTGCAGTCCGATCTGGAGGCCTTCCGGGCGGGCAAGCCATTGAAGGTCAAGCCTGTTGTCCTTAACCAGTCGGATATCGTGCCGGACTCGGATATCGTGCAGAACGCAGATCCGGCCACGATATTGCCGATCGCGGTGTCCCGGCCCGTCCGGCTTCCGAAGCATGGCGCCTGGAGAAAGGTCAAGGACGGCGCCGCCAATCTATTCTGGCGGGCAGCGCCGAAGTTCGTGCAGGAATTGCAATCGACGTCGCTGCAGGTCGACCGCGCAATCGCCGACTATGAGAATCGTCGCGACGAGCTGGCGCGTCTGGTCCACGAGGCGGACGCGGTCGCTGCGGACTTTAGCGCTCAGGCGGCCAGCCGGCAACATGCCGCAGCGGCCGCAGCCCGCGATGCGCAGGCTTTTGCAGACCCGGACCAGGCCGCCGTGGCGCGGCGAAACGCGGCCCAAGAAGCGCGGATTGGGAAGGAACTCGAAGGCCAACTGGCCACCCAGCAGCGGCAGGCCGCAGATCTGCGCGAGCAGTTCGCTCAGGCCGATCGGCAGCTTGGCGCCCTGCAAGCACAACGCGAGGCGCTGCGTACCCGGCTGCAGGCGGCTGAAGCCCGCTGGAAACACGCTGGGTGTAGGCCGAAGCGCGCGGCGCGCCCGTTGGTCCTGGCCGTTTGCGGAGCGTGCTTGCTGCTGGGATCCTTGCTGGCGTGGTATTTGGCTTCGAGCTCACCGCAGTCGACGCCGAGTGTTCCCGAAACACTGGTGGCAGCCGCCCCGGTAGTTCCTACGAAGTCAACGCCAGCGAAGGCAGCCTTGCCTTTCTGGCCCAAGCCGCTGCGCCTGCTGCCTGTGGTTGACCCAACAGTCGTGGTGGGGCGAAAGTACACGCAACACTTTGAAACGGAATTCGCGGCGGATTGGGCAGGGGTCGCCACGTACTCGTTGCAAGGCGACGTTCCCGTCGGAGTGACACTCGACGCCAACCGCGGGCTGTTTCATTGGACCGCGACGGCCGATCAAGCGGGAAAAGAATTTCGGTTCTCCATCCAAGTCGCCGCTCCTGACGGTTCTCTCGACGAGCGTCCGCTGACGGCATGGGTGCTTGCCCCGCCGAATGGATCTCCTCTGATTTACCACGCCGGAACCGCTCGCCTGACGGATGGGTCGCGGAGCGTGCTTCCGATCAAGCTCGACGCTCGCGATCCGCGCAGCCCGCAGTCCGACGCACTACTTCGGCCATTGCTTTCCCTGGGACCCCATGATGGCGATTTAGGTCGCATCGCGATGTCTCCCAGTGGCGGCAGGGTGGCGGTCAGCACCAATACCGACGTCCACCTGTGGGAGATTGTGGGAGGAGATCATACCCCCGACGGACAACGCCTGGCGGCGCAACCGCGCCTCATCAAGAAAAGCTCGATTCACAAAAAACGAGTCGTTGGACTTTGCTTTTCGCCCGACGAACGGCGGCTTTTGTCGGCAAGCGAGGATGGGTTGATCGTAATCAGCGATGTTTCCAACGGAGCGGAGATCCGTGTTCTCGATCTCCGGCAAGGTACAATGACCGAGTGTTTTCCGTGTGGGATCTCGATAAAGTTGTGGAAGAGACAGCCCGTCGGGCAACTGCTGATCGTAGTGCAAGGCTGTTTTGCTCACCGCGTTGCGACCGTATCCTCGCCATGCACCGCGGGAACATTGACGCGTTCAATTTGGGAGCACAACTCTGGCGCCGCCTGGGCGGGACCGAGGTCAACCCAAGTAATTTGCGAACCAGCGTCATCTCCGCGGCGTTGTCGCCAGATGGACGGATGCTCGCCAGCGGCAGTCCGGCGGGTGACCTGATTTTCAGAGAGGTCGAGACGGGCC
This sequence comes from Planctomycetia bacterium, assembly GCA_021413585.1. Classification (GTDB taxonomy): domain Bacteria; phylum Planctomycetota; class Planctomycetia; order Pirellulales; family UBA7805; genus JAIOPX01. The sequence continues at coordinate 20,721 of JAIOQB010000101.1, forward strand.
GGATCTGCCGCAACGCCGTTATTGGCGATCCCAAATGGCTTAATTGCATGAC
>JAIOQB010000102.1 GCA_021413585.1 Planctomycetia bacterium
CCAGACGCCGCGCCCGGTGGCGATCAGGCTGTCCCCCGCCACGCCCAGCAAGAAGGTCGGGTGGTCTTCGTCGATGCCGCCCGGGCGATCGTTCTTGACGGGAAACGTCGTCCAGGCCAAGGCGCCGGTGGTGGCGTCCAGTGCCATGATCGTGGGGCTGTCGCTGGGGGCCACCATCACCAGGCCGCGGCTGTAGACGCAGGGACTGATGTCGCGGAGAAAATGGCTGGCAGGCGTCTTGAGATCGCCGGAGCGGACCCGCTGGTAGCGATAGGCCCAGCGGATGCGGCCATCGCGCGTGTCGAGCGCGGCGGCGGCCCCCAGGTTCGTGTTGTAGTACAGTGTGCCGTCTTGCAGCGTGAGCAGGTTGTTCGTGATCTCGTTGAGCAGGCCGTGGGCGGGCGTGTCGGCGGCGCAGATTCGCTTGCGCCACAGGAGTTTTCCGGTGAGGGCGTCGAGGGCCGCCACATGCGCTTCAGGACGAAACGTGCTGTGACGCATGCCGATGTAAACATTTTGCCCGTCGCACACCGGCGGACCTTCGAGCGTCCAGTGGCCGTCGTCGAACTCCAGCCGATCGTTGTCGCGGGGATACTTCCATTCGAGCGAGCCTTGCTTCCGCAAGTTGAGGCAAACGAGATAGGTGGGATCGGACTCGCCCGTCACACCGCCGGGACGGCCGGTGACCGGGGAGCCGAGCCGGGCGTAGAGCATGTCGCCGTGCGCGGTGAGCGAATAGCGGGCTCGCCCCACGGCGTTCTCCACGGAGAACCGCGGGTCCGGCGCGGTGCCGCCGCCGGGAAAGATTTGCCCAGGCACGCCGTCGGGGCTGGGCCACGCGGCCTTCCCGGTGCGGGCATCGAACGCGAACACCTGTTGCTGGTTGCACAGCAGCACGAGCGGCCCGACCAGCACTGGAAAAAACTCTAGGCCGTCGTCCGATACTCCTTCGACCGGCATCCGCATCCAACGCCCTGGCCGCACGACCGGGGCGGGCGGCGGTGCCATTGCCGCCAGCGACACCTCCCATGTGGGGCGCCCGCTTAGCTGCAGTGGATTGGGAAGCACCCGATTGCGGGCGAAATTGCCGGCGTACGTTCGCCAATCTTCGCGCGGCGCCGCGACGGGCCACTGGGCCGCCTCGCGCAGCAAGTTGGCCAGCGTTTCCTGATACGGGCCTTCGTGTCCGGCGAGCGGGCCGGCGGCTTGCGGATGGAGTCGGCGAAATAGTTCGAGTTCCTGCTGTGCCCGCGGGAGCGATCCTTCCAGGATCGATGCCAGCACCAGCCGTGCCCGGACCGCCGCCACGTCGAGCGAGGTATCTGGAAACGCCAGCCAGGCCGGCGGCCGGTCGCGATGCTGGAACTCAGCCGCCACTGCCGCGCCGTTTTTCGCCCAGTGTACGCCATATAGCCGCTGCCACATCGGCCGGCCGTTAGCATCGCGCAGCAAGGGGCTGATCTGCTCCCAATACGCGCGGGCCCGATCGTACTGGCCGCGCTCCAGGGCCAACTCTCCCAGCGCCAGCAGGGCCTTGTCGCCGTACGTGCTGCAGAAGGATTGCTCGATGATGTTGGTGAGCGGCCGTTCGTCGCGACGGACGACGCCGTCGCGATACCAGCGGGCGGCCACTTGATCGACCCGCGCGCGGTACAGGGCCAGGGCCTCAGCCGGCAAGAGCGTGCAGCGCAGATTGCAATAGTCGCGGACGTTGACGAAGCGGCGGTTCTCCTCGGCGGTGGCGGCGGCGGGCGCTACGCCGGGCAGCGCGGTGCGGTCGAGGCCGATCACCCGATCGCCGTGATCCTCGGCGATCTTGCGAAGCGATTCGACCGCTTCGTCCCACTTCTTGTCGGCCAGCAGGGCATTGAGCCGCGCCAAGCTGGCTTTGACGTCGGTCCCTTCGAGGTCTTCGATCTGCACCGACGGGGAGAGTTCAAAGCTGCTGGTGAATCCGAAGCCGGCAAATTGGGCCGCGGCGTGCTGCGGACGGACAACGAAGAGGCCGCAGAAAACCAGCACGGCCATCGCGGCCGCCACGCTGCGCCTCGCGGAACCCATGTCCGTATTACCTTTGAGCCAGGGTTACAGCCAGAGCCAGAGTATTAGACACAACCTCTAAGGATTGGTCCCGCTTCAACTTAGGAACCAAACACCCCAGTATAGGAGGCGGCGTCCCGGCGGGAAAGCCAGTGCCGTGGGCTTCCGTCAGGCGGGGCTCTGTTTTGGCGACGCGTTTATAGGCAGAAACCGCGGCGGCGGGCCGGGAATCAACGCCTTGAGCCCCAACGCTTTACGCTGCCGGTGGGTCGGGACGGAAGCGTGCGGATTAGCGGGGGGCGTAACCCTCGATGTAGCGCCCCAGGTAGAACGCGGCCACTCCGGCGATCATCATGGTCAGCATTGCGCCCAAGGCGAGTTGATTCATCAACTGCATCAGCATCGCCACCGGCAACAGCACCAACCCGCCGACTTGCATCGCGCGACCGAACTTTTTCATGGGGACAAAGAAATCAAAAGGGCAGGGGATCGACCGGGTTCGCTGTCCGGATAGTGTAGCATGGAGCGACGGGGAATAACGACTTTCATGATACAAAACACTGCGGAAAAATCGTCGCCGCCGAACGTCGGCTTGGGAACTGTGCTGCTGCGTGGCTGCCGGCTGCGCTGTCCTCGCTGCGGCCAGGGGCGGATGTTCGCCGGCTATTTCCGCATGCGCCCGGCGTGCGAAGCGTGCGGGCTGAATTTTCAACCCGAGGCGGGGTATTACCTGGGGTCGATCTACGTCAACTACGGCCTGACCGCGCTGCTGCTCACCGCCGGGTACTTTGCCCTGATGTTCGGCACCAACCTGTCGGACACCGGCCGCGTGGTGGTCGTCGGCACGTTTTGCGTGTTGTTCCCGCTGTGGTTCTTTCGCTACGCCCGCAGCTTGTGGCGCGGACTCGATCATTACTTTGATCCGCCGGCTAAGTAGTGTAGTGCCAGCAATCCCGTCCCTGGTTTTCGCCTCCGTCCGTGTGCCACTGGCTATGCCAGTGCCAGCACCACCAACTCGCTCAACACACCGCATTCGCTCATTGCCACACCGATGATGAAACCCCGCCTCCGCACATGGTGCCGTCGGCTGCTGATCGCTGCGGCGCTGCTTGTCGTCGCGTGGCTGGGCACCTCGGCGGTCGTGGCGTATCGGCTGACGCGCCGTGCGGAGCCGCCGCACGAAGAGCCGTTGCCCACGGTCGCCTGGGCTACCTTCGAGCCTTTGCGGCTGACGACTTCGGACGGCCAACAGATCGGGGGCTGGTTTGCCGAAGGGCGGGCCGATCGTCCGGCGGTGCTGTTGCTGCACGGCAACGGCGGCAGCCGCGCCTCGTGCCTGCCGGAGGCGGAGTGGCTGGTGGCCGCCCGGTATCCCGTGCTGCTGATCACGCTGCGGGCACACGGTGATTCGACGGGAGACGTAAACGACTTTGGCTACAGCGCGCGGCACGATGTGCTCTCCGCGGTGGCGTGGTGGGAGAGCCGGCATCCGGACCGGCATCTGATTGTGTGGGGCAAATCGCTCGGCGCGGCCGCGGCCGTGTTTGCCGCCGGCGAATTGGGCCAGCGGGTGCAAGGTTATGTGCTGGAGTGTCTATATCAGGACCTGCACACCGCCGTGTGGAATCGCCTGCAGATGCGGCTGCACCCTGGGCTGCGGCCGATTGCCTATGCCGGGCTGTGCGCGGCGGCGCCGCTGGTGCTGGCGGACTCCAGCAAGATCTCGCCGTTGAGTGCAGTGACGACAATTCCGCCTGATATTCCCGTGCTGATCCTCGCCGGCGAAAAGGATCGGCACGCCCTGCCGGCGGAGTCGAAGGCGATATGCAAACGCATCGAGAGCCACGCCAAAGTGGCGGTGTTCACCGGCGCGGAACATTTGCAACTTGCCGCGACCAACCCAGTGATGTACCGGCAGCTAGTGCTGGACTTTATTGCGCGCTGCGACGAGAAGGATTAGGCGCGGTGTTGTCGGCAGATTGCTCCCTGTGCAGTAACGCCCGGCGTTCACGCGGCAGCACGAGCCACAGAACCAGCCGGGCCGCCCACTCGCACGGCTTGAGCGAAACGTACGCCGCGTCGGCGATTAACGGGTGTTTGATTTGGGCCGCCACCCGGGGGCCGACCGCATCGTAAACCCGACGGACGGCCCGATGGATCCGAGGCGCTGCGCAGCAGAGCATCAGCTCCGCGGTTTTTAAGTACCGCAGTTGATCGTTGACGATGGCTGGCGAGCCGTCTTCGTTGCGGATGGTTCGCGAGCGCACGAACTGGCGGTGCCCTTGCGCGGCGGCGGTGGCGATGTAGCAGCGCTGCGGAGGTTTGGTCGGCAGTTGGCGATAGGCTTCCAGCATCAATGCCACCGACATCCGCCACGCGGCGAACCAGGCGGAAAACCAGCCGATCGCGGCTAGGCAATGCGCAATCGAAATGCGAAACCGTGGACCGTCTGCCGCTCGCACAAGTCGAATCGCCAGGATGCCATACGCAGCCAGGGCCAAAGGAGTGGCGAATACAATCGCCACCACCAGTGAAAAAAACCCGACAACAACAAACAAGATTAAGAAAATCACGAACAGATCGAGGCTTGGACGTTGGCGCGATGTCAGATGGACAATCAGCCGTCCCAGGCCGTAGGGAATTGCGATCACCACCGCCGAACAAAACATCATGATGAGCCAGCCTCCTATCTCCGCTCCAGTCATTGTGCCGACAACAATGCAGTATTGCAGCGCCAGGAGCACGCCCGAGTAAATGCCAAACCGAATCCAGAAGACTCTTGCGAAACGCGCTGGCTGCCACAGCAACATTGCCATGCACGTCATGCTGTAAACGAGCAATGGGTAGAAAGGGAGCATCGACCGACCGGACACCAGCAACGCCGCATAGTCGCTGGTAAGGCCGGATTGCCAATCTGGGTAGGGACCTCCATTGGGTGGTGATTGCGAAACGCAAAAGCAAATCATCGGCACGACAATGCCGGCGTAGCCAAGTCCGAGTTGTCCAACCCAGGTGAGTTCAAGATCGCCGGAAGCTGGCGTGCTGGATGAGGCGGCGTCGGGCGGCGGGGTGGAGTCCGATGACATGGCGGTTCATTGCCGTTGTGGGATTACGTTGGGGAACTTCGCCACGAGATCTGTAGACTTGGCAACGCGTTACCCTCCCCCGGCCCCTCCCTGGAAGGGAGGGGAGTGACGTACGACCTCCGCCGTTGATGTCGCCGATGAACGCCGCGGACATTACGCGCCGCTTACGGTGCCGCTTCTTCCACCAGGGGTCAGGAAAGTAGACGTGGACGGCGGCGAGGCCCACCCCGCTAACAGCGTCGGGCAGCTCGCGAAAGAACGTCAGGGCGTCGCCCGAGAGCAAACGGGCGTTGGTCAGGCCGGCCCTGGCCAGCCGAGCGGCGGCGAAGTGGGCGTATTTGTTCGCCAGCTCGATCCCCAGGAAGTCGTGGTCCGGCCGCTCGGCTGCTGCCCTTGCCAGGAACATCCCCTTGCCGCTGCCGACTTCGACCTCCAACGGGGCACGCCGGCCGAAGACGGCCATTGCATCCCAAGGGACGCGCAGGGTGCCGACACGCTCGGTTGTGGTGGTCTCGTCGGGTGCCAGGGGCAACGCCCCAGTTGAATCCATTGACGACACCTGGGGCGTTGCCCCAGCCACCCCGGTAACGGAGACTGTCGGCCGGATCAACAGATGCTGCGACAGATCGAGTGCCGGATCAATTTTGCGTAATGCGCGCCGTCCCATGTCCCGTCACCGGCTGTTACGCGGCGCGGAGCGCTGCGGCCAAATCGCAAATCAGAAATCGCACATCGCCAATCGAATGTCACCGTCACCGCCTATTGCGCGGCGCGCAGCGCGGCGGCGGGAAGCGGCACCCCTTTGATCTCTCCTTCGACCACCAGTGTCTGGTGGACCCAGCCCTGGAACTCGCACACCACCACGGCCCCGCGGCGGAGCTTCGTCTTGCAGCTTCGTCTTGCGGGCCATGATGATCAGCCGATCGCCGGGGCGCACGGGGTCGCGGAAGCGGACGTTTTCCATGCCGCCGAATCCCACCATCTCGGCGCCGAGCAGGTCGCACTTTTGCGTGATGTAGCTGGCCAGTTGCGCGGCCGCCTCGCACATCACCACGCCGGGCATCAGCGGCAAGCCGGGCATGTGGCCGCGAACCCAAAACTCGTGGTCCGTCACCTCCTTGAAGCCGACGCAGATGTGCCGCTCCATGTCTTCCAATAGGATGCCGGTGAGTTGCTCCATCTCAAAACGCTGCGGATTGAAGCGCCGAATCTCCTCGATATCGGCCACGATGTGGCCGGGATCGAAGGCGGCAAAGTCGACAATCGGCTCTTTGGCAGGCACGGCGATCTTCCTTGGAAGCTAGTACTCTGAAGCTAGTACTCAGTACTGGGTACTCAGTACCGAGCGCGCGGCGGGTTTCGTTAGGTTTTCACCAGGTGGCGCTTGGCTTTACGGGCTTTGCTGTTGGAGGGGCGCTTGCCGTGATTGGCTTTTTTTGCGGTGCGATGGGGCTTGGCCATGATCGGTGAGACTCCGGACGTGGAAGGTGCAATGGGAGGGTGAATGTCGGTCGGCAAATTAAGGCGGATATTTCCCAAATGCCGCAGATTGACATCGTATCAGGTGGCGGGGGGAAAGGAAAGATCGGCTGGAGGGGAATGACCAATGACCAAATTCCAATCTCCAATAAACGAAGTTACCTCGCTTATTGGAGATTGGAATTTGGTCATTGGTCATTAATTTCTCCGTGCCTCAGTGTCTCCGTGGTGAATCTTTGGCGTGACTCACCTCCACGAACCGCCGCAGGGTTTCTCGCGCCGCGCCGCTGTCGATCGCCTCGGCGGCCAGGCGGGCGCCTTCGCTAAGCGTGCTGGCTTGGCCGGCTACCCACAGCGCGGCCGATGCATTGGCCACCACGATATCGCGCGGGGGTCCGCGTTCGGCGGCGAGCACGCGGACGATCATCGCGGCACTTTGCTCGGGACCGTCGACGACGAGCGACGCCATCACTTGCGACTCCAATCCAAAATCATTTGGCGTCCAGGTCTCTTCGAGCACTGTGTGTTCGTGGTCGGTCAGTTCTTGGCCGTTGACCACGATCGGCTCCACGGCAGTTTCTCGAACGTCGATCACGTGCGTCGGCCCGCTGATTGTGACTTCGTCGAGGCCGTCGCTGCCCGTGACCACAATGGCCCGCTGCGTGTGGAGCATGGCCAAGGCGGGAGCCATCCGCTCCGCCACCTCGCGCCGACCCACGCCGACCAGTTGAAACGGGGCCGACGCCGGATTGCAGAGCGGGCCGATGAGGTTGAAGATCGTCGGCATGCCCAGCGACCTGCGGACCTCGTTGACCTGTCGCATCGACGGATGCAGCAGCGGAGCAAAGCAGAAACAGATGCCGACTTCCTCCAGGCATGCTTCCACGATGCTCACCGGGGCTTCGACATTCACTCCCAGCGCGGAGAGCACGTCGGCCGAGCCGCTGCGGCTGGTGATGCTGCGATTGCCGTGCTTGGCCACCGGCACGCCGGCCGCTGCCGCCACCAGGGCCGCGGCGGTGCTGATGTTGAACGTGCCCGAGCGGTCCCCGCCGGTGCCGCAGGTATCGACTACTCCATCTCGGCTGCTGTGGATCGGCGTCATGTGCTGCCGCATCGCCGCGGCCGCGCCGGCCAGCTCCTTAAATGTTTCCCCCTTGTTCGCCAGCGCGGTCAGCAGCAGGCCGATGTGCTGCGATTCGGCCTCGCCGCGCATGATCGCATCGACCGCCGCGAACATCTGGTCCATCGCCAGATCGTCGCCGGCCAGGATTTGTCCGATGAGCGATACGAGCACCTACGCGTCTCCTAAACCGTTCCCGTCATTCAACAATCAGTGCAGCCACGGACGGATCGAATGACCAATGACCAAATCTCAATGACCAATGGAGGAGCTACGCACGTCTTTATTGGAGATTGGAATTTTGGTCATTGGACATTTGCGCCCGTGAAAACCCGGACCAACGCAAACGGCCAGCGTGCTGGATTGTACCGGCCACAGCGGCCCCGGGCCACGACCTTTGGCCTTGCCGGGCTGTGCGGAGCGTCTTAGAATCGGCCGCGGGGACGAACCCAGGAATCCCATACCATCATGGCGCCACACTGCGCCAATGCAAGGAACGGTAGGTTTGAAGCATGGCCAGGAAGGTGATTCTGGATGTCGACCCGGGCGTGGACGACGCCCTGGCCGTATGCATGGCGCTGTTCGATCCGCGGCTGGAAGTGGTGGCGGTCACCGCGGTGGCGGGGAACGTCTCGGCCGAGCAGGCCACGCGGAACGTGCAGACAATCATCGAGCAGATCGATCCTCCCCGGCTGCCGCGCATTGGCTGTGCCCGCGAGCCGGACAACGGCCGCTCCGCCGACGGCCGGCATATCTTCGGCGCCGACGGGATGGGCAACGCCGATTTTGAAGTCGCCGAGCTGCATCACATCCACCCGGCCGAAAAGGTGATCTGCGACGAGGTCCGCGCGGCTCCCGACTCGGTTACCATCCTGGCCCTGGGGCCCCTGACGAACATCGCGCGGGCGTTGGATCGCGATCCAGAACTCGCTTCGATCATCGGGCGGATTGTGATTCGCGGCGGGGCAGTGAAGGTGGGAGGGAACGTGACGGCCGCCGCCGAGTTTAATATGTTCTGCGATCCGGAATCGGCGCACCGCGTGTTCCGTTCTCCCATGACGAAGACGCTCGTGCCATTGGACGTGACCAACCCGATCATCATGACGTACGCCCAACTCGACGAGTTGCCCCCCGACACCACGCCCGCCGGCCGTCTGCTGCGGCGGATGCTGCCGCACTGCTTTCGCAGCCATCGGGCCGAGTTTGGCCTGGAGGGAATGCGGATCCACGAGCCGGTGGCCCTGGCGGCACTCTTGCACCCCGAGCTGTTTCAAGCCGAGTCGATGTTCGGCGACGTGGAGACGCGAGGTGAGTTGACGATGGGTGCCACGGTGCTCGACCGCCGCACCGGCCGGAAGCGCGAACGGCCCAATATGGAAGTGCTGACCGAAGTAGATGTGGTCGGTGTGATGGACTGCATCCTGCGCGGGTTGCGAGGCGCGGTGCCGGATAGCAAGTAGCGTGGGTGCTTGCACCCACGGAATTCAGCTACTTCAATGCCGCCGCGTCCCGCTGGGCGATGCGCACTTTGAGCGGCAGCTCAGCGCGGTCGCGGAATACGGTCAGCGGCACGTCGTGCCCTACTTCCGTCAGGCTGACCGTGTTGACCAGGTGATTGTCGTCGTCGATTGGCACGCCATTGAACGTGAGGATCACGTCGCCCACGTGGATGCCCGCCTCCGCGGCCGGCGAGCCGGGAGTGATGGCGGTGACGCGGGCTCCGCGCGGCCGGTCCAAGCCCAACGCGGCGGCCGCGGTGGCGGAGAATTTTGAGTCGAGGCTGACGCCCAGGAAGCCTCGGATCACGGCGCCGCGGTCGATCAACTGCTTGGCCACGATCATCACCATGTTGGCCGGAATCGAGAAGCCGATTCCCTCGTTGTGGCCGCTGCTGCTGGCGATGGCCGTGTTGATGCCCACCACTTCGCCCCGCAGGTTGACCAGCGGCCCGCCGCTGTTGCCCGGGTTGATCGAGGCATCGGTCTGCAGGAAGTCCTGGTAGTTCACGCCGTCGGTGGCCAGCTCCAGGTCGCGGCGCCCCTTGGCGCTGATGATGCCGTGCGTGACCGAGTGGCTCAGTCCAAACGGGCTGCCGATGGCCAGCACAAAGTCGCCGATCTCCATCCGGTCGCTGTCGCCGACGCGGGCGGCCAGCAGACCGCTGCCGGCGATCGACATTACGGCGATATCGGTCCCCGCGTCCTGCCATGTGTGCGTCGGATGCAGCACGCGGCCGTCGGCCAGCCGGACGGAGATATTCTCGGGAGTCGAGTAGCGAATTAAATGGCGATTCGTGAGGATGAACGGTTTTCCCTCGATGGTGACGATCACCCCGGAGCCGGTTTCATCCGCCGCGCCGCGGCGCGACGTGGTGGGGCGGGCGTCCCCCTGGTTGGTCACCTCGATATGGACCACCGCCGGGCGCACGAGCCGGACTACTTGCTTGAGCGCCGCGGCATGGGCCTCCAACTGGCTCTGCTCGCGGGCGAGTTGATCGTAGGCCGCCTGGCGCTGGGCCTCGGTCTGCATCTCCGGTTCCGCGGCCCCGGCGCCGTGAGGCAACAGCCCGGCGGCTGACGTCAGCAGCAGAATGGCCGCAGTGAAGAAACCGGTGCAGAGACGAGTGAAGGGGCGAAAGCAGGCGTCTCGGCCGGCAATCGACGCAGCGTGTCGCAACATGGTGCCTCCGACGCGAGTACTCAGTACGACGTTAGTACTCAGTACTGAGTACTGAGTAAGCAGTTAGAACTGCTTGCCTGCACCCCTGCGATGCGCCCATATAAATC
>JAIOQB010000103.1 GCA_021413585.1 Planctomycetia bacterium
TTGAGGATCTTGAAGATCAGGTCCTGCCGCTTGGCGCCGGCGATGTCGGTGAGCTGCTCCTTGCGGGCCTGCTCGATCAATTGCGGCATCGACATTTTTTGCAGCTCGGCGATGTGCGTGTCGCCCTGCTTGGCCTGGTCGTAGCGATCCTGGTGTTCGCGCGGATCGCCGCCGCGGGCGACCTCGGCCGCCAACTCTTCGGCCAGCGACAGCGGTTCTTCATCGTCGATCGACCCATTGGACGATTCGAGGGTGCCGGAGGTGGGCCGCTTGCGGTTGGAATAATCGTTCCGCCGAGGGCCGGTTTGGCGTGCGTTGCTCATCTCAAAGAAACTCCTGACAGGACGCGGATCAATGCCGTGGCTCAGAGGGCCGTGGCGGTGGGGTGGTTGGGCGAATTACAGTTTTTTGACGTATCGCAATTTTGAAGCATCGCTATTTTTAAGCATCACAGCTTTGACGAATCGCAAAGCAGCGGCGACTTCGACTGGATGAAAGGTAGGCGTGAACAGTGTTCAATCTGGATTGGATTTAGACAGGACAGGCCGGGAAACGGTTCCCGCAGGAAGGCGTGGGATCAGGGTGGCAAACGAAAGCAAACGACGTGCCAATACTGGGAGGCTCTACTTCTATTCGTAACGTGCGGAGGCGCTTTTGGACGAGTTTGAATAATTTTTATTTTGCAACGTCGGTGATGGACAATGTGTCGCAATGTGCGACACGCGATGCCATCAAATCGCCACTGCCGCGACTGCGCTCAGCAAAATCACTTCGCGAGCACTCGCAGCGATGGGAAATTCAATGCATGCCAATAGCACCAACCGACACACGCTGTGCCGTTGGAAACGAATTTTGGGAATGTGGGTTGGGAAGGAGTCGCGGGAAAGGCAATCCCCTGTGCGACCACCAGGGTTTACGCTGGAATACAACCGGTCAGCAATGAGGCACACGCGCCGCACCGCTGGATACCGCTATTCACTACGCGCCGTCTACTACTACTCAATCGCTACGAGACTGTTCCGGAGTCCGTAACCGAACCTATATCAAATACTGTACGAAACCCACGGCGGAAGCAAGCCCACCGCGGAAACAATACGGCGGAAAAATCAGGATCCCGCTCAGTATTAATCTGGCACTTTGTCAGGAAAAAGGGAATCCCAAAATTTGACCACCTCCTGCCGGGTCCGCTGCAAAGAGCCCGAATTATCGATGATTGCGTGTGCATGTGCCCGTTTTTCGGGCAGCGGCTCCTGGGCCCCCTCGCGAGCGGCAAACTCCTCGGCCGACCACCCTCGAGCCTCCGCCCTGGCCAGCCGGGCGGCGTGCGGCGCGTCGACAAACACGATCGTATCGCACAGCCGATCCCACCCCGCCTTGAGCAGCACCGGCGCGTCGAGCACCACCGCCGGATGCTTGCCCTCGGCCCGCAGCGCGGCCAGTTGCTGCTGCAGCTGCTGCCGGATGCGAGGATGGGTGAGCGACTCCAGATATTGCAATTCGGCCGCCGCTTGCGGACCCTGGCCGAAGACAATTCGCCCCAGCGCCGGCCGATCGACATGCCCTGCCGCGGTGAAGATCGCATCCCCCCACCGCGCACGCGCAGCCTGCTCAACTTCCGGCTCCATTAGCACCGCATGCCCCGCGGCGTCCGCATCCAGCACCGCCGCCCCCCGCTCGCGCAGCAAGCCAGCCACGGCACTCTTGCCGCTGGCAACGCCGCCGATCAGGGCGATGATTTTCATGAAGGGAATTCGGGTTCGTACGGGTATCTTAATGCCAACCGGTTTTTGTTTTAAAGCTAGCAACATTCAATATTCGCTACGATGGGCCATTTGCCGCAATGACGACAGACGAACAGTTGCATATGGCCCGCATCACCGAGCATCAATCCGGTCGGGCTCCATAGCGCACTTTGAAGGGCCTTACGATCATCAGCCCACTCGTCCCACGTCTCATCAGTCCACTCGTCCCACGTACCTGAACTTGAATTGAGTATCTCCTGTTCTTCCACAGGGGTCCAGCGACCGATGATCCCATTCCATTCCATACTTGCAATCGTTAATAGATGTTCCATGAGTTTGCCGCAGTCACAAGTGGGAATCCACGGATCTTGAATCCAATTGAGATATCCCCCAATTTTGGTGCCACAAGCAACACTCAATTCAGGTTCGTATTCGAAGGCATGCGTCCCGTTTGGTGCCAGGGTACGAGCTTGCCATTCGTAGATGCGTTGCACGAAATCCTCTGGCAGTTCGCGGACCGATGGATACTCAACCACACGCTCAGGAAGCAATTGGCATGGGAAGGGAACGTATTCGTAGTACGCTTCAAGCGGCAACGGATTGTCAGGCCGGCTGCGTGTGATTTCCTGACGACTGCGCCAATAGAATTGCGGGTCCGCCCAAAACATCGGACAAGGCTTGTCACGGCATTCTGGAACATCATCGTGCTCACGAGGACACCAAAGAACTTGAAAGAGATCAGTTCCGGATGGAAATGGCATTTCTGGAAAATCAGCGGCCCGCAGTTGCAATACTGTAACGAGTGGAATACCGTGGGCCGAGCAGGTCGGCCATGGCTCTTCAAGTGGCCAGAGAAATGTTCCTCCTATCTTGCTGGCATCAACGGCGGGTTCCTCGCCGTATCTCGGATGAAGGCGTATCGATGTAGCCGCTTTCGCCGCTAACTCAGGGAATGGCACTGTGATATTGCATGGGGGCGGCACACTTGTGCGTCGGTCACCCGGTTTGACGCGATATCCCTCGAGAAGTGTGCGATGCCTTAGCCAGCTAGCGTAACTAGTTTGGAACCGCGCAATATGCTGATTGCTACTGTAGGACATCGTTTCCCTACTACTAAATACGAGATTGCCGAGAATGAGTCCTCATTGCAATAAACTTCGCACTACGTACATCACAACGCCTCCACCTCCGCCCAATTCGCCCCCAGCTTCACGTCCACCTTCAGCGGCACGCTGAGTTTCGCCGCGGCGGACATTTCTTCGCGGACCAGGGGGATCATCTCCGCTTGCTCCTCCGGCGGAACTTCACACACCAGTTCGTCGTGAATCTGCAACAACAACCGCGACGTCCGCTTTTCCTTCTTCAACCGACGATAAATGACGATCATCGCCTGCTTGATCAGGTCTGCGGCGGAGCCTTGAATCACTGTGTTGATCGCCGTCCGCTCGGCCAGGTTGCGCTGGTAGCCGGTTACGCCGCTACGGACGCCGTCGATCTTGCGGCGTCGGCCGGCAATGGTCGAGACGTAGCTGTCGCGGTGGCACTGCTCCAGCGCGGTGGCACTGCTCCAGCACCGAAAGCAGAAACTCATTCACGCGAGGATATCGGGCAAAATAGGCGTCGATGAACGCGGCGGCCTCTTCCTGCTCGATATTCAGCGCCTTCGCCAGCCCGAACGGGCTCTGGCCGTAGATCACGCCGAAGTTCACCGCCTTCGCGCTGCGCCGCTGCGCGGAGGTGACTTCCGCGAGCGGCACGTTGTACACCTGGCTGGCCACCAGGGCATGAATATCTTCATCGCGGGCAAACGCCTCACGCAGGGTTTCATCTCCCGAAAAATGCGCCAGCACGCGCAGCTCAATCTGCGAGTAGTCCGCCGCGAGCAACTGCCAGCCGACTTGCCCTGGCAAAAACGCCGAGCGAATGTCGCGCCCCTCGGCGGTGCGGATCGGAATGTTCTGCAGATTCGGATCGCTGGAGCTGAGCCGCCCTGTCGCCGCAACGGTCTGATGGAACGAAGCATGGACCCTGCCCGTCTCGGGGTGAACCATCGACGGCAGGGCATCGACGTATGTCCCCTTCAACTTCGCGTATTGTCGGTATTCCATTATCTTGGCCGGCAGCGCATGGACGCGGGCCAACTCTTCCAGCACTTCCGCGTCGGTGCTAGGCCCGGTCTTGGTGCGCTTCTGCACCGGCAGCTTCAATTCTTCAAACAGCACCACCGCCAGTTGCTTGGGGGAGTTAATGTTCAACTCGCGGCCGGCCAGGGCATGAATCTCGATTTCCAACTCGTCCATCCGGCGGCCGAACTGGTCGCTAAGCTCTTTCAGCCGAGCCACGTCCACCCGAATGCCGTTGAACTCCATTTCGGCCAGTACTTCCACCAGCGGCAGTTCCAGCGTGGTGTAGAGCTGCTCGAGCGATTCCTCGCGGAGCCGGCTTTCCAACATCGGCAGCAGCCGCAGCGGCACGTCGGCATCCTCGGCCGCGTAGTGCGTGATGGCGGCCAGCGGCACTTCGTCCATCCGCTTTTGATTCTTGCCGGTGCCAATCAACTCGGTGATTTTGGTCGTAGTGTGGTTCAGATGCCGCAGCGAGAGTTCGTCCAGGCTGTGGTTCCGCTGGCCAGCCTCAAGCAGGTAGCTGGCCAGCATCGTGTCGAACGCCACTCCTTGCAGTTCGATACCCGCGCTGCGGAGCACGATCATCTCGTACTTAAGATTCTGGCCGATCTTTTCGATGGCCGGATGTTCCAGCACCGGTTTGAGGATTGCCGCGGCCGCGGCAGGGTCGATCTGCGGCTCGTCGGGCGGAGCATGCACGGGGACGTAATACGCCTCGCCCGGTTTGAAGGCCAACGCGTAGCCGACGATCTCCGCCCACCGCGGCCAGACGCCGGCCGTTTCGGAAAGCATGATCCGCGTTTCCAGGTCGACGGATAGCCGCGTGTGCTTGGCAATCTCGTCGGCGAGTGCCTGTAGTTCGTCCGCGGTGGTGATGCTCCGATAGTCGGCCTGCCACGACTCGGGCTCGCGCGCCGCCGCAGCCGCCCCGCCATATTTCTCCGCCAGCGTGCGAAATCCCCATTCGCGAAATAGCGGCGCCACGCGCTCCCCCTCGATCGGCCGCACGCGGGCAATATCCCACGGAATTATCACCGGCACGTCGGGCGCCAGCCGCACCAATTGGCGGCTGAGCATCGCCTGCTCCTGGCCCGCGCGGAGGTTTTCTTTCCGCTTGCCGGCGGGGAGTTCATCGAGATGCGAAAAAACGCCTTCCAGCGTTTCATATTTTGTGAGCAATTCGCGAGCGACCTTGGGGCCGATCAACGGCACGCCAGGCACTTTGTCGACTGGATCGCCCACCAAAGCCTGGAAGTCCACCACTTGGTCCGGTCGAATCCCCCAGTCTTCGAGCAAAGCCGCCGCGTCGAGCACCTGATTTTTTCGGACGTTGTACAGCTTCACGCGCTCAGTGATCAGTTGCCGGCAGTCCTTGTCGTTGGTCACTAGGAAGCACTCGGCGCCGGCCTCGTGGCAAACGTGGGCGATCGTGGCCAGCAAGTCGTCGGCCTCCCACGACACCAGCCCGAGGGCCGGGATACCCATCGCTTCGAGCAACTTGTAAATCGACGGAATCTGCGGGATCAGATCGTCCGGCATTTCCCCCCGGTCCGCTTTGTACGCTTCGTAGAGCGTGTGGCGGAACGTCCCGCCGGGCATGTCGAACGTGCAAATCAAATAGTCGGGCTTCTTGTCCTCCAGCAGATAAACCATGTCGCGGGCAAATCCGAACACGGCGGAGACCGGCTCGCCGCGCGGGCTGACCATTTCGGGAATCGCATGGTAGAGCTGAAAGATGAGCGAGTGGGAATCGACGACATACACCGTGCGGCCGCGCAAGGTCGCGAGATCGAATTCGCCCGAGGACGCCGACTCCGACTCTTGAGCCGGCTGGCTTTTTTCCTTGGCAACGGCCGGTTTTGCCGCAGGCTTTTTGGCGGAATCCGCCGGAGGCGTGTCGTTGGGCGGGGCTTCGTCGAAGCCGGAGAACGATTGTTGGCGGCTGCGCGCGGCCATGGCAGATTACGGCAAGAGAAGCGACGAATGGAAGTGTGGAAGCAGGCGTGAAAACGGGGTGCGAAAAAGTGGTTTGAATAAGGTGTGAAGGTGAGTTCGGGCGGATGCAACCGGGCTCCCAATCGTAGGGGCTGCGGTACACAAATGTCAAGCCGCGCTCTCTTCGACCGTCATTGCCTGTTGCCACGCCGACAGGCTACGATTTACCCATGACGAAACCGCAAACCACGAAGCCCGAGTCGGCTCCCGCCAACGCATATCACTGGTACACGCCCCGCTTGTTTTTCGCGACGCTGCTCTCGCCGTTCAACACGGCCTGCTGCTGGCTGCAACAAATGGTGTTTGGCCGCAAGGTCACTCGCGCGGTGATCCAGCATCCGCCGCTGTTCATCATCGGCCATTGGCGCAGCGGCACCACGTTTCTGCACGAGCTGCTGGTGCTCGACCCGCGCTACACCTGGGCGAGCACCTACGATTGCTTTGCGCCCAACCATTTCCTGATTACCGGCTGGCTGCTGCCGAAGTTGTTGTGGTGCTTGCTCCCGTCGCGACGGCCGATGGACAACGTGGCGGCCGGCTGGGATCGCCCGCAGGAAGACGAGTTCGCCCTGATGAACATGGGGATCCCCACGCCGTACCTGGCGATGGCTTTTCCCAACGACCCGCCGGACGGGCAGAATTACCTCGACATGAGCGGCCTGGGCGAAACTGAGGTGCGGCGCTGGAAGCAGGGCTTGATGCAGTTCATGCAGCGATTAAACTACCGCGATCGGCGGCGGATCATCCTCAAATCGCCGCCGCACACCGGTCGCATCAAGACGCTGCTGGAAATGTTTCCCGACGCGCAGTTCATTCACATCGTGCGCGACCCGATGGTGCTGTTTCCGTCGACGATGCGGCTGTGGAACTCGCTCTACGAAAGCCAGGCCTTGCAGGCACCGCCGTACAGCCGCATGCGCGAGCATGTGTTTGAGTCGTTCGAGCGGATGTACCGGGCGTTCGAGTCGCAGCGGCAATTGATCCCCGCCGGGCAGTTCTGCGAGGTTCGCTACGAAGATTTAGCCCAAGACCCGCTGGGGCTGCTCAAGACGATCTACGAGCAGCTTAACCTGGGCGATTTTGAGGCGGCGCTGCCGCACATTCGCCCGTTTGTCGAGTCGTCGAAGGAATACAAGACGAACCGCTATTT
Source organism: Planctomycetia bacterium (assembly GCA_021413585.1). GTDB lineage: Bacteria > Planctomycetota > Planctomycetia > Pirellulales > UBA7805 > JAIOPX01. The sequence goes on from JAIOQB010000103.1 coordinate 7,014, forward strand.
GCCGGACGCCGAGACGCAAGCGGAGATTGCCCGCCGGTGGGGCGATTATGCGCGGCGGTATGGGTATGAACTGGCGCCGGCGAGCAATCAATAGGCGAGTGAGGGTGCCATGGGCAGCTTGTCTGCCCTTGCCGTTGCGAAGCGTTGCCCCTTTATTCGCAATTATTTCCGGCCGACTCGTCTCTGTGGTGAAATGTTCGACCCTACACCGGCCGCACGGGCTCCGGCGGGCTCGATCGCATCTGCCGTCGCCGCGCGGCGACTTGCGGATCGCCTTGCATCGCCCGCATTTCGTCGCGGACCTCTTGGGTGGTCATCTTCATCTCGCGCTCGTGTTGCCACCATTGGAAGCCATAGTCGGCCAGCCCGAGCACCAGCAGCGCTCCGGCTGCTTTTAGCGCGATCATCGTAGCGGTGTGCGAAATGAACGTGGCGAGTTGAGCGGCATCGAGGGCGCCGCTGCCGCCGATCGCCTCGCGGGCAGCATACATGCTGTGCCCCGCCACGGCGGCGACGATTACCAATTTAAGCAGTCCGAAGACGCTGCGCACCGCATTGCTCCAGCAAAATATCCGCCCCATTCCGCCGGCCGGGTTGACGCGACCCCAGTCCGGCGCCGCTTTTTGCGGCAGAAACACGATGCCAGTTTGCAGCAGATTCCCCAGCACGCCCCAAGCCATCAGCAGACCCAGGATCGGCAGCAGCGTGGCGGCCAGTACTTGCGTGAGGGCCTGACATTGTTCGGCCAGTCGAGCCGAATCGAGCGTCAGCCAGGGCTGGCCACTCAGCCGATCGTGCAGGGATGTCGCAAGAGCCTGGGCGAGATTACCGCCCAGATAAAGCAGGCTGGCCAGGCCGGCCAGCAGAATCGCCGCGCTCGCCAAGTCCTGGCTGCGCACGCGCCGCCCCTGCTCGTACGCCGCGCGACGGCGCTGCGGGGTGGCTACGTGGACGCGATCTTCGCTGGATTCGGACATTCGTGGTTAAGCGATTTTATTGGGGATTATTTCACCACGGAGACATGGAGGCACGGAGAAACCTAATGACCAATGACCAATGACCAATGACCAAATTCCAATCTCCAATAAGGCGTGCGCGACTCGTATTGGAGATTGGAATTTGGAGATTGGGATTTCCGTCTCCGTGTCTTCGTGGTGAAGTTGACTATTTAAATGTCGGCTAACTGCTAACCACCGACGTGCGAATGCACTCTTCCAAAATCTTCAGCGTGGCGGCAAGTTGGTCGCTGAAGAGCCAAGTCGATGCGCCGATGGTCGCCAGCAGCACACCCAGCGTCAGAAGTCCATTGACCCCGTACCCGACCGCCATCATGTTCCATTGCGGCACTGCCCGCGAGATGACGGCCAGCAGCAGCGTGGAGATCATCAGGGCGCTCAGCGCGGGCGCTGCGGCCCGCAGCGCCAGTTGAAAGCTCTGCGTGACCAGCGTCACCGCCGTTTCGCGGAGCGAGGTTGGGATTCCCGCCGCGCCTGGCGGCACGTCGCGGAATGTCTCCAATAGCGAGCCGACGACCAGCCTGTGCCCGCCCGAGGCGACAAACACCGCCAGCGCGACAATGAACAGCAATTGGCCGTAGACCGGCACCCCCTCGTCGAGTTCCGGATTGAACACTTCGGCCATCGAGAGCCCGGTGAGTTGGCTGATCAGCCGGCCGCTCATCACGGCGCCTGTCAATAACAGCGATACGCCACAGCCCAGCACGACGCCGACCAGCACCTCGCCGCCGAACATCAGCAGGCAGCGCAGTCCGGTGACGGGGTAAGCGAAATGGGTCGTCAAGTAGAGTGGGGCTACCAGCAACGACAAGGCGATCGCCAGCAACGCCCGAAACTGCATCGGCACCGCTCGCGTGCCGAACAGAGGCGCGGTTCCCACCAGTCCGCTGATCCGGCACAGCACCAAGGCGAAGATCAATACCCGGTCCATGCGAAGCGTCCGTGCGTTGAAGAAAATCCCTGGGCGCCTGGGTCAACGCCCCAGTGGTTGTGCATTGAAAACTCTGGGGCGTTGCCCCAGGCACCCTGTCGTGAATGGGAGTCCTATAAATGCTGCGGAATATTGGCAATCAGATCGTGCGAATACTGCACCAGTCGCTGCACCAACCATGGCAGCGTGAGGCTCAATGTTGCGACAATGGCCACCAGCTTGGGGACAAACGATACCGTCTGCTCTTGAATCTGCGTGAGCGATTGCAGCAACCCCACCAGCAGCCCGACCGCCAGGCCAGCGATCAGGGCCGGGGCGCTTAAGAGCAGCATCGACATGACGGCCTCGCGAGCCATATCCACGGCGGTATCGGGCGACATGATGAGTTCCCTTGGTTTGACTGTAAAGATTCTGCCAGCGCGCTCGCTCATCCCCAATCAGCCGCAGGGCGCTAGCCCCCAGTTTTTGGAGGTGAACCGGACGCTAGCGCGTGCCGGCTGATGTTTTCACATAAAGGCTACGTGAACGGCTGAAAGCTCTGCAACAACATGCCGACCACCAGGTGCCAGCCATCCACCAGCACGAACAGCAGCAACTTCAGCGGCAGTGAGATCATGCTCGGCGGCAGCATCGGCATCCCCATCGACGACGTGACGCTGGCAACCACCAGGTCGATGATCAAAAACGGCAAGAAGAGTTGAAACCCGATGACGAACGCGGTCTTCAACTCGCTGAGCATGAATGCCGGCAGCAGCACTTGCAGCGGCACGTCGTCGTACGTCTTGGGCTCTTCCGCTGGGGGTGCATATCGCATGAACAACCAGACGTCGTCGCGATTTCCGGTGGCTTCAATCTGGGCGCTCATGAATCGCCGCAGTGGCTGCACGCCGTCGTGCCACGCCGCGGCCAGCGGCTTTTGCTTTTCCGTGTAGGGGGCGATGCCGTCGCGATAAACCTGCGTCCAAACCGGCGTCATCACCACCAACGTGAGAAACAACGCCAGCGACGTGACCACCTGATTCGGCGGCAATTGCTGCGCGCCGATCGCCTGTCGCAGCAAACCCAGCACGACCGTCATGCGGACGAAGCAGGTGGTCATCAGCAGCACGGCCGGCGCCAGGCTGATCACCGCCATTAGCAGCATCATCTTGAGCGACGAGCCCAAACCCTCGGGACTGGTCCACTGCTCGGGGCCGCTGGAGAGCATGCTGTCGAGGGTCGCTGGTGGCGGAGTTGCTTTTGACTCAGCGGGCGTTGTTTGTCCAGGGCTTGGCTGGGGCTGGTTTGCTGCGTCGGCAATGGGTCTCGCCGGATTGGTGGAGGATAGAGTTGGCGGCGCGGCGGCCTCCGTCGTGTACGAAGCTCGCGCAGCGGTCGCTTCAGGCGCCGGCGCTATTGGCTGAGAAAAGCCGGGATATCGATCCGGCGAGGGCGTTTCCTGGGCGTGAGCCATCGGCGATAGCCCGGCGGCCGTTAGTAGCAGCCCAGCGATTAACGCAGCCCGGATCAGCAATGGGCGAGACAGCGAGCCAAAAAGCTTAGGCATTGCCGGCCTCCGCAAGTGGCGTGGCGCCGCGTCGGCCGCCGGTTTCAAACGCGCCGCAGAGTGCCCGCAGGCGGTCGATCTCGCGCGGGTCGTAAATCTCCGTCAGCGTCTGGGCCGTGGTCCCGGCAATCGCGATCAGCAGCACTTTGTTGCCACAGCGGACCAGGTGCATGTCTTGTCCACGAGTCAATTGCGTGCGGCCCCATACTTCCACCACGTCGCGCGAGAGGGTCCGCGCGCTGCGCGGCATGCTCCGTTTCATCAACCAGGTGGCGGCGAGAAACAGCGACAGCACGAGACAGGTGCTGCCAACCACCGTAACCATCGACGGCATCTTGCCGGCGGCTTGCGGCGGGCGCGACAGGCCCGTCTGCGGCGCGCCGTGGGCATCGCGCCCCGACGGCGGTAGCAGCAGTCCAGGTGAGGCGCCGGCGGCGCGGCGGTCGCTGCGCTCTGCGTTGGCGTCCGTTGCAATCGGCAGTGGCGACTTATTCTCAAAGTTGGCTGGACGAATGGCCGGATCAGGGACGGCAGGAGGGTAATTGTTGGTCGTTCGCGCTGCGTCGGCCGGCTGTCTTACGGCGGTGCGGGCCGCATCCAGCAGATGTTGATCGGACTCCGCCGGCCCTTGGGCGAGTCCCGCGGCTGGCATAGCCAATATCCAGGCGAGCAGCGCGATGATGCACCGGCACTGGTTCAATGACCATGCAGCGCGAGTGAATTGACAAGTTCTCTGGCCCATAGATTTCGCCATTCGATGGAGGTGCGGACGCTTACGAGATCAATTCAGTCACACGCACGGAAAAACATCCTTCGACCGCCAAAACTTCACCACGGGCCGCCAGTCGGCCGTCGATATACACGTCAACCGGGCCGCTGACCGGCGCGTCGAGCGGCACCAACGCCTCGGGCCCCAGTTGCAGTGCGTCTTCCAGGTGCATTTGGGCGCGGCCCAATTCGATCCGTACGGACAAGCGGTTCGTGGCGTCGTCGTTGGTCGCGGCGACTCGATCTAAACCCCCACGCGGTGCAAAAGATTCGAATCGATAGGGGGCGAGGTCGATTGCAGCGACGGCGGGCGTGTCGGCAGCGATTTCTTCGTCGCCGTCAAAGGCCGATGCTTCTGCCAGTGAAACATCCTGCGCAGGAATTGAAAGTTGCGGAACCATGGAATTACTTTTGGCCAATGACAAGTTGATTTCTCGGCCTGCTGTTCCTTGCGCAGGCGCATCGCTGCGACATCCGCAGCCGGCAAATGCTGGCGCAGCGGGTGAGGAGTTGTCCCCAAAAAGAGGGCAGCAATCAAGTCCAACAAAGGACAAGAGCAACCGAGAGATGCCAGCGATGCCAGCAGGCGGGTGGCTGGGGCAACGCCCCAGTTGAATCGGATTCAATGATTCCGGGGCTTTGCCCCAGGCACCCATCCCGCAGACTTGGTACTAAGCCATGGATTGAATCTGGAAGGATCGCGTCGCCGCCTCATCGAGAAGATTGGCTTCCGCCCGCACGTGGCGGTGCAATTCGCGATCGGAATGCCGCTCGCGCAGCTTGTCGAGCATCTGAACTTCACGGTCGGCCGCGGTCAGGGCATCCCGGCGGCGCTGGCACTCTGCGGCCGCTTCCGCGAGCTTGGCGTGCAGCGAGCGCAGGCCTGACTTTAACGCCTGGCGATAATCGTCCGCCGCTCGCAGCGAATCCAGATGAATGACCTCCGCGACCGCCGTGCGAGCCTGATCGGTCTGCGCCTGATGCAGCCGCGACTCAATCGCCGTAATCTGTGCCTGTATGCTGCGTTCCGCTTGCATCGCCTCGGACAAAGCATGGCGACATTCGTCGCGCGCCGCCTGACGAAGTTTAAGCAGTGTTGCCAGTCGAAATTCCGTATGAGCCATGTCGATGGATTACCTTGCTTAAAAATCAATGGGTTGAAAATGCGTCCGCGCAGTTAACCGCGGATGCTATGCGGCAGTGGTTTGCCGAGCGGCGGCCAATTGCCGCTGCAATGCCAGCAATTGCTCGCGAACCGCCGTCACTTGGGACGCCTCGCTGACATCTTGTTGCAGAAATTGCTGGATCGGCTCGCGCATGGCGATTGCCGCGTCGAGGTTCGCATTGCTGCCGGCGCGATAAGCGCCGATGGTGATCAAGTCCTCGTGCTCGCGATACACGGCCAATGCTTGCCGCACGGCGGCAGCGGCGGCGCGGTGGGCCGGATCGGCCACTTCAGTCATCAAGCGGCTGATGCTTCCAAGCACGTCGACCGCCGGATAGTGTCCTTGCGAGGCGAGCCGCCGCGACAGCCAGGTATGTCCGTCGAGCAGCCCGCGGACCGTGTCGCTAATCGGTTCGTTCGGATCGTCCCCTTCCACGAGCACGGTGTAGAAGGCCGTAATGCTGCCGTGCTGCGTTCGCCCGGCGCGCTCGACGAGCTTGGGCAATTGAGCGAACACGCTGGGTGGATAGCCGCGAGTCGTTGGCGGTTCACCGGCCGCCAAGCCGATCTCTCGCTGTGCGGTTGCAAAGCGGGTTAAGGAGTCCATCAGCAGCAGCACGTCTTGTCCTTGATCGCGAAAGTATTCGGCGACAGCCGTAGCGGTCGATGCGGCATGCACGCGGGCCAAAGCCGGCTCGTCGCTGGTCGCGACGACGACCACACTTCGCGCACGACCAGTGGGGCCTAAGTCGCGCTCCAGGAATTCATTCACTTCGCGTCCACGTTCGCCCACTAGTGCAACGACGATCACGTCGGCCGAGCTATAGCGGGCCATCATCCCCAGGGCCACGCTCTTGCCCACGCCGGCGCCGGCGAAGATCCCCATCCGCTGGCCCTTGCCGCAGGTGAGCAGGCCGTCGATCGCTCGGATCCCGGTGGAGAGCGGCTCTTGAATGCGCGGACGCTCCAGTGGCGTTGGGCCGGACCGGTCGCGCGGCACGCGTTCGGAAAGCGTTGGCAAGGGCAGGCCGTCGATTGGATGTCCTGCGGAGTCGATCACGCGCCCCAGTAGTTCGGGGCCAACTGCAATCTTGCGAGACGTCCGAACCAATCGCACGCGGTCGCCGTGCCGCACGCCGGTCATGCTTTGCAGCGGATAAAGAAGCGTCAGGTCGTCGCGAAAGCCGATCACCTCGGCCGAGAGCGGCTCGCCGGAGAGTCGGGAGATTTCCACCACGGCGCCGATCGGCGCAGGAAAATCGGCCACGGCCGCCGTCAGTCCCGACGTGCGCACGATGCTGCCCGTGATGGCGGCGGGGAGCATCAGGTCGAGTTGGTCGATCAGGTCGGGCATGGCGGGTGATTCAGCAGGTAGGGGCGGGTGAGAGTTGCAAATGTCCAATGACCAAATCCCAATGACCAATAAAGGAGCGACTCACACCTTTTTAGACATCGGGAATTGGACATTGTGATTTCCTTCTCCGTGCCTCCGTGTCTCCGTGGTGAACACGCACCTTGAAGCAGGCGGTCCTAACTTAACTCTTGCTCAATCCGATCCAACTGGGCCTCGATCGTTTGATCGATCACGCCGTGCCGCGTTTCCAGACGGCAGCCGCCGCGGCTGACGGATGGGTCGGCGACGATTTCGGTGGTCGCGGCGCGCCCCATCTCGGCGGCCAGCGCGTGGACCTGTTCGCCTAAGGCGCGGTGGTCGTCGGGATTTAACAAAATGCGAACCTGTGGCTTGCCGGCGGCCAGTTCCAGGGCTTCGGCCACCAGCGAAAGGGTGATCTCCGGTTGCCGCTGCAACTCGCGGCGCACGACGCGGCGGGCCATTGCCGCCGCCAAGTGTACGGCCTGCTTTTCCCAATGCGCCCGCCAGGATTGCCGAGAATTTGTCAGTGCGTCGATTGCTTGTCGCCAGGCGGGCAGCAACGTGGCGACTTGTGCGGCGACCTGATCTTGAAGGTTTCTGTCGGCGGCCATGAGCCCTGCTCTGCGCCCTTCTTCGGCGGCGCGCTGCCGAATGTCGCGAGCTTCCTCGTGCGCCGCGGCGAGAATCTTTGCCGCTTCGGCGCGTATCGATTCCATGCCCGCTTCTGGCTGGCCGGACGATTCGTGAAAACCGAACGATGCTGTTGCGAGCGGAGCGCGGCTACTCGCTTTGATGACCGTGGACATAAGACTTACCAGCCCGATAGTGTCTTGCGGAGGAGTAAAGGAATGTTTCGCTATGCGATGACGTCGACCGGTTCCGCCGCCGCCGCATCACGCTGAGAGGCCGCTTGCAATTCCCGTGCGACTTCGACCAACTGCTGTTGGGCTGCCTCCACGTCGCTAAGCCGAATGGGGCCCAGTTCGACCAAGCTGTTGCGCAGTGCCGCGGCGACGTGGCTGGAGAGCCGGCTTTCAAGACGGCTAAGCACTTCGTTCGCCTCGCCCACCAAAGCCAGCACGGCCACCTCGGGATCAGCGGCCGCCACCACGGCGGCCAGGGCGTCGTTGCTCAGTCGCAATAAATCGGCGAAGGTCAACGGCGCCTTTGCCGGCGGAACAACCGTCGGCGGCTCGATGGAGGGCGACAGGCGTGCCAGGCGGCGGGACAGGTCGGAATCTTGCCGTGCGACGTTGGCCAACATGGCCTGCCTGGCTTGCGCCTGCGTGGCGTCCAGTATGCGGGCAGCGGCCGTCAGTCCCGCGCCGCCGCGATGCCGGCGCTGGTATTGCTCGACCACCCAAGTTTCGAGGCTGCGCTGCACTTCCAGCAAAATCTCAGGATCGGCGTCATCGAATTGGGCCAGTCGCTGCAAGACAGCGGTTTGCAACTCCGGCCGCAATCGTGAAAGCACGGTCGCCGCCTGTTGGGGTCCAAGCCGGGTGAGCACGGCGGCGACGGTTTGCGCGTGCTCGTGCGAGAGGAAGCCGGCCAGGGCGTCACTGCCCGTTCGCTGCATCCACGCCCAAGCTTCGGCCACGTTTTCGCTGGCCGCCTCTGATTGAACGGATTCCGCGGAGTCTGTTTCAACTGGGTTGCGGAGATGATGGATGTCCGGACCGCAGAGATCGATTCCGGCCGGGCGTTTTGAAGGGACCAAAAACCATTGCTCGACGGTGCGCCGCGCGTCGCTCATGCTTCCCGCTCTGCTGGAATAGACCTCGTGGGTGCCGCCACGCCCCGATGTCCCCTTCCCTGTTCCGACATCTTTCGTTTGTACCGCCAACTGTTGGAACTCGGCCAGGACAACGTCCCGTTCCGCCGCGTCGATATCGTCCAGTGCTATCGCCGCGCGACGGACTGCCGCTGCTTCCGCCGGCGCCATGCGCTGCAACAGCAAATCGGCCGTTTGCCGATCCACGGCCGAAATCAAGATGGCTGCCTTGCGAACGGCAGATGGTGGATTGTGCATGGGGAGTTGTTTTTAAGAGGCAATATCTAGGTGGCGGTGCCAATCCAATGACGCAAGACACGGGCCGCCCCGCGCGGGTCATCGCGCACTATGTTGGCCAGATTGTCGCGAAGCGCGAGGCCGCCGTCTTCATTGCTCGCCACGTTTGCCGCCGGTTGTAAGCTCGCAGCAGTGGGTTCTGTGGTCATCGCGATTTCGCCTGAAGAAATGTCATGCACTAAGCTGCGATTCGAGTTCTCCGAGCCTGACGTAGCATGACCATCGTCGGCCCGCGCATGGGCAACGTGCGATGCAGCAGAGTGGACTGGGCGTAGATCGCTCGCCGTCCGGCGGCGGTTCACTGCGATGAAAAACATGCAACCCACGATGGCCGCGGCGCACGGTGCGAGCAGCCCCAGGTGTTGCATCCCCCATTCGGACAGTTGAGTCCAGTGGTCCGGTTCCGCGTGCGCCGCGCGGGCTGCAATGTCAGGGAAGATCGTGACGGCCACCTTGGTACGCGGATCCTGCGGACCGAGGCCGGCGGGGAGCAGGTTGCGGACGTGGCTTTGCACGTTGGCGATGATTTCCGATTGCAGGGCGGCGAGTTGCGTCTCCATGGTGCGCGTTGCCTGCGCGTCCCATGCGGCCAGCGGGCTGTCCGTTGTCGTCGGATGCCGTTGTTGCCACACCTGGTCCACGTAGCTGCTGGGAATGCCGACGGAAACCGTGGCTTGCAGCGGACGCAGGGGAACCTTGAACACCTGATGGACCGCGCTGCCCGTGGCGGCGGGACTTACATAGGCAGCCTGAGTTACATTGTGGTCGACGGACGTGCTGCCTGTCATGCTGGTTCCAGTCAGGCCGGCAGGATCGAACTCGCAGTTGACGGTAACAATGGCGTGCGGAATCATCGCCAGGGATTGCCGCAGTTTTTCTGTCCACAGGCGTTCGAACTCCCGCTTCGTGGCGGCGTAATTCTCGGCGCCCCCGGCGGCGTTGTCGGCGCCGGGGCTGTAGGTTCGGCCAGAGCCGAGGTCGGTGACGGTCACGTTGCGGGGCTCTAGCCCGGCAATCGCGCCGGCCAGCAGCATGCGCAGCGATTCGATCTGCTCGATCTCCAGGCTCTGCCCATCGGCCGGCTTGACCATCACGCTGGCGGTCACTCGCTGTCCGGCATGCAGGCCCGAGAGTTTTTCGACGTCGTAAAAAACCGCGGCCGTTTCGATCCCCTTCATGGATTGAATGATCAGGGCCAGTTCGTTTTGGCGTGCGGCCTTGATTGTCTCTTCCTGTTGCGATCGCGTGGCGAGCGGGCTCGTTTGCTTGAGCGCCGCTTCCATGATGCTGCCGAAGTTAGGCGGCAGAGCGCCGGCGGTTGTCAGAGCCGTGAGATACTGCGCGTTCTTGCTGTGCGGAATGCGGATGCGATGCCCTTCGATTTGATAGTCGTTTAAGCCCGCTTTGCCGAAAGCCGCTTCCATGGCGGGGAGCTGGCTCGGAGATAGGGCGACTCCTTCGAGCAAGTACGAGTCCGGCCCGGGGGTTGCGGCGGAGTTGAGCGACCAGGCTCCGGCGATCAATGCCACGACCGCCAGCGCGATCCCCCAGCGCGCAGAGGTGCCGAGCGTGCCGAACAGCCCGGCCACTTTCGCACGTCCTGCTTCCAGAAAATCCATCGACCGACTCCGAAACCTCAAGGCCCTAACCGATACGGATCACACTAGGCAGCCGCGCGAAGGGGCGTTGCGACGGGCAATTGCAGCGTCAGCGCGGTTCCCCCTTCGGGGCAATTGTCGGCGATTGTCTTGCCGCCGTGCGCCGCGACGATTTGCGCGGCCACGGCCAACTCCAAGCCGCTACCGCCTTCGGGACTCGTTTGAAACGGCTCGAACGCCTGGCGAAGCCGCTCGCGCGGCAGGCCGCGGCCACTGTCCGCCACCTCGACCTCCACGGAGCCACTGCCCGCCACCACCGTGATGACCAGTTGCCCGCCGTGCGGCATCGCGGAGAGGGCGTGGAGCGTGAGGTTTCGCAGAGCGCAATGCAGCAAATCGTAGTCGCCGTAAATCGACACCCGCCCTGGAACGTAGACTTCGGTGCGAACCCCTTGGGCCTCGCAACGCACGGCCACCGTGGATACCACGTCGCCGACGAGTTGCGTCATCGAGACGCTGCCGCAGCGGGGCTCGCGCGGAGCGACGAACTGCGCCAGGTCGCTTAGGGCGTGATCGAGTTGCGTCAGGTTGCCGGCGATCTTGCGGACCACGTCGAGGCTGCCGCGGTCTTCCGTCAACCGGCGCCGCAACAGTTCCAGGTACAACAGCGTGGACGCCAACTGGTTGTGCATGCAGCCGGCCGCGCGGGCAGCCGCCGTTTGGTTCACCGCGGACTCTGCGGCCGAATGCTGGCCGGGATTGTCGCACGTTACAACGCGAGAACCGAGATCCGCCAGGACAGGTCGCAGTGGGTCGCGGCGATTGGACTCGTTCATCTGACACCCCCAAGGATTCTTCGCCGCTTACCTATCGGCGATGGTTGGTTGAGCACGCGTCGTGGGCCGCATTTCGCAACCGTCGGCGCGCAAGTAAACGTCCAGGCGATCCGCACCTTCGATTTGAACGGAGAAACTCCCGGCCCAGCGGTCGCCAAACGGCGGCCCAACTAAGCGCGGGCTGATGGAAGAGGAGAATGATTACAGAGACTAATTGCGGGCGGGAGCGTACCGAACCGCCCCTGGCAATGTCAATGCACGTTAGATGCCAGCAGCAACTTGGCTATTGGCCCGATGGCTCAGACAGCACCACGCTGGCCGCCTGCTGCTCGGCGAGAATTTCCATCACCCAGCGGTTGACGTCGGAGAGCACCTGCGGCCGGCACATGTTGCTGCCGGGGTATTCCTTCAGCGTAACCGACATGCCGGCGGCGTAGAGCAGCCGCAGATCGTCGCAAACGTCGGCCGAGGGATACTCGCCGCTCGTGCGGCCGCTGCCGATAAAGAGCGGCAGACGTCGGGCATCGCGCAGCCGCAGCAGCGGGGCGCCCCCGCGGGGCAAGCCGCCATCCAGCGATAATGCCCCGGCAAAACGCCGCGGATGGCACAAGGCGATGCGCAGGGCCATCGTCCCGCCAGAACCGGAGCCGGCCAGGAAAATCCGCCGCTGGTGGACGTTCAATTGTGTCTCGGCCTGCTCGATGGCGGCGGTGACGCGCATCTGGGCCAGGTAAATGTGCTCGTCGTCCTGCTGCCAGCCGTATTTGCGCCCTGCGTTGGAGTCACGCCGAACGGCTGCGCCCATTCTTCGGGGGGACAGAAGCACCGTGCCGCGCGGGGCCACCGCCACTTGATTTCGCAGGCTCACCTGGGTCATCACCCGCTGCAGCACGTTTTCATTTTCGCCGGTGCCGTGCAGCCAGACGATCAACGGGTAGGCGTAATTCGGTTCATAATGCAGGGGCGTAAAGAGCGAACAGCCCCCTTCCACGTCGTTCCGCTCCAGCAACGCAGCGCCGGGTTTCAGCACGTTGGACGAAGCAGCCGTGGGGGACGAGCCACCGCTGGCAGAGTCACCGGCGCGAAACTCGAACGGCTGAATGCGGTTGTTCATTGTTTGGTGCTCGCCTTGGTGCTCGAATGTGCTGGATACTGAACGGATAAATTCAATTCGGCGAAGAATGAACGTGAAAAAAGGCCGACATCCGAGGCTGCGAAATTAATGAGCGGATAGGGCCGGCGGCTAAAACAGTTCCTCGTGCGAGCGTCCCGACGATGCGCCCACTGGAGCGGGTAGCGCTTCTCGCAGTTCTTCAAAGGGAAACTTTCGACCGGGGCAACGGGTGGCGGCAATGTCGGCATGCCGCACCACATGGTCCGGGCTGATGCCGTAGCGAACCGAAAGCCATTCCAGCAGACGCTTGGCGGCCGCAACCTGCCGGGGCGTGGGAGGCGACGCGTCACAATCTCCCACAACGCAGATGCCGATTCCAGTCCGATTGTGGGCCTGGCTGTTCGCGTGTGCCCCGTGCAACTGTTGCTGCCAGCGAAACGTGGGCTCGACACGGCCGTCGGTCATTCCCTGGCCGTTGCCAATCACGAAGTGATAGCCGATGCCGGGCCACGCCGCGCCGAATTGATCGCGGCGCTTGCGGTCAGCCGCGTCGATAGATGCCACGTCCCCCTCGTCCGTTGCCGAGTGGTGCAGCACTACGTATTGCCAGTCTCGCGAACTGGCCGGCGGATCCCACGAATCGGCTGACGCCATGGTCACGCGCTACATGTGGGTTGAAAGATCAAGAGAAAATAGCATCGATAGAAACCGGCAGCGATTTGAATAAGCCCAGTCACGCAAATAAGCCCAGACACGCATCAAAACTCATCCAGCAGCGCTGCGCAACATCTACGGAGCAATATGTATAGCAGGGCCCGCCGATAGTCAACGCCAGATGAAGACCGCGCGAAGATGAGGCGGCACCAGGCGTGCTGGCATGGGATTCGCCATCCATGAAAAACGTCACGCTTGCCTTCGCAGCTTACCAGGTTTGAAATTTGCCTGATCGGCGATAGCGTCCTTTGCTGTCGCAAACTAGTAGTCTGTCACACGAGAATTTTCGGGTAAGGGTGCCATGCCCACGTCCGCGTGGGCATGTCCTTTCACGGTAGAAAGCCGAATCATGCCCACGAAAGCGTGGGCATGGCACCCGAAAATTAAAACGTGACAGACTACTAGCCTACTAGCCGGTCAGCTTGTTCATGGCCTCGACCAGCCCCTTGACAGCATCGACGCTGTTCTGAAACTCCGCCTTTTCCGTGGCGGTCAGGTCCAGTTCGATGATTTTTTCAATGCCGTTTGCGCCAAGGATCACCGGCACGCCGACGTAATAGCCGCCGACGCCGTATTCCTTGTCGCAGTAGGCGGCCGCCGGCAGCAGCCGCTTTTTGTCGCGGACAATCGCTTCCACCATTTGGGTGGTCGCCGCAGCGGGGGCGTAATAGGCGCTGCCGGTCTTCAGCAGCGATACGATTTCGCCCCCGCCTTGCCGGGTGCGCTCAATGATCGCTTCAAATCGCTCGGGAGCGATCAATTGGCTGATGGGGATGCCGCTGACCGTGGCGGCGCTGCGCAGCGGCACCATGGTGTCGCCATGGCCGCCGAGCAGCATGGCCTGCACGTCTTCAACGCTGACGCCCAACTCCATCGCCAGAAATGTGCGATATCGCGCAGTATCCAGCACGCCGGCCTGGCCGAACACGCGATTTTTCGGGAAACCCGTGACCATCGCCGCCCGCTGCACCATCGCGTCGAGGGGATTGCTGACGACAATCACCACCGCCTGAGGGCTGGATCGCTTGATCTGCTCGGCCACGTTGCCGACGATGCCGGCATTGGTTTTTAGCAGGTCGTCTCGACTCATGCCCGGCTTGCGTGGGATGCCGGCGGTGACCACCACGACGTCGCTGTTGGCGGTGTCGTCGTAGTTCGTCGTGCCGGTGATTTGAGAGTCGAAACCGACGATTGGCGAGGCCTGCATCAGGTCCAGTGCCTTGCCGGCGGGCATCGTTTCCATCTGCGGGATGTCCAGCAGGACGATGTCCCCCAGCTCAGCCGCGGCGCACCAGTGAGCGGTGGTGGCACCTACATTGCCGGCGCCGACGATCGTGATTTTCGCTCTACGCATTGATAACTCCTACTGGGTTGGGGATGTTCCCAGTCAACATGATTCTGGTGTGCGGATGGGGGCGTGAAATGGTCGTTGCGGCACGCCGTGGGGAAAACCCTCGAATATCCGTCACAGCGGCCGGGAGTCAAGGGGGCCGTTGGCCATAGGCGGGAATAATCGAGACTATAAGCACCGAGTACTGTGTAGTCTGTGCTCGAACCGGGCTTTGTTTTCTTGACGGTTTCGCCCACGCGGCGGTACGATGACCTTAGAGCGAGGCGATGCATATGCAATGGGGCCTCCACGGCCCGCACTTCGCTTCGCGATTTTCACCCCCCGGCGTCCCCCGCCATGCAACGAACTTGGGCGACCAGTGCGTTGATTGCTCTGCTTGTCGTCCCGCTGTTCACGGCAGGCCAACTTCACGCAGCGGCCGTATCGCCCCCGGACGATCGATACCTTACTGTCCAAGAAGCGGAGGTCGCTGGGCAAAACGGCGAGATCATCGGCCGCGTGCCGCGCGGCACGTTGCTGCATGCGGTGCCGTCCGCCGAGGGTGGACTCGCTATCGCCAAACCGCTGGCGGGCCAGATCAGTGAGCAATTGGTCGTGCCACTTAAGGAAGCCGAGGCTTACTTCACCGACGTCATCGAAACGCAGCCCGACGATGCCACCGCCATGATGGCGCGTGGGCAAGCCCGCGCGCAACTGGGCCGTTTTGACGATGCGCTGGCCGACTACACGGCGGCGATCAGCTTGAAGCCCAATAAGCTCGCCTGGCGATGCCTGCGCGGCCAGACGCTGATCGATCGCAGGGCGTTCAGCCTGGCAATTGATGAGTTTCAGGCCGCATTGCAACTCGATCCAAAAAATGTGGCGGCGCTTGTCGGGCATGGCCAAGCGCTGTTGTCTGCCGGTTTGCCGGAAAAGGCGATTCCCGACTTTCGCCAGGCCATCACCTTGGAGCCTAGCAATGCGATGGCGCGCTGTGGCCTCGGAAGTGCGCTGTTCGAGTCCAATCAGTTGGACGCCGCTCTTAGGGAGTTGGATCGCGCGTTGGCGTTGGACCCCAAGCTGGTGGCCGCGCACAACGCGCGTGCCCGCCTGATGGTGCGCAACCATCGCTACGACGAGGCGATTGCCAGCTACAGTCGCAGCCTGGCGGTTGACCCGCGTAATGTCAACGCCCTGTGCGGCCGCGGCGCCGTGCGGCAGGAACAGCGGCTGATCGATCAAGCCATTGCCGACTACGACGCGGCGATCAAAATCGACCCGACGGCGCTGATGGCGCGCAGCGGCCGTGGGCTGGCGCTGGCAGCGCAACGCGAGTTTGACAAGGCGCTGGCCGACTTCAACGTGATCATCGAGCGGATTCCGGCATATACGCAGACATATTTGTGGCGGGCCGAAATCTATCGCCTGCAAGGAAAGTACGATTCCGCGTTGGCTGATTGCAATCGGGCCCTCGAACTCGGCGGGAAGGACACCACGACTCTGGCACTGCGGGCCAGAGTTTGGATCAAGAAGCACGAAGTTGACAAGGCATTGGCCGACGCCGACCGCATTGTGCAGCTCGATCCCAAATCGGTCAACGGCTACCTGGTGCGGGCGGACGTCGCCCGAGACGGCGGGCGATACGAACAGGCGATCGAAGATTGCAACAAGGTGATTGAACTAAAGCCGCAGTCCTCGGCCGGCTACGCGGGTCGTGCTTCGATTCGCGACATGCAGCACGAATACGCTGCGGCGGTGGCTGACTACGAAAAGGCGATTCAGCTCGAGCCGCAGGACGAGTTTTCGCAGAACAACCTGGCGTGGCTGTTGGCCACTTGTCCTCGAGATAACGTGCGCAATGGCCGGCGGGCCGTGGAGTTGGGTCGCCAGGTGTGCGAGAAGTCGAAGTGGCAAAATCCGTCAGTGATCGACACGCTGGCCGCCGCGGAAGCGGAAGCGGGCGACTTCACGTCGGCAGTGCAACATGCCACGAAGGTGCTGGAAATGGTGCCGCGCGGTCCCTTGCGGGCTAACTACGAGGCACGGCTGAAGCTCTATAAGGCGCATCAAGCGTATCGGGAAGAGCGGAAAGAGCCAGCGGCGGAGGAGTGAGGGAAATTTTTGGCTATCGGCTGTCAGCTTTCGGCCAGAGCGTGTTTGCCGCCGGTCTCCGACCGGCGCGTTTGGTGAACCGGCGCGTTGGGTCAACGCGCCGCCAGTCATCAATCCTTGGGAAACCAGCCCCGCAGAAACTGTGCTTCCGTGCCGTTGTACCGCCCTTCGGCCAAAAACTCTTTGCCGAGCTGGTCTCCCCAGGTGTAGTAGAACACCAAGTGCCCGTCGTGCTCGCAGAAGTCGATGTCGGAGTTGTTGATGTCGCGGGCCTGCTCGATCTCCTGCCGATCCGCGATAGTTAATTTTTCGTTGGCGATTTTCTTGTCCTCGGGTGAGAATCTCAGCACCGGGTTCAGCGGGCTCGGTTGCCAGTGGATCAGGTCGCGCGAGCGGACTACCCGCGTCTCATAGCCTGCACCTTCCGGCAATTTTTCCAAATAGAAATCGTAGTACCAGCCGTCGAGGTATCGCAGCGCGTGCGGGGCTGTGTAGCGATCTTTGGCGTACACGCACTCGGGGGGCGTGATCGTCCATTTCTTCATGTCGGGACTGGTGGCGAAGCGGGCAGTGTATTTCACACCGGCCTCTTCCACCGGCTTCCAGATTTCAAACATCAGCACGTATTTGCCGTCGGCCTTGCAAACGGACGTGTTGCAGATGCCGTACTTCGGCGGCGGGATCGCTTCCCACGATTGCCAGTTCTTGAGATCTTTCGACGCGAACACCTGCACGTGCCGGCCCGACCACCCTTCCTCGCGCCCGCTGCCGGTGACGTACACTGTGTCGCCGCCGACAAACGCGCTGCCGAATCGATAGCCGATGGCAAACGGCTCGGTTGCTTTGCCGGTGGCCACGTCGATGAAGTGGAAATGGTCGTAGCCCAGCTTGTTGTTCGGGTCGCGAATGGGCTTCTTGGGGTCGTTTTCGCGCACCCATTCAAAGCGATAGAGGCGGCCGTTGAAGACGACCGGCGTGGTCTCAACCATGTGCGTGGCGATCGTGCCGAGCTTGTCGATGCGGGGCCGGCCTTTGGCATCGACCGGACCGCCGCTGCTGGGCGCCGCGGCGATGCCCACGCCGGCGGCCTGACTGGGAAAATCGCGGGCGAAGCGGCGCTTCAATTGATCCATGTCGGCGCTCACCACATACAACTTGCCGTGAATTTTTTTCCGCTCGCCCGGCTTGAGGCCGCCGATTCGCAAGTCGCTGTGCAGGCACCCGACAACACCCTGGAATACTTCTTGATACGAATCCCACGCGATGGCGACAATCTGCTTGCCATCGGCCGAATAGCAGCCCATCAGGCTGCACGAGGGAACCACGCTGCTCAGCGGCCGAGGATTGACGTCGGCCCGATCCACACCGGCCGGGCAATAGACCTGCCCTGGCGTGTAGCGGGCATCGGTGGCCCAAGGCTCCGTCGGCAGCCGCTGCTCTTTGCCGTTGACGAAGATGAA
>JAIOQB010000104.1 GCA_021413585.1 Planctomycetia bacterium
GAGCGAGATGCCCGCCGTCGATTTGCCCATCTCCGAATCCCTACGTCCGGCGCGGCGGATTCTCGTCGTCGACGATTCGCAGGCCGGGCTGTTTGTGCTCGGCAGATTGTTGGAAACGATGGGGCATCAGGTTCGCACCGCCTCCACGGCCGCCGAGGCACTGCAGCACGCCAAGGCTGAGCGGCCCGAAGTCGTGATCTCGGATATCGGCATGCCCGGGATGGATGGGTATGAATTGGCCCGCCGGCTGCGCGAAGAGCCGGCGCTGAAGGACGTTTTACTCGTGGCCTTGACCGGTTATGCCCAGGAGAGCGACCGCTCCAAAGCGCTCGACGCCGGGTTCGATTGCCACCTGGTGAAGCCAGTGAGCATGCAATCGCTGCAGGAGCTGCTACAGCGGGTGCCGGCGCGCTGGCGGGCTCCGCAGTCGGTGCGAATGTAGCCCTCTTGCGACTGTTGCTTCGATATTTTGCGAGTTCCGCTCTCGCATGTCTCACCGCTGATGAAGGTGGGGGCCAAATCGCCCGCTTAGGTTCAGGCGAACGCGGCGCGATACCAACCCGTCCGAGGAAAATCGCGCATTCTACGGATTTTTCCGATTCCGCTGGTCGTTGCGCGACCAGTATGCCGGTGTCTCGGTCATAGAGACCACCGATTCTTCTCGTTCCAGCGGTTGGGGATCGGGATGTTTTGCACCCCAGTAAGATCACTGCAACTCCAGGCCTGCGGATGACTTGCTGATTGTAATCTGCGAGCTCATTTCCTCTTGGCACACGCATTGCTTTAGCCTTCCGCCGTTGCTTGCGAAGGCAACGCAACGAGCGTTTTAACCGCCACGACCACTGGGCATCAGCAGAAGGAGATAAGCCATGGTTGCCACAATGATCGCGATTTCTTTCACCGCACTAGGCAAAAGGGTGCTCGAAACGCGGGCCCAGTGGTCCTCCTCCGAGCGCCAAGCCCGGGCCGAGTTGGGCCGCCAGAAGCAGCAGGAATTTTTGGCGTTAATCGCCGCCAAGGAGTCCGCGGCGGAAGTGTGGGCCGTCGGCGCTCCGTCGCTGCCCGACTCGCGCCGCATCGCCAGCTAACATTTCGCCTCGTCTGCGGTTGGCCCTGCCAACCCGCGCGAGGCGGCAGCGAAGAACTAAAGAAGCCGAAACGAACGTCGAGTTGAGTCACCCGGTTCGCAAATTAACTCATTCATACTCGAAAGGAAATTCAAATGGAAACCGTTGCCATGATGTCGATGCCGATCGCCGCCGCCGGCTATTCGCTGGTGTACTTGCTGGCGGGAGGTGGATTTGGCGGCGCCGTGCTGATTTTTATCGTCGCCAAGATGATGGGCAAGTAGATGGTCCACGAGTCCACTGCGACTTCATATCGCAGCCAGACCACAAAATCGCCGCCATGGACGGGCGGCGATTTTATTTGTTAGGCACCTTTATTTGTGGCGACTTGGGCTTGCCGCTGCCGGGCTTTGTGTCGCGATAAAGCGTACGCAGCCTTGCGAGTTCCTCGCCGAGCTTCGCTTGAACGGCAGCCTGTGCCGGATCGCCGTAGTTGCTCTTGAGTTCGTGCGGATCGTTGTCAAGATCGAACAACTCCCACAAATCCTCCTGAGGGTAGTGAATCAACTTGTATCGATCGGTTCGCACCCCGTACTGGGCCGGAACATTGTGCTCGCCGCCAGCCTCATAGTAGTGATAGTAAATCGACTTACGCCAATCATCAGGCGTTTTGCCGCGCAGCAGCGGCACGAGGCTGGCGCCCTGCATGTCGGGAGGAATCGGCGCGCCGGCCGCGTTTAAAAACGTCTCGGCGAAGTCCAGGTTTTGCACGAGGTCGCGGTTGACGGTTCCGGCCTTTGTCACCCCCGGCCAGCGGACCAGCAGCGGCATGCGGAGCGACTCCTCGTACATCCACCGCTTATCGAACCAGCCGTGGTCGCCCAGATAAAATCCCTGGTCCGAGCTGTAGATCACGATCGTGTTGTCGGCCAAACCCGCCTGATCCAGATAGTCCAACACACGGCCGACGCTTTCATCCACCGACGCAATCACGCGCAGATAATCCTTCATGTAGCGCTGGTACTTCCAGCGAATCAAGTCCTTGCCGGTGAGATTGGCCTTGTGGAAGGCGTCGTTCTTCGGCCCATAGGCGGCGTTCCAGGGGATCAGTTGTTGGGCGTTCAGGTCGCCTTGCGGGGCCAGCTTCAAATCGTGTGCGTTCAAATCGCGGGCGACGCTCATTTTTTGCTTTGACGCGGGAGCGGCCCGGCCCTGGTAGTCGTCAAACAGCGTCGGCGGCTCCGGGATTTCGACGTCGTCGTACAGCGTCAGATACTTTGGCCCCGGCTGCCAGTTGCGGTGGGGCGCTTTGTGCTGCAGCATCAGCAGAAACGGCTTCGTCTTGTCGCGGTCGGTGTCGAGCCACTTGAGTGCCCGGTCGGTCAGCAGGTCCGTTGTGTATCCGGTGACCGTAACCGTCCCCTGCGGCGATTTGAGCTTGGGGTTGTAGTACGTCCCTTGCCCTTGCAGGATTTCCCAGTGGTCGAAGCCGGTCGGATCGCTCACCAAGTGCCACTTGCCGATCACCGCGGTTTGATAGCCAGCCTGCTGCAGCAGCTTGGGCATCGTCTGCTGCGAACCGTCAAACCGGCTGCTGTTATCGCGAAAGCCGTTGAGGTGGCTGAACTTACCCGTTAGCACCACCGCCCGGCTGGGCCCGCACAGCGAATTGGTGCAAAAGCAATTCTGAAACAGCATCCCCTGCGCCGCCAGCCGATCGATCTGCGGCGTCTTGTTGACCTTCGAGCCATAGGCACTGATAGCATGCGCGGCGTGGTCGTCGGCAAAAATGAAGACGATATTGGGACGTTGCGCAGTAGGCTCTGCCGAAAAGGATTCTTGCGAATCGTTTGCGACAATTGTCGCAATGAAGGCGGCCAGTACGACAAGCGGCGGAATTCGAATTGACATTCCTCGTCTTGTTGAATTCGTGTTCCACATGGGAGTTCGCCTGAGTGAGTGGTCGGCAGAGATTGGACGGCAGGAGGGGCACCTACTTCAGCGACTCCAAATAAGCCAGCAAATCAGCCAATTGCTCGGGTGTGAGATTATTGACGATCCCTTGCGGCATGATCGAAATCGCCAGTCGGTTGCGGCTTTCGAGGTCCGCCGTTTTCAACTCCACGGCGCTGCCGTCGGGCTGGCCGATGCGGATCGTGTCGGCACTTTCGGTGATCACAAAGCCGGTGGCGCTCTTGCCGTCGTTGGTGGTGAAGACGTAAGTGTCAAAACCCTGGGCGATCTTCGCGCTCGGCTGCAACACCGACTCGATCAACTCGACCCGTTTGTAACGCTTGCCGATGTCGACCAGGTGCGGCCCCTTGGGGGACTGGCCGTCGGCCGTGGTATGGCAGGCGATGCACGACTGCTGCGTGAACAGCAAACGCCCTTGCTCGGAATTGCCGGCCGCCTGCGCCGCGCGGCGGGCCGCCTGCTCGTACGGCAGGTTGCCGATCTGATTGGGATCCTTGGGATCCACCTTCGGCGGGGATACCACAATCGACTTCGCTGGATTTGCGTTGGCCAAGCCCGACTGCATCGGCAGGCCGTCGAGCGGCACGCGGTGCCGCGCCAGCTCGCTGCGCAGGTTCTTGGCGACGTCAGGATCGGCATCCAGCACCGCGGCCCGCAGCACGCTGGCAATCCGCGCACTCTGCTCCCATTTTTGACCATTGAAATAGGGGCCCCGATTGTCTGGCCGCGTCCCCCACCATTCACCCTTATATTCCGCTTCACGGAAATAGAGCCGCATCAGCCCCACCAGCAGCCGCTGCCGGGCCGCCGCGTCGCGCGACTTGCCCAATTGCTTGACCAGCCCGTCGACCGCCGCGTCGGTGTGCATCAATTGCAAAGCCGCCACGGCGCCCTCGGCATGCGGCCCATCCAACGCTTTCACGCATTCGTCAACCGCTCCGAGATTCACCAACGCCCTCACGGCCAGCAGCGGGATCACACGATCCGGATCGGGCTGGGCATGCAGCGGCTTGGCGGTCGGCCAGGCGGAACTAGTCGGCCGCTGCGTCAGCGGCAGGATCGCCACCGCCGATTCTGGCTTCCCCAGCCGGCCGAGGCTGATGATCGCCTGGGCGCGCACGCGGGGATTCGGATCACTGAGCGCCCGCACAAAGGGCTCCGGCGTCAGCCCCGTCAGTTGCGATTTGCGGTCGGTCAATGCCCGCAACGCGTATTCGCGCACACTGGCATCTTCCGCCAACTTGAGCAGGGCAGGGTGCGACGCCACGCCCGCCAGTTGCTTGACGGCAAAGATCGCCGCCACGCGGCCATACATCGGCTGGCTCGCATCGGCCGCCAGCGCCACGATCGCATTGTTGCGCGAAGCTTCCGGCCCGCGACGCAGCAACTCCAACTGAGTGTGCATCCGCAGCACGGCGTTCGGCCCCGCCAGCCACGCCACCAACTGCTCGTCCTTCGCCGCGTGCAAATCGGGAAACGGCTTAGGCACCAGCCCCTGCGGCGTGATTTGAGCCACAAAGCCGACTTTCGGCCCGGAATAGGCGAATCCGCCATTCTGCCAACTGCTGACATACATCCGGCCGCTGCCGTCGACGTCGATGTCGGTCGGTTGCGGAATCTTCAGGAACAACTGCTGGTTTGCGGCAAATGTCGCACCGACGGGCGTCGGGTTGTGGCGATACACCTCGCTCCGACCCCAATCGCAGGTATAGATCGCATTGCCGAGCGGTTCCGGCCAATTCGCGTCCTGCATCGCCAGTCCGCCTGTTCCCGAGCCGCCGCCAAAATCGGCCATCGTCGGCATGATTTCGCGCGGAAAATTAACGTACAGCGAAGGATAGCCGTACTCCCCCGATTGCAGAATGTGGCTGAAGCGAATATTCCAGCCGCCGCCGTCGTTGGTGTTGTCGCGCGTGAAGACGTTCAGCAGCGGGTCAATGCACACATCGAAGATATTGCGCAAGCCCCAGGCGTAGATTTCCATCTCCGTCCCGTCGGGCCGCACCCGCACGATGCCGCCGCCGCGCCGGCAGAGCACGGTGCCGTCGGTGCCGCGGGCATTGTTAAAGCCAAAATCGCCGACTGCGATGTAGATCCAGCCATCGATGCCGCGGCGGATGCCGTTGGTGGTGTGATCGGCTCCGCGCTTGCCAACTTGATCGGTGCTGATGCCGGTGATCAGCGTTTCGTGGCGGTCGGCCACGCCGTCTCCGTCATCATCGTGATGCACACTTAAGAAAGGGGGATGCAACACCCACAGCGTGTTGTTGTCGTAGCAAATGCCGCGCGGATGATCGACCTTGCAAAACACCGTTTGGCGATCGGACCGCCCGTCTCCATCGACATCGACGCAGCGCAAAATCCGGCCCCCATTCGCCGCCTTGCCGAGCGAACCTTGCTCGTCAACGCCGACGAACACTTCCCCCGTCGGGGCCGCCGCCAGGCAGGTAGGGTAATGCACCTCCGGCGGCACGCCGAACATCGTCACTTTAAACACCGGATCCTTGGATGCCACTTCCACGTCGGCGGGCTTGGTCGGCGGGGCGGCGATCTTGGGCTCGCCCAGTCCGGCCGGTAGCGCCGGCAGCGGGCCGGCGTACGCTTCAAACTCCCAGAAACTGCCCCACACGCCGCCATTGGAACCTAGAAACGTCACTTTAAGATAACGCGTATCCGGCGAGTCGACGCTGTGCGGCGCGATGCGATTGACCTTTTTGTTCTTCGACTCGTCAACGATCGTGTGCCAAGATTGGCCATCGGCCGATGCCTCGACGCGGTAACGATACGGAACCTTGGGCTGCTCCCACTGAATCCGCAGTGAATGGACGTGCTCTGGCTTGCCCAGGTCGACTTGCCACCACTCGTTTATTTCGCCGCCACTGGCGCACCACCGCGTGGCGCGATCGCCATCCACCGCCTTGGAGGCGACATTATTGGGCGCTTGCTCGCTGCTGGCCTTCGTGGGTTTGCGATACGCCAGATTGGCCGCCGGCTCAGCCCCGTGCGCAAGCGCCCCTGTCGCGATCAGCAACACAAAAACGAAATAGCCGCATGCCGTTTTTGTTGTCCTCTTTGTCAACGCTGTCGTCTTTGTCAACATTGTCAACCTGCATTTCGCGGGAGCGGGCGGGAGGAAGGAGGGGTGGCGCAGCCGCAAACGGCTGTGGCCGGTGGGTACGCTCAATGCATCATGCGAGGGAATCTTCGACAACGCGGGCGAGGAACACGACGGGCAGCTTCGGTGGGGTTGAGCGAGTTGGTTGTGCTGGCACTGGCAAAGCCAGTGGCACACGGACGAAGGCGAAAACCAGGGACGGTGTTTTTGGTACTGCAGGAATTACGATTCACTTTGCCATGAACGGGTGGACGCTGGCTTCACCAACACCGGCGAGCGGGGCCGTGAAGACCACTTTGCGTTGCGGGTCGAGGATTTCCACGACTGCCCCTTCCAGCCGCGCGCCGACCCCGTCACCCCGGTTGTACACCACCACGCGCCCGATATCCTGCTGCGACGCCCCCCTTGTGCAGCTCGGCCCCGTCGCCCGTCTTCTGCACTTGCACTTCGGCCAGCGAGAGATAGCGATCCTTGCCGGGCAATCGCACGCGGACGAATTGCCCCTTGGCCAGAGTTTTCAGCGGCGGTTTCTTGAGTGCTGCCGCGGCGATTTCGGCCGGAGAGAGCGGAGGCAACTCAGCGCCGCCGACAATCAGCAGTCCTGGAGATTCCTTCTTCAATGCCGCAACACCGGCGTCGGTCACCTTCGTTCGCCACACGTACAGCCGCTTGAGCTTCTTCAAGCCCGCGAGGCGTTTGATCCCCGCGTCGGTGACATTCGTGCCGTAGAGATTCAGATATTCGAGGTTCTCCAGGCCGGCAAGATGGTCCAGCCCGGCATCGTCAATCGCGGTGGTTTCCAGGTGCAGCCGTTGCAGCGACTTCATCTCCTTCAGGTTGGCCAAACCCGCGCTGGTGATTTTGGTCTCTTTCAGGTCGAGCCAGATGACTTTGTCGAGTGGCTTGAGCTGGGCTAAGTCGGCATCGACCACCGCGCCGCCGCCCAAGTGGAAGTCCACGTCCAGCAGCGGCGAATCGTGGGCAACGGGCCGCACCGAGCCGCCGAGCTTTTCAATCGCGGCAATCGCCGCCTGTTGCTGTGGCGAAGGGGCGACCGCCGCGGGAGCGTCGGCTCCTCGGGCAGAGTAGGCGCCGACGAGCAACCAACTGGCGGCCAGCGACGCGATGATGGTTCGATGACTCATGCTTTTGTTCCCGACAAAGTCCGACTCGGCCACCCACGCCGAAAATGCTTGCAGAACGATTCGCTCACTAGCCCGAATCACAAGCGAGGGACAGAAAGCCACGTCCCTCGCTTGCGCTTCGGGCTAGTTACGCTTGCTTGCTGCGTCTACGCCAACACCGCCTTCACCACATGCGCCTCTTCCACCCCCGTCAGCCGCGTGTCGAGCCCTTGGTTCTTCACCGAGAACGTGCGGTGATCGATTCCCAGGCAATGCAACATGGTGGCGTTGAGGTCGCGGACATGGACCGGATTTTCCAGGATGTTGTAGCTGAACTCGTCGGTGCGGCCATGCACGACGCCCGGCTTAATTCCGCCGCCGGCCAGCCAGATCGTGTAGCAGCGGGGATGATGATCGCGGCCGTAGTTCGTTTCCGTCAGCGCGCCTTGCGAATATACGGTGCGCCCGAACTCCCCCCCCCAGACCACCAGCGTGTCGTCCAGCAGCCCGCGCTGCTTGAGGTCTTTCACCAGCCCGGCCGACGCCTGGTCCGTGTCGTGGCACTGATCGCGAATTTGGCTCGGCAGGTTGTTGTGCTGATCCCAACCCATGTGATAGAGCTGCACGAACCGCACGTCGCGCTCCATCAACCGCCGCGTGAGCAGGCAATTCCGGGCATACGTCCCCGGCTTGTGGACTTCAGGACCGTAGAGATCCAGCACATGCTGAGGCTCTTGGGAAATGTCGGTCAAATCCGGCACCGCCGTCTGCATGCGGAAGGCCAGTTCATACTGCTCGATGCGGGTGAGAATCTCCGGGTCGCCACTGGCGGCGTATTTTTCCTGGTTCAGTTCGCGCAGATCGTCGAGCATCTGCCGCCGCGTGGCCGGGCTGCAGCCGGCCGGGTTGGCCAGGTACAACACCGGCTCTTTGCCGCTGCGGAGCTTGACGCCTTGATAGCGCGTCGGCAGGAACCCGCTCCCCCACAACCGATCGTACAGCGGTTGATCCGTATGCTTGCCGCGCGACACCATGACGACGAATGTCGGCAGGTCGCGATTGAGCGAACCCAGGCCGTACGCCACCCAGGCTCCAACGCTCGGCTTGCCGGCCAGTTGCGAGCCGGTCTGGCAGAATGTCATCGCCGGATCGTGGTTGACCGGCTCCGTGTGCATCGAGCGGATGAAGCTGATCTCGTCTACGATGCCGGCCGTGTGGGGGATCAGCTCGCTGAGCCACGTTCCGTTGCAGCCGTGCTGGGCAAACTTGAACAGCGACGACGCAACGGGAAAGCTCGACTGCCCCGAGGTCATCGTGGTCAGCCGCTGCCCCATCCGCACTTCGGAGGGCAATTCTTTTTTCTGGTGCTTCTTCAATTCGGGCTTGTAGTCGAACAGATCGATCTGCGACGGCGCGCCGGACTGGAACAGGTAGATCACACGTTTGGCCGAGGGGCGGAGATTCGGCAGGCTGGCCAATCCGCCGGTGCCCGGTTGCACGGCGGGCGATCCGCCAAAGGCCAAATCCGGCGCGAGCGAGCCCAGCGCCATCGTGCCGAGGCTCAGCCCGGTGCGCTTGAGAAAAATCCGCCGATTGGACTGCATCCCGAGGGGCATGTTTTCCTGCTGATTCATGGTTAAAACTCCCGTGGCGTGATCGTGCGCGTCTCGCGATGAAGCGCGAGCTGCCAGCTATTCTTTGGTGATCGTTTCGTCCAGGTTCAACAGAATCGCGGCGACGGTGGCGTAGGCGGCTTGCTCGGCCTTGTCGAGCTTGGCGTCGGGCTTCAATTCCCCGACGCTGAGCAGGGCGTCGGCCGATTTTGAATCGGCGCGGAACGTGTCGAGATAGCGCTGATAACTGGCCGCGAGACGCGCCACCTCGCGCGGCTGCGCGGCGCGGCCGGTGGCCAGCCGGAAGCCGTAACGGATGCGATCCTCGATCTGGCTCCTCGCTTCGTTGCCCCCCGCTTCGACCATCATCCGGCGGCCCAGGCCGCGGGCCGCTTCAACGTACGTTTCATCATTGAGCAGGGCCAGCGCTTGCAGCGGCGTGTTGGTGCGCGAGCGCTTCACCGTGCAAATTTCCCAGCTCGGCGCGTCGAACGTGCTGGTGGTGGGATGCGGCACCGTCCGCTTGCGATACGTGTACAGGCTGCGGCGGTGCAGGTTCTCGCCCGAGTCGCGCTGGTACGCTCCTTCACCCGCCCCGCCCGCCAGCTCTTCCCACAATCCATTGGGTTGATACGGCTTCACCGACGGGCCGCCGATCTTGAGCGAGAGCAAACCGCCGGCGGCCAGGGCGTTGTCGCGGATCGATTCTGCGGAGAGCCGATGCCGTGGCCCGCGCGCGAGCAGCCGATTCTCTGGGTCCTTCGCTTCCAACTCGGCCGAAGTCGCCGAAGACTGCCGATACGCGGCGCTCATCACCATCAGCTTCTGCATCGCCTTGACGTCCCACCCGGTGCGGACCAGCTCCGTGGCCAGCCAGTCCAACAACTCAGGATGCGACGGTGGATCCCCCTGCATGCCAAAGTTATCGGGCGTGCGCACCAGTCCGATGCCAAAGAACCGCTGCCACAGCCGATTAACTTCCACGCGGGCGACCAGCGGATTGGTCGGATCGATCAGCCACCTAGCCAGCGTGAGGCGATTCAGCGGCGCGCCGGCCGGCAGCGGCGGCAGGAACGGAGGGACGCCGGGTTGCAGTTCCTGGCTTTTGTCCGGCGCGTCGTATTGTCCGCGCTTGAGCAGGTACGTCGGCCGCGGCGTGGGCAATTCCTCCATCACCATCACCGACGGGCTGAGTTCGTCCTTGTTGAACTGCTCCCGATCGCTGCGGAGCTTCGTCAACTTGGCCTTCAACGCGGCGCCTTGGGGGTCGTTCGCGGCGAAGAAATCGCTCAGCCCTGGCGCGGCGTTGCCGCCCGCCAGCGGCGATTTGGCAGCGTGAGATATGGACGCGTCCACCATCTCGCGCACTTCGTCGGCCGAGAGAGTTCGATCGTAAATGTTGAAATCCCCCATCGCTCCCTTCAAGTGCAACGACGTCGAGCGGCGCCCCAAACGAAACGGCTTGGGGGTGATGATCGTCCCCTTCAAGGCGTCGACCTCCACGTCCTGCGGCACCAGTTTGCCATCGAAATAGATTTTCACGCCGGCCGCTTTGCTCGTGCCATCGTACGTCACGCAGACGTGGTTCCACTGGCCGAGCCGCACGCGGGGCTTGGAAATCACCTTCAGGGCGTTGTCGTTCCAGCTATGAACGATGTGCACCGCCAGTCGGCCGCCGTCGTACATCATCGCATCGAAGCCGCGGAACGACGTGGAATCGTCCATCTTGCACCACAGGGCGCCGATAGCGTCGGGGCGAACCCACGCCGAAATCGAAAACTTCGCATCGCGATCGAACTGCACGGTCTGGCCCAGATCAACGTCGACCGCCGCATCG
>JAIOQB010000105.1 GCA_021413585.1 Planctomycetia bacterium
CGTTTCCATCATGAACCTGACACTTCCGAACAATTCACTCCGCTAATTACTCCGCTAAAGGAAAACACCGATGTCAACCGTTAATCCTTCCTCTCTCCACAACACCGCCGGCGGTGGCACGACGAATCGCGACTGGTGGCCGAACGAGCTGCGGCTCGATCTGCTGCACCAGCATTCCTCCAAGTCCAATCCGATGGACGCCGGTTTCAACTACGCGGCCGAGTTCAACAGCCTCGACCTCTCGGCGGTGAAGAAGGATCTCGCGGCGCTGATGACCGATTCACAGGATTGGTGGCCCGCCGATTTCGGCCATTATGGCCCGTTGTTCATTCGCATGGCGTGGCACGCCGCCGGCACCTACCGCACCGGCGATGGCCGCGGCGGCGGCGGCCGAGGGCAGCAGCGGTTCGCGCCGCTGAACAGTTGGCCGGACAACGTCAGCCTCGACAAGGCCCGCCGGCTGCTGTGGCCGATCAAGCAAAAGTATGGTCGCAAGATTTCTTGGGCAGACTTGATGATCCTCACCGGCAACGTGGCGCTGGAGACGATGGGCTTCAAAACCTTCGGCTTCGGCGGCGGTCGCGAGGATGTGTGGGAGCCGGATCTGGACGTCTATTGGGGAGCCGAGAAGACGTGGCTCGGTGGCGACGTTCGCTATGCCCACGGTTCGGAGGGAGTGGAAAAGCCGGGCGGTGTGCTGGTGACCGACGACGATGCGGACGGCGACATCCACAGCCGCGTCCTGGAGAATCCGCTGGCCGCGGTGCAGATGGGGCTGATCTACGTCAATCCGGAAGGTCCGGACGGCAATCCCGATCCGGCCGCCGCGGCGCGCGATATTCGCGAGACGTTCAAGCGGATGGCAATGAACGACGAGGAAACGGTGGCCCTGATCGTCGGCGGCCATAGCTTTGGCAAGACGCACGGGGCGGCGCCCGCAACCCATGTCGGGCCCGAGCCCGAAGCGGCCGGCCTCGACGAAGTGGGTTTTGGCTGGAAGAACAATTTCGGCACCGGCAAAGGGGCCGACACGATCACCAGCGGACTGGAAGTCACCTGGACCACCACGCCCACGAAGTGGAGCAACAACTACCTTGAGAACCTGTTTGGCTACGAGTGGGAGCTGACCAAAAGCCCCGCGGGCGCCAACCAGTGGCGGCCGAAGAATGGGGCCGGAGCCGGCACGGTGCCGCATGCCCACGATCCGTCAAAGCGGATCGCGCCCTCCATGCTGACCACGGACATCGCCCTGCGGGTGGATCCGGCGTACGAGAAAATCTCGCGGCACTTTCTGGCGAACCCGGCCCAACTGGCCGACGCGTTCTCGCGGGCATGGTTCAAGCTGACGCACCGCGACATGGGCCCGCGGGCGCGCTATCTCGGTCCGGAGGTCCCCAAGGAAGAACTCATTTGGCAGGATCCCATCTCCGCGGTGAATCATAAGTTGATCGATGCCGCGGACGTCGCCGCATTGAAGGGCAAAATCCTGGCTGCCGGTCTTTCCGTTTCGGTATTGGTTGCCACCGCCTGGGCGTCGGCCTCCACGTTCCGCGGCTCCGACAAGCGCGGCGGCGCGAACGGTGCCCGCATTCGCCTGGCGCCGCAAAAGGATTGGGCCGTCAATCAGCCGGTTCAACTGGCGAAGGTGCTCAAGGCGCTGGAAAAGATCCAGGCCGAGTTTAACGGCGCCGCAGCCGGCGGCAAGAAGGTCTCGCTGGCGGACCTGATCGTGTTGGCCGGCTGCGCGGGCGTTGAGAAAGCCGCGAAGAATGCGGGCCACGACGTGACGGTTCCCTTCACGCCCGGACGGATGGACGCCTCGCAAGACCAGACCGACGTAGAATCGTTCGAGGCGCTGGAGCCGATCGCGGACGGGTTTCGCAATTACCTCAAGGGCCGATACACCGTGCCGGCCGAAGCCCTGCTGGTGGATAAGGCCCAACTGCTGACCCTGACCTCGCCCGAGATGACGGTGCTTGTCGGCGGGATGCGGGTATTGAAGACCAACGCCGGCGGAGCGCAGCACGGCGTCTTCACCGGGAGGCCGGAGGCGCTGACGAACGACTTCTTTGTCAACCTGCTCGACATGAGTACGCAGTGGAAGCCGGTCTCGAAAGACGCTGAAGTGTTTGAAGGCCGCGATTGCAAAACCGGCGCAGTGAAATGGACCGCCACGCGGGTCGACCTGCTCTTTGGATCGAACTCCCAGCTTCGGGCCCTGGCGGAGGTTTACGGCAGCGCTGACGCGGGCAAGAAGTTTGTCGATGATTTTGTCGCCGCGTGGAGCAAGGTGATGAACCTGGATCGGTTCGATTTGTAGGTCGCTGCGAAGTTGATAGTTGCGAGGTAAACAGCCATGAGCGGCCCACGCAAGACAGCTATCGTGACTGGAGCTTCGCAGGGGATCGGCGCGGGCGTGGTCAAGGGATTTGTCGAACGGGGCTTCAACGTCGTTGCCAATTCCCGGAAGATGACGCAGTCCACCGAGGTGGCGGCGTCCGACCGCGTGGCGCTGGTGGATGGCCACATCGCCGACCCGGCAACGGCCGCCACGATCGTCGAGACCGCTCTGGCGCGATTCCAGTCGATCGACGTGCTGGTCAACAACGCGGGTATCTTCTTCAGCAAGCCGTTCACGGACTACTCGGCCGAGGACATCAAGTCGCACGTCTCGACGAACGTCGAGGGCTTTCTGTACGTCACGCAACTCGCCATCAAGCAGATGCTCACACAAACGAGCGGCGGAAGCATCGTCACGATCACGGCGGCCCTGGCCCGCAACCCGATCCTCGGCGTCCCGGCGGCGGTGCCGATGATCACCAAGGGGGGATTGGAAACGGTTACCCAGCATCTGGCGATGGAGTATGCGAAACAGGGGATCCGCGTGAACGCCGTCGCGCCCGGCGTCGTCGAAACGCCGCTGCACCGGGAGACTCCGAGAGACGTGATGGAAAGCCTCTCGCCGATGGGGCGCCCTTCGACCGTCCAGGAAATCGTGGACGCCGTCATGTACCTGACCGACGCCGCGACGGTCACCGGCCATATCCTATACGTCGACGGCGGCGCTCATTTCGGCCGCTGGTGATTGAAATGGTAGCACCGAGTCTGGGCATCGCCCGTCTCGGCCTGTACACCGCCCAAGGAGACCAGTAAGTGGACACGCGAGTTTTCGAGTTGAGAACCTACACTGCCACGCCGGGCAAGATTGAAGCCTTGCATGCTCGCTTCCGCGATCACACCCTCAAACTCTTTGAGAAACATCACATGACGGTCGTCGGGTTTTGGAGGCCAACCGATGCACAGCAGGCAGATCGACAACTCGACTATCTGCTGGCGTACCCAAGCCAGGAAGCGGCGGTGAGGAGTTGGCAGGATTTTCAGGCCGACCCGCAGTGGAAGGCGGTAAAGGAGGATTCGGAGAAGAATGGCACCCTCGTCGACAAAATCGAATCGGTCTTCTTGAGGCCGACCGATTATTCTCCGCTCAAGTAAGTTGTCTCGGCGCGCCCTGCGATGAATCGGACCTTGCCCACCCCCTGGAAACCGACGAAAGCCCAGCTCCTCGCCGCGCACAACAAGTTCGTCCCGGATCTGATTGCCAAAAACCTCATCGTCTTGTTTGCGGGCATCAACCCGGGTCTCTACACCGCCGCCATCGGCCACCACTTCGGCCGGCCTGGCAACCGCTTCTGGCCCGCGCTGCACGGCGGCGGCTTCACCCCGCGGCTGTTCTCTCCATTTGAAGAAGCTCTGCTCCTTGAACTCAACTTCGGCATCACCAACGTCGTCCAGCGCGCCACTGCTCGCGCTGATGAACTCAGCGACGACGAACTTCGCGCCGGCGGCCGGCGCCTCGAAGCCAAGGTTAAACGCTGGCGCCCCACCGTCATCGCCTTCGTCGGCATCGGCCCCTATCGCATCGTCTCCGGCATCAAAGACGCTCGAGTCGGCCTTCAACAGGCCCCCTTCGGCGGCAGCCACGCCTGGGTTCTCCCCAACCCCAGCGGCCTGAACGCCCACTACCAGCCCGCCGCCCTGGCACGACTCTTCGGCGACCTCCGCGTTTGGGCCGTTGCACAGCATAAGCGCCGCAGAAATGATCGCCCAATCTCCCGGAAATCCAGAAATGAATAATGACGAGGAGTGAAACCATGGCACAACCCGACAACCTTCGCGATACGAAGCTGGCGCTCAACACCGGAACCGGCGCGATCCCCGTACTCGGGTTTGGCACATTGATTCCCGACCCTGTGGCTACCAGAAACGCGACCAAGACGGCGCTCGAAGCGGGATTTCGCCTGCTCGACACTTCGGAACGCTACCGTACGGAAAAGGAAGTCGGCGAAGCGCTGCGAGAAGTTTTCCAGGCGGGGAAGATCAAGCGGGAGGAAGTGTTCGTCGCCACGAAACTTTGGAATAACAATCATCGCCCCGAGCGCGTCAAACCGGCTTTCGCGACGAGTCTCAAGAGACTCCAACTCGATTACGTCGATCTCTACCTGATCCACACCCCCTTCGCCTTCCAGCCGGGAGACGAGCAAGACCCAAGGGATGCCAGCGGAAATGTGATTTATGACGACAGAGTGACGTTGCTGGATACCTGGCGAGCAATCGAAGCACTGGTGGACGAGGGCCGGTGCAGGGCGATTGGGCTATCCGACGTCAACTTGGAGCAGACGAAAGAAATCTTCGATGCCGCCCGGATCAAGCCGGCGGTGGTTCACGTCGAGTCCCATCCTTATCTCCCGGAGTGGGAGTTGTTGAATTATTGCAAAGCAAATGGCATCGTGTTTCAAGCGTTCGCGGCGCTGGGGCATAGTAGCGAGCCCAAGTTGCTGGAAGATCCTGTCATTACCACGATCGCCAAACGAGTCAACAAAACCCCGGCGCAGGTCTTGCTCGCCTGGGGCATCCAGCGCGGCACCGCGCTGCTGACCACGTCCAAGACTCCCAGCCGGATCGAGGAGAACTTTGACGTCTCCGCCCTGCCTGAAGAGGCCGTGCGGGAGATTAGCGAAGCAATCAAGTCGCGGGTCAGGTTTAATGCGGTTACAGAGACCGGCATTCCAGGGTTCATTCCGAGAGGGAAGTGAGATGGAGGCGGGCGGACTTGGGGATACAAGGTCCAGTCAACCTCGCCCGCCAACGCTGGGCGAGGTACGATAAACATAGCCACGTACTGCAAACTCCTCCCCCCG
The DNA here is from genome assembly GCA_021413585.1 of Planctomycetia bacterium. Lineage (GTDB taxonomy): Bacteria > Planctomycetota > Planctomycetia > Pirellulales > UBA7805 > JAIOPX01. The sequence goes on from JAIOQB010000105.1 coordinate 5,199, forward strand.
AGTCGATCCGCAGCCAGATGCCCAGCGCCTCACGAACCCTGACGCTTGCCGATCTGGTCGATCTGGAATTGCAGTTGGCGCATGATCGCGATGCGGATGCGGCCGAGGTGCGGCGCCGCGATGCGGAGATCGCCGCCCGCTTGCAGGCGCGGAATCTGTCTGAGCCGGCCCTGTTTTTGGCGTGGCTCGACGAGTTGCGAAAGCTGGATCGCCCGCCGGCCGGCCCGTCGCCGGGGCGGCGGACGCAGCAGTGGCTCGACGGCACGGCGCTGGTGCTGGTGTTGCTGGGACTGTTGGCCGGCGGCAGTGCGGTCAGTGCCTGGCTGGTGCAGACCGCCGGACAACCGGTGAACGTCATCTTCTTTTGGTGCGCCATTGTCGGGTTGCAACTGCCGCTGCTGCTGCTGTGGATCGTCGCGGCGCTGCCGGGCCGGTGGCTGAAGGCACTCCCCGGCGCGGCGACGCTGCAATGGATGCTCAGGGCGTTGGCTCAATGGCCGGCCCGCGCGGCGGGTTGGCTGGTGGCCCGCTTCGCCGGCGAAGGGAGGACACTGCTCGATCAACTGCGCGGCCAGATCGCGACGTGGAGCTGGGTCTACGGCCCGCTGCGGCTGTGGATTCTGATTCGGCTGACGCAAGTATTCGCCGTGGCGTTTAACGTCGGCGCGGTGGCGGCGTTTGTGGCGATCAGCTACGGGAGCGACCCGGCGTTTGGATGGAAGAGCACGCTGCTGACGGCGGATCAGGTTCACAGCGCCACGCGCGTGGTGTCGGTGCCGTGGCGGGTGCTGCCGGATCAATGGTCGGCGGTGCCGTTGCTGGATGACGTTCGGCATACAAAATACAAAAGTCTCGATCCGCAATATGAACCTGAAATCAAAAGCGACGGGCCCATCCCTTGGGCCAGTTGGTACTCCTTCTTGCTGCTATCGATCCTGTGCTACGGGCTGCTGCCGCGTTTGGTAACACTGGCCATCGCCGCGGCCCAGGTGCGCCGCACCCTGGCGGCGATTCGACTCGACCACAGCGAGTTCCAGCGGCTCGCCCAGCGGCTGGCCCGTCCCAGGGTCGAAACGCAGGCCACGCGGCCGGAGGCGGGTGCCCCGGCGTCGGACGGCAAAGCTCGACCGGTCGACATGGCCAGCGCGAAAGACCTCGGCCCCTGCACAGTGCTGCGCTGGGCTGGCGTCGATCTGCCTCCCGCGCAACTCGTGGAACTTGTCGCCCGGCGGACCGGCTGGACGCTCAGCGATCTGCACGCAGTAGGCGGGCTGGATCCGACGGCCGATGAGGCGGCGTTGATTGCGATCGAGAGCAGCCGCACCGAACAGCTAAATGCCGCCCGGCCCGTGGTGTTGCTCGTTGAAGCTTGGGAACCGCCAGTGGGTGACTATCTCGACTTCATTGCCGCATTACGGCAGCGACTCGGCCGGGAGCGGACAATCCAGGTATTGCTCTTTGATCGCGACGCGCAAGGCAATGCCGCGCCGGCCCGGCCCGACGCGGTGCGGATGTGGGAGAGTCGCTTGGCCGGCCTCGGCGACCCATGGCTGTGGGCGGAAACTCTTGTTGAATCGCCCGCTGAAGAAACTCGCCAGCCCTCCGCGGCGGAGGCGCAGCCATGAAGGCTCCTGTGTTCGTGGTGGTCGGCCACGTCAACCGCGGCAAGTCGAGCATCGTCTCGACGCTTTCGGCCGACGACTCGGTGCGGATCGACTCGATGCCCGGCACTACGGTGCAGTGCCGCGAATATCCGGCCGTCGCCAGCGGCGAGTTGCTCTACACGCTGATCGACACGCCGGGCTTCGAACGGCCGCGGCAGGTGCTGGCGTGGCTCCGCGAGCACGAGACGACCACGCAGGACCGTCGCGAAGTGGTGGCCGCCTTCGTACGCGAGCACGCGGCCGGCGGCACATTTCGGCAGGAATGCGAGCTGCTCGCCCCGATCCTCGCCGGAGCGGCGATTTTGTACGTGGTCGATGGATCCAAGCCGCCGGGCGTGATGGACGAGGCGGAGATGGAGATTTTGCGGTGGACTGCCCAGCCGCGCGTGGCGCTGATAAATCTGGTGGATAAGCCGCGGCCAACTGCCGACACGGCAATGCCCGACCACCTGGCTCCCTGGCGGCGGGTGCTCGATCAATACTTCAACCTGGTCCGCGTGTTCGACGCCCATGAGGCCCAGTTCGACGACCGGCTCAAGCTGCTGCGCACCGTACGGGAGATGGACCCGCAGTTTGCCGAGCCGCTCGATCGGGCCATCCACAGCCTGGCCGAGGATCGCCGGCTGGCGCTGAAGGAATGCGGCACCGCCACGGCCGACATGCTCGTCGACATGCTTACCTTGGCGATCAAGACGAAGCTTCCGCCCGATGCCCCGCGCGGCGACGCGGCGCGAATGGCCGCGGATTACTTCGAGCGGCTGCGGCGGCGCGAGCGGCAATGCCACCGGCTGCTGCAAGAGATTTTTCTGCACCGCCGCCTCGAAATCGAAGAGCCGCCGCTGTCCGCCGTGGAGGACGACTTGCTGGCCACCGGCACCTGGAACCGCTTGGGCCTGAGCCGCACGCAACTCGCCGCGGCCGGCGCGGCCGGCGGCGCCCTGGCGGGGGCCAAGGCGGGGGTGATGGTCGACCTGGCCGTCGGTGGGCAATCGTTTTTTCTTGGCTCAATCATCGGCGGAGCGATCGGCGGCGGCGCCGGCGCGACGGCCGGCTGGCTCGGCGGCACGCGCTTGCCCGAAGTCAACCTGATGGGCTTGCCGATGGGAGGTCGGCTGCAACAGATTGGCCCGATGAAGAATGCCAACTTCCCCTGGATCGTCCTCGACCGGGCCCTGGTGCTGCTCGACGTGCTGGCCCGCCGCGCGCATGCGAAGCGGGACCGAGTCTACTTCGATCGCCCCGCGGTGCCGACGGGCCACGTCGCCAACCTGCCGCGCGAAGAGCGCAACCGGCTGGAATCGCTGTTCGCCGAAATCCGCCGCCAGCCCAGCCCGGCGGCGCTCGACGCGCTGCGCGGGGAGTTGGCGGAAGTGATCGGCACGGTTGTGGTGGAGCGGTATCCGGTTGCCGAAAAATAAGCGGATCTACCGTATGATTTAAGCGAAGCAAAGCGGAGACATTCTAGTTTTCAAGAAAAGTAGAATATCCGCCTCTCCCCTTCCCAGTGGTAAATAGTGCGGGAAGGGCGGCTGCAGCGCATGGTTAGGTCACCGGTGTATCTCCATCGTTGACTTCCCAAAACATCTGACCCGTGTGCTCTCGGTCCACAAAGTAGTGATGGTTATTACATTTAATGGCGTCAATCGCGGCGCGAGCATCCTCTGCCGTCTTGCGATCTTGATGCGTAAGCAGCGCCTCCAAATATGAGAGAGCATCATGGCGCAGCGAATAGGCCAATAAACCACAAGCTCGATAGCGAACAACGGACGCTCGGTCGCCGAGTCCCGCAACTCCTAGTTGAAATGCCGCTTCAGTCGTGCGCGCGTGCTTGATTGCATAAAACAAGATGGCTCGCCGTCCCTCCAACTTCTTGGCGTTGGAGTAAAACTCGGCGAGGTATGGCACGACAGCTGCGCCGAGAGGACGAAGCTGCGCCCAAGCAGCCTCTTCCACTGCTCGATCTTTTGTGTCGAGCTGTCTTACGAGTGCTCTGATTTGTGTCTCAACCATGTCAGGATGTAGTCCGTCTAACTTGTTCTTTTACTGATCAGAATATTACCTATTTGTGGTTCCTCAAGAATCGTAGGCGCGGGGCGGATTTAGTTAAGGCTGGCTTCAAACTCGTCGGGCTTCACTTCGTTGCGCTGCGTTCAGTTTCAGGCACCCACCGCGCCATCCCTCGGGGACTGTCCTCCTTCGCTGCGCACATGCCCGGCACTTCCCACGGCGCAGACCCCGCCGGGCAGGCGGGTTTTACTTCCCTTGCTTCGCCGCGGCCCGTTGGGCGGCCGCTTTGAACTCGTCCCCTTGCCGCTTTTGTCGGCCGTAGTTGTGGAAAAAGGAGAGGGCTTCGAGTCCTTTCACGTCGTCGTCCGCCAGGCGCCACACGTCGGCCTGCGTGAACACCGCCTTGCCGCCGTCGGCGAACAGTTCGGCTCGGCAGGGTTGATCGGTCGCCATCCGCCGCTCGAAGAACACGCGATCGTTGGCCCGGACTTGCACCCAGCCGTTGACCACGTGGACGTGCAGCCGCCATTTGTCGTCCGCTTTCTGCCGCACCTCGGGCGTGACCAATCCGCCACAGACGAGCGAGTTGCCTTCAAACGCGATCTCCAGCGGCGGCACGCCCGGTGCATCGTGAACGATCCGCACGCCGCATAATCTCGACGCAGCGCCTCAAACGGCGGCACGCGCAGCGCACAGTCCCCGCGATGGTTCGACTTGGCCTTGCCCGTGCAGCGGCTTACCGCGTCGTGGCCGCCGTCGTAGATGTGCAGCAGACAATACGGCGCGTCGATCCCCAGCAAGTTCACCGTGGTGAGCATCTTCAGGCCGTCGGAACTGACGTCCAGGTTCTGGTGCGAATGGCCGGCCAGGAACAACTCGACCTTGTGCTTCCGCAGCACGTCGTAAAACTCCTCCTGAGGCGACCACTGCGAATGGGAGAAGGCGAAGATCCGCGTCCCCGGCTTGAGCCGCTCCAGATCTTTCGCCAGCCAGTCGACCGCCGACTTCGGCGTGCCGCCGTCGAGCTTGCCGTCGGGCGTTTCATACACCCAATCCAGCCCGACGAAATGCACGCCCGCGTAGTCGAACGACCAGCGGATCGGGCCGAGGTACTTGGTGTATCCGCCGCTGGCGGCCAGCTCGTGCTGCTTCTTCCACTCTTTGCCATGGATCAGCGAAATGTCGTGATTGCCGGGCGTGAGGAACATCGGCACCGGGAACGAACGGGCGTACGCCTGAATCGTGCCGAACATGTTGTCCGCACTTTCCAAAGAGGCGTAGCCCAAATCGCCGGTGATGATGGCGAACTTCGGCACATTGCCCAGGCCCAGCACTTCCTGCCGCCAGTTGGCCGACAACTCGCCCGTATAGTTGTTGTGCGGGTCGGTGGATTGAATCACCGCCAGCGGAAGTTTCTGTTCATCTTTTCTCAGGCCGAATAGAAGTTGCTCGCCCGGCTTGATGTCGGCCAGCCGGCGGTACCACAAACCGGTGGGCCAATAGCCGCTGCTCCAGCAGAGGTTGATCACCTGAGCCGGCTTGTACGGAATCACCGGATCGTCAATGGTCTTCAACTCGAATGTTCCATCGTCGCCGGTTAGCACGAACTGCATACCGTCTGTCACCGCCACACCGGTTAAGCCTTTTTCATTGGCATCGAGTTGGCCGTTGGCGTTGAGGTCGAGAATCACCCGGCCGCGAACAGTAACGGGCTCGGCCGCAGAGGCGAAGGGAGCAAGCGACAACAGTACGGCGGCAAGCATCAAGCAACGGAGCATCATATTGGTTCCCAGGCTGGAGAGGGGAAGGACGAGGCGACTTTGTGCAGTGTGATTTCAGGATCGTGAAAAACGCGATTTAGGATGGCATGCTGAACGAATTGGTAGTGCTGGCACTGGCAGAGCCAGTGCCAGCAAAGGCAAACCATTTTATACAGTCCGCATTGGAACTCGCGTCTGTATTTCACCTACTTCTTCACTCCACTGAGCCGATCACAAACCGCCTGATACTCGGCGGCGCGGCGTTCCTGCCCTTGCATCTTGTGATGCATCACCAGAGCAGCGATGCCGGCTGCGTCGTCGTGGGCAAGCGGCCAGGCGCTGACTTTGGCGAAGCGGGCTCGGCCTTCCACGGCGAACAGTTCGGCCCGGCAGGGCTTGTCGGTGGGAAACGGTTTTTCAAAATGAACCCGGCCGTTGGAACGCACCATTACTCGACCGTTGATCGCGTGGATCGTCAGCCGAAACGGATCGGTGGCCGCTGCCCGAACCGTGGGATTGACCACGGTGCCGCAGATCAACAGGTTGTCGCTGAGCGATATTTCCAGCGGAGCCACGGCTGGGTCGGTCGAAATAATCCGCACGCCGCACCGCCGCGCGGTTTCGGGCGTGACTTCGGTGTCCACCTCCAGCCAGTTGGCTGCCAGATCTCCCACGGCCTGCGCGCGGTTCTCCAGCGTAGCATCCGGCACGTCCACCTGCTTACGGCGGAGCGCTTGCATTGGGAGTGGAACCAGGATGTTGCAGGTTTTGCTGTGTCGCCCCGACATTTCCAGGCAGCGATCGACGATGTCGTGCGCGCCGTCCGAAATATGGATCAGCCGATACGGCCCCTCCTTCATGCGAAGGTTGACCGTGGTGAGCATCTTCAGCCCGTCGGAACTGAGATCGAGGTTTTGGTGCGAATGCCCGGCCAGGAACAGCTCGATTTTGTGCTTGCGCATCACCTCGTAGAACTTCTCGATCGGGCTCCAATGCGAGTGCGAGAACAGGAAGATCCGCGTCCCCGGCTTGAGTCGCGACAGATCTTTGTCCAGCCAGTCGATCTCCGCCTGCGATTGGCCGCCGCTTAAAATCCCCTTATCGAGCGAACTCCAGTCGAGCCCCACAAAGTGCAAGTTGGCCCAACTGAACGACCAGCGGATCGGACCCAGGTACTTCGTGTACGCCCCGTTGCCGTGCAGCTCGGTTGGCTTGTTCCAATCCGCGCCGAGGATGCCGACCAGATCGTGATTGCCGGGGACCAGCAGCATCGGAATCGGAAACGTGCGGGCATAGTTCTGCACGCTACTGAACATCCCTTCGGCCCCTTCGATGGTCGCATAACCCAGGTCGCCGGTGATGATGCAGAACTTGGGGGCGGGCATGAGTTGCGCGATTTCCGCCCGCCAGAGGCGCGACAGGTCGTCGGCATAGCTGTTGTGCGGATCGGTCGATTGCACGAAGACCAGCGGCAGTTGCTGCTGCTCGGGCTTCAGAGCGAACAGCAGTTCTTCGCCGGGCTTCATATCCGCCAGCCGCCGGTACCACAGCGACGATGGCCACATGCCGCTGGGCCACGACATCGCCACAACGCGCGAGGGAAGAAACGGCAACACCGGATCGTCCGCCACCTTGATCTCGAACGTGCCATCCTTGGCCGTAGTGACGATGTTCACGCCGTCGTGAATCGCCACGTCGGCAAGGCCCTGGTCGCCGGCATCGAGTTGGCCGTTGCCGTTGAGGTCGAGAATCACTCGACCACGCACCGTGGTTGGCACTTCGGCATGGGCGTGGCTGGCGAGATGGGCCGCCGCCGCGAAGTTGGCCAGCAGTATCAGCAATGATCGAGTCAGTAACTTACGCATCATTCTTGGTCCGCCCTCGTCGGTTACCTTCTACAGAGATACTGCTCCCCGCCGATTATACTCGGCCGACGGTAGCTACGGGGGCGGGGACACACGGCGGCAATGCGATGCCGATAATGCGAGTTATTTTGGACGTCGCTCACTAGCCCGAAGCGCAAGAGCGCAAGCGAGGGAGGAAGAGCGGTTCCCCCTCGCTTGCGCTTCAAGCTAGTGAGCGGATTGGCGCTAGCCACCGGTCACACGATGGGCGACGCGTCTCGTGTTACCCGCGGCTAGCGCCTTGCGGCTCACGGGCAAAACCTAACCCCGGCGCGGCGCCACGACGCGATGAAAGTGCAACTGCACTTCGCCGCTGGTCACGCGGCGGACTCCTTCAACCAGGCAGTGCGGCTCGTTGTCCTGTTGGCCCTGGCGAATGATATCATCCAGCTTGCTAGCCGGCGGGACAGTGAACGTCGACTGGTAGATGATCTGGTTCCCCGCGTCGAGTTCAGGCACGATGAAGTGGCACGTCGCGCCGTAGGTGAGCATGTGGCTGGCGTAGGCGGCGTGATACGGCCGCATGCCGGGAAAGCTTGGCAGCAGGCCATGGTGCAAGTTGATGATCCGACCGCCGGCGTATTTCCAGCAGCTTTCCGGCGGCAGGATGCGCATGTAGCGGGCGAGCACCAGGTAGTCGACGTGATACTCGTCGCACAGGTCGATCAAGCGGGCGTCGTCGGCCCGGCCGTTGCCGTCCCCCACTTCGTGCCAGTCGATGCCGAACTGCTCGGCCAGCCCGCGGCAGTGGGGCCGATTGCCGATCATGATCGCCGGCTCGGCGACGACCTGCCGATCGCGGATCGCGCGGAGCAGCGCCAGCGCCGGCTCGGGGCGAAACGTGGTGCAGATCGCCAGCCGCGGCTTTTCCTTCCGCTCGTCGGGAGACCAGACGCGGATCGCCAGCTCTTTGAGTTGCCCAATCTCGGCCAAGGCCACCTTGAGCGCCGCGAAGTGCTCGGCGTCCAAGTGAATCCGCAGCAGCATGGCGAACAAGCCCGCCTCGTCGTGGTCGTACATCTGGATTTCGGCAATGTTGGCCCCTTGCCCGGTCACGAAGTGAATGATCGGATCGGCCAGGCCGCGATTGTCAGGTCCAACGGCGGTGATAACGACGTGCATGTTGGCAGGCTGGAGGTTGGAGGCTGTAGGCTGGAGGGAGGAATCGCGGGGCGGAGTTCAGGCGTGGGGTTGGCAGAGGGTGGCGAACTCAGCGAATAGTTTGCGCCCTAGGGCATGCATTGGCGGCAGTTCATCCGGCAGGCGGTGGCGGATTTCCTCTGCATTAATATAGGACAATCCGGACACTTCGGCGCAATTGCCCGGCTCGGTTAGCCACCGCTCAACCATCGTCTCCGTCACTTCCAGGTGGAATTGCAAGGCATACGCCGACTGTCCGTACCGAAACGCCTGCTGGGGGCAGAGCGGGCTGCTGGCCAGCGACACCGCCCCGGCCGGCAGCGTAAAACCGTCCCCATGCCATTGGAACACGGTAGGTTGCGAACCCAAGTGCCGAAACAGCCGATCATCAGCCGCGGCCGCGCTGGTGTCGACCGTATACCAGCCGATCTCCTTCGTCGGCCGAGGACGGACCTCGGCCCCCAACGTGCTGGCGAGCAATTGGGCCCCCAGGCAGATGCCCAGTACTGGCAGTTCCGCGTCGAGCGCCTGTTGAATGAACTGCCGCTGCAGTGCCAGATGAGGGTAGCGGTTCGTCTCGTCGACGTTCATCGGCCCGCCAAGAACGACCAGCCCGCTATGCTCGGCCGGATCAAAACGGGTCGGCGGCGCGGCGAACATGTCGTAGTAGCGGCACTCGAATCCGGCTGCGGCGAAGATCTCGGCGAGAGTGCCGAGCCCTTCGTGCTCGACCTGGCGGAAGGCGGCGATGGGTTTCATGGTGTGGCAGGGGGTTGTAAGGGAATGGGGGTAGTCCGGCGGGCTGCGAGAATCCGATTGACCTTATCTAGTCCCTGCCCGGTCACGCGGGTTTGATAAAGTGCAATAACACGCAGGCTGGGCATGTTTTCAACAAGCTGGACGACACCATCACCCACCTCGGTCTCAGTTAAATAAAGTTCCTCGCAGTGATCGAGCGACCTCAACGCATCCAACCCGGCATCAGTGATGCGAGTTTTATCCAAATGGACAATCTTCAGATTCCTCATAACCCCAATTCCGGTCAAGCCGGCATCGTCAATTGGGCTGTCGTCGAGATAAAGAGTTTCCAGGTTGTAGAGGCCACGGAGATTGGTAAAGCCCTGGCCGGTGATTCGGGTTTGCGTGGCCCATAATGTTTTGAGCGACTTCACGCTTGCCAGATCAACCAGGCAGGCATCGGAGAAATTTGGGCCGCCAAATTGAACTGTTACTAATCCCGGCAGATCCTTAAGAAGTGCCAAGTCGCTATCCTGAACTACACCACCGAAGAGCGATGCGGTCGAGATGGATCGCAATTGGGCGTCTGTGAGATGGTCTGTGTTGAAATAAGGCCAACTAACAATGTTCAGTTGCACTCCTAGCTTATGCAAGGCTTCAGCGGCCAGCCGTGCGCGGCTGGAAAGAAATTCGGGGCGTGTCCACCAGCCAAGATAAATGGTCGCAGCGACGAAGACGAAGAGTGCCGCCCCCCGCGC
>JAIOQB010000106.1 GCA_021413585.1 Planctomycetia bacterium
GCGAGTGCCACTTGTCGGAGAACACCGCCCGGGCGTATCGCCGCGACCTGGTGCGGTTCTGCCGCTGGCTGGGGAAGCGGCAGATCGCGGGGCTGAGCATTCAGGCCCTGTCTGAATACGTCGGCTGGATGAGAACGGACGGCTTGGAGGCGACGAGCATCGCGCGGCATGTGGCGTCGTTGAAAGTTTTCTTTCGCTACCTGCAGATGGAAGGGTTGATCAAGGACAACCCGGCGGAGCTGCTATCCGCGCAGAAGATGTGGCAGCGCGTGCCGCATGTGCTTTCGGTGACGGTGGTGGCGAAGCTGCTGGAGGCTCCCAACGCTCGCGACCCCTGGTGGCGGCGCGATCGAGCGATGCTGGAATTGCTCTACGCCACCGGCTGCCGGGCGTCGGAGCTATCGGACCTGAAGCTCCGCGACACCCATTTGGACGAAGGCTTTTGCTTGGCCCATGGCAAAGGAGACAAGGAGCGACTGGTGCCGTTGGGAGGCCAGGCAGTGAAAGCCGTGCGGGCCTATTTGGAGCAAGAGCGCCCGAAGCTGGCCGCGAATCGACAGCCCGCGCCGGCCTGGCTGCTGCTATCCCCTCGCGGAGGCCGATTGGGGCGCGAGCGCATCTGGGAATTGATCACCACCTACGCCAAGCGGCTGGGGCTTTCGGAAGAGATCACTCCCCACACGATGCGGCACACGTTCGCCACGCATCTACTTTCCGGCGGCGCGGATCTGCGGCAAGTGCAGGAAATGCTCGGCCATGCCAGCATCGCGACGACGCAGATCTACACGCACGTCGATAGCTCACGGCTGAAGCGGGTGCATCAGCAATTCCACCCGCGGGCGTAGTGCTGTGGATGCAGTGGCTCAACGGCTCATCGGAGTTCTATTACTGCTTCGCCCAGCGGCTGTTGGGGTACATGCGCGAGAGGCGCGTCGCCGCGTCGCGGGCCCGATCGGGGCGGCTGAGTTCCTGCCATACTTTACTCAGGGCGGCCAGCGTCTCGGCGTGCGTTTGCGGGTTTTGGGCGTACAGCAGATCGACGTGCAAGTAGTCGAGCAGCGCCTCCTTGGGCTTGCCGGCGGCGCGGTGGCAGTTGCCCAGCGTCAGATAGGCCTGGCCATACAAATCGGTATCGGTCTTGGGGGCTTTAGCCAGGATCTCCTCGACCAGATTGATCCCTACTTCGGTCTTGCCGTCGATCGCGGCAGCGGTGGCTTTGCCCAGCATGGCGGCGTTCTTTGCGTTCTGCGCTTCCGCGCCGCTGCCGGGGCTGTCGATCACTGCTTGGAACAGGGTGACCGCTTCGGTGGTTTTCTTCTGGGCCAGCAGGGCTCGGCCGCGTTTGATGTTGATCCGGACCCCCGCCTCCGGCCAAGGTGCCTTGGCGGCGGCGATGTAAAAGTCGGCCGCCCGATCGAAGGCGCCCGCCATGATGTAGAGATCGCCGACCAACTCGTTCGCCTCCAGGAAATGGTAACTGTCAGAATTGTTCTTGATGAAGGCCAACATCAGGTTGCCGGCGGCGTTGATCGTGGCGCCGCCGGTCAGGGCCTGCTGTGTGGTGCAATACGCGATCAGGTAATCGATATCCTGCCCTACTTCCTTGCGAGTGGCGGAAGCGCGGTCGATCCCTTCCAAGACCTTCAGGGCTTCTTCGTATTGCCCCGACTTGGCCAGGTTTCGGGCCTTGCCGAGCCCTTCAGGCTCTTCGTCGTAGCGGAGCGAGACGATTTCATTGACCTTCACCGCCTGCTCAAGCGGCTTGGTGTCGATCTTGACTTCCGTCGGAGAGACGCTCGTGATCTGCCCACGATACGTCTGACTACGGGTTTTGATCGAGTCCATGGCGTGGCCGGCAACCGGCCAACCGATGGCAATGCTAAGCGCGGCACTCGCAACGATCGTTCGCAGCATGATGAATACCTCTTAATCCTCGGACTTTGTCGCCGGCGACAAGCCGCCGCCTGGCCTTGAGCTATCAGTTCATTTTAGCAGGTGCCAACAGGCACGCTACCACGGGTACCTTCTCCCCTCGCAGCCTCATTTATTCCCTTCACACCCTTCAAACTCTTCGCACCCTTCACACTTGCCTCGCCCCTCACCCCCCTGCCTGCGGTTCGTGCTCGAACGCTTTGAGCCCCACCTCCGGCTCCTTCAATTCCCGCTGGATAGATCGCAATAGGACGTCGTATTTGGCCTTCTGGTCGGGCGTGCCAAGCGCCGGATACCGATCGACCATGATCTCGATCCCTTTGCGAGCCAGTTGCAGCAGCCGTGCGTGCTGCGGGCCGGTGAGCTTCATGGCGAATTGGTAGCGCGACTGGTTGGAACGGTAGTTGGCTTCAAAGTAGAACTTGTCGTAGGCCGGTTTGCCGTACATGGCCGCGGCCAGCCGCGACCAGCCCCAGATGATGTTCTTGCCCTGGGCGTCGGGGCGGCTCCCCTGGATTGCCTCTTCAAAGTAGCGAGCGTCCTCGACCTGGCCGCGCTCCTGCAGTGTCTCGGCTGCTTCCATTTGAATCGTCACATCGCTGGGGCGAACCTTGAGCACCGCGATCAATTGGTCGAGCGACTTGTCGAACTGCCCCAGCCGGCGGTAGCACTTGGCCAGTCGCAACTGCACGCCCAACCGTGCGTTGTCACTGGGCAAGAAGTCCGCCTTGCGAGTTGCTGCCGCTAGGATTTGCTCGTACGTCGTCGCCGCCTTGCCAAAATACGCTTTAGCCGCCGGCGACGCCGCTTCTGGGTTCGTGTCGGCCGCGGTGCCGAGCTTAAAAAATGTTTCGCCGGCCCAGATGAGCGCGCCGTAGGCGTTGCCCGGCCGCTCGATGATCCGGGAGAGAAACTGCTCGAACGCGGTCGAAAGGGCCTGGCGTGCCGCCGCATCGTTGCGGGCGGCGGCCAGTTGCCCCTCCAGGTCTTTGCCCAGCACGATGTACACCTGCGTCAGCCGCTGCGCGGTTTGCGCGTCTTGGCCTACAGCCTGCTCCAGAGCATCGAGCGTGGCCATTGATTTCTTCAGCAGCGCGTCGCGTCCTTTCGCGTCGTTTTTGTACGTAGGCAGGACGCCAATGTACGACCGCAGCGCCGCGGTATAGGCTTCGACGCGGAACGCGTCCTTCTGCGTGTACGGCGACTTGGCCCCGATCATGGTCATCGTCCCCACGCGCGGGTCTTCCAGCCACTTTAGCGCCAATTCCGGCCGGCCGCTGTCGACGTAGAGTTGCGCCAGCGACAGCACCGCCGCCACCAGCGTGGGATCGGCAACGATCGTGGTGGACTGTTGTACCCGCTCTACGCCGGCAGAGAGCAGCCGCTCGATTTCGCCGCGCATCTTGGTCAGTTGTTCTTGTGGTGGACGCTTGGCGATCGGCTTTCGTAAGGCCAGCAAATAATCCCGCCACAGAGTCAACCCGATCCGCAGGCCCGCCTCGCTGCGCCGCGGGGAATTGGCCGGGATGCGCTTCAATTGTTCCTGCGCCCGATCCAGCCGGCCGTCGTCCAGGGCGAAGTTCATCAGCACGAAGGCGGCGTCGGCGGCGCTGTCGCTCGTGGGCCAGCGCTCCAGGATAAAGTTCGCCGCCGCACGAACTCGCTCCAACTCAAAACGGTGATCTTCACCGGCGGCCGTGTACTCGCTGAGCCACGCTTTGAGCGCCACCTTGGCGGCCAACTCGGCATTCGGAAACGCCGGCGAGCTGCGGGCCACATGCTCGCCAACCACCGCGGCCGCCAGATAGTCCTGGTCATCCAGGTACAAATGGCAGAGCACGTATTGCAGTTGCGTCACGTCCTGAACGGAGGTTCCTTTATCGACCATGGCCAGCGCCTGCCGGCAGGCTTCGATCGCCTTGCGGCGCTCGCTGACGATGTCGGGTTCCAGCTCGCGCTGCTTTTCAGCGCTTGCCCGCATTTTGGCGTCGCGCAGGATCTGCCAGGCTTGCTGCGACTGTTGGGCCCGGTCGCGAGCTTCAGCAAACGTAGCCGGCGCCTGGCTGACGATGGTGTGCCCCATCTCCGCCAGGAACCGCTTGGCCGCCAGTTGATGCTCGCCCGGCATGTTGGCCACCTGAGTGGCCAATCGCACGGCTTGCGCGATCGCTTCGTCGTGCTCGCGCTTGCGGCTGGTGAGCGTTTCGGCCTTCAGCCGGAGGGCTTTTACGCCCAGAAATCGAATCGCCAGCCAGTCGGGCTGGCGGCCTTCGTCGGGCGTGGTGTTGAACTCGGCCGTGCGAATTGCGTCGTCGTATTTTTTCAGCGCGATCCACGAATCCATGGCGCGCAGCAGCGACTGGACGTAGAGGCTCTTCACCGCTTTTTCAGAAAGCTGCTTTTCGTCAATGGTCATCAGGTCGTTAAAGCACTTCAGGGCTTCAACGTGGTTGCCGACTTCCTGCAGGCAGCGCCCTTGCTGGAAGCGGGCCAACAGCCCGGCCAGATTGCCCGAGTATTCGTCAAAAACCTTGCCGTATTCGACCGCCGCCTGGCGGATCTGGCGAGTTCGCTCCAGGCTATCGGGCAGGTATGTTTTGGAGATATCGTATGTCACCCGGCAGGCGAGCAGCCGAGCGCTAATCCGCAGCCGCCTCAGGGCATTGCGATCGTTGACGAGTGCCTTTTCCTCCGGCGGGATTAGCTTGGGAAAACGGCTCAGGCGTTGCTCGATCGTCCGCTGGGCCGTGTCGATGGTGGCGGATGCGGCTTCATACATGCCGCGAGCGGCGGCCCGTGCGGCCACGGCGTCGGCGGCGGGGCCATCAGCCTGCGCGAGCTTCAGCGCCGCCAGCGACACTTCGATTTCGCCAATTTCGAGTTGGGCGTCCGGCGCTTGCGGATGGTCGGCCCCGGCTTGCAGAAACTGCTTGAACGCCGCGCGGGCGGCCTGCAATTGTCGGATTTGCTGGGCGGGCTCAGTTACGGTGCTTGCCTCGCGCGACAGCGCAACCGCCCGTTGGTACGGAATCCCTGCTTTGAACGATTCGCTAACCCGGGGACTGGTCTGGGCCCAGTCCAGGTAGGAGGGAACCACGTCGAAGTAACGTGCCTTCTGCAGGGCGTCGAGAAACTCGGCGGCCGGTTCCTCCCCTGGCGCTGGCGAGCATAGATAGGGATACAGAAAAGCAGCGGCAAATAGCACCGCCGCGTGGCGCGGTTTGCAACCACCGGATCGCCACCCGCCAGTTGGGGCCGACATCTTCAAACGCATCGCGGAAGACCCCGCCCCAAGTGATTTTGCGAACAGCGCAAGCGGAAAAGGCTGATACTTCCAGCGTATATGGTTAGCCCCAGTCGATCAAGCCACTTAGGCCGTGCCTGCGCCCGCCGTTCGCTCACCCCTGAGAGCCGATAGCCGATAGCCGATAGCCGACAGCCGACAGCCGACAGCCCCGCTCCCCACCTCACCGCATCCCCGCCTGCTGAGCCCGCTCCACCAGCGTCATCAGCCGCTGGAACGTCGGCTCGCCCAGTTCCGCCGACTGCATCTCCGCAGCGACTCGCCGCAGCCGGGCCCACGAGTGCGTGGCGGAGGGGGCGAAGTACGACCGCCGCAGCAACTCGGCCGCTTCGGCGGCCACAGCCGCCTTCTTCGCGGATTGCGGGGTCGATGCCAGCGTGTCGGAGAGTTGCCAACGGTTGACCTGTTCGGTTAACCGCTGCACGCCCGAGCGCTGCCGATCATTCCAGGTCAATTCGGCCGTGGCAATCAGCGATTCGTTGCCGGGACGCAGCTCGATTTCAAATAGTCCCGTGCAAACATCGCCAGCTTGCAGCGGCACTTCGATGGGTGCGGAAACGACGCCCAGCGTGGAGGTGGCTTCGTGGCCGATCAGCCGATACGACGCCACGCTGCGCGGATTGAACGTCACCGTCAGCCGCGCGCCGCGGGCCAATTCTTGCGGCCGATTGGAAAGCGCTTCGCGCAGAGTTGACGTGATTTGCGCCGGTCCCTCTGCCCGAACGACGCGTCCGCTCCCGGCCGCCGCAAGGCGATCGAGTAGTCGCCGATCCCCGTCCGATGCCCCCACATCAATGATCCACAGTGCCGTCCCGCCGGCGGCGGTTCTCTTCAATCGCGTTTCAAGTTGCCGCTCGGTCTGATCGAGCATCTCAATCTGGCCGCCGGTCAGAAGAATCATCCGCCGCAACCCGCCGGTGGGCTTTGTCGCGCGGCGCACGTCGGCACGGGCCAATTGCAATCCTTCTGCAACATCGACCGTGCGCGAGGGGCGCAACTGATTTACGGCGGTCTGCAATGTCGCCGCTTCATTCGGCCCGGCATCCGCCACGAGCACCTGCGGCTTGTCGCCGCACAACACCAGCGACATCTGATCGCCTGGCAGCATCTGGCCGATCAGGTCGTTCAGGGCTCGCTTGATGGCTCGTAAGTCTGCTCCATCGGACGATAGCGAACCTGTATCAATGGCAACTGTCAGGTGCGTGGGGCCACGCGGCTGCTGCGGCAATTGGCCCGCCAACACCGCGATCTGCAACAGCTTCAATGGGCGATCGGCAAACGGCGAGACGCCGCCGGCCGCTTTGAGTGCCAGCGTACCCGGCACCGGCGATGCAAAGCCATAATCCAACGCGGCCAGAAACTCCTCCGGCCGGGTTTCGGCCGCCAGTCTCTGGCGAATCTGCGATCGGGCGTCGTTGCTCCGAATCGGCCGCGCCATCAGGCCACAGGCCGAATCGAAGCTGGCCGTGTCCGTGATTAGCGGCACGGGGGACGACAGCAGGGTGCCGGCTGCCGGCGGTGTCATGCCGCTCGACAGGCGGACCGCGGGATGAACCTTGTGCGCGATCTGAAACAGCAACAGATCAGCGTCTTTCCAGGCGGGAACCATCCCTTTGGCCTGTAGCGCAGCCACCAGCCGCGGCTGCGACTCCACATCTCCTGGCCCACCGAGCACTTCCTGCTCCGTCGGCGCCGGATCGAACGCCGCCCGCAGACCCGCCATTCGCTGCGCCGCCTTATCGAGCAACGCGAGAGATTCCTGATCCAGCACGATTCGCGGCGGCTCAAGCCAGTTGCGCGGCCCACCGGCCGGCGCGGACGTAAGGTCTTTTGCCAGCCGCTCGATTTCCTCGTGGGTCACCGGAGTTGCCGGAACGGCGTTCTGCGGATTTCCGGCATTATTCTCGACCAGCAGATCGGAAGGGCCGGGCACGGGAAAGTGGGCGATAGGTGGTGCATTCAGGCGCTGCAAGGCGACGTACGTGATTCCGACGCCCACGATCGCGCAGGCCGCCAACCCGGCCACCCAGCGGAAAGCGTGATGCAATCCTTGGGCGGCGGCAGCCGGTCCCAGCGGGGCAACTTCGTCTGATTCTAAGGCCGCAGGTTGTCGACGTTCGGCCCCTTGTGGCACCGGCGCCGTATCGCTCCAACCCGGCTGCCACTCCGCTACCTGGACCAGCCGATCGGTCAAGCCGGCGGGAACCGGCACGTCGCGCAATTGCTCGTCGAGCCGCGCGAACGTGAGCGATTCCTCCGGCGCAGCGGCGATGGCCGCCAGATCGGCCAGCAGATTTGGCGGCGTCTCGACGTTGCACAGCGCGGCGTCGAGCGTGGCATCGGCGTAGACTGGAATCTCGCGTAACCGCAGCAGCAGCCCCTTGGGCATCTTCACATGCCGCAGTGCCGCGTCGAGCTGGTCGTCGTGCCCATGGGCCAACTCGCGCAGCCGACCGAGCAGCCCCTCGGGCACCGGCACCTGGCGCAGCTCGTCGTCGAGCCAGTCTTGCGAATTGTCGCCAAAAGAGGTCATGGTTGTTTAGAGGTCACAGTCGTTTATGGTTCAATCAGTCGTTGGCGATTTATTCACTCGGCCGCTGCGAGCAGGGCCTTGCGCAATCTTTCGCGAGCCCGACTGACGCGCGACAATACGGTGCCTAGCGGAATCTCCAGCAAATCGGCGGTTTCTTGGTGCGTCAGTTCAGCCACAACGACCAGGAGCAAGCTTTCGCGCAGCTCAGGTGAAAGTTGATCCAGGGCTCGTTGCATTTCGTCGGTGTAGTAATCGGCCAAGGGGTCAACGGGTGCGACCTCGGGCTGGAGCGAATCGGGGTCGGCCAGCAAGGTTGGCCGCGGTCGCCCCCGCCATCGATCCACCACCCTGCGGCGCAGGATGGCCACCAGCCACGCCCGTTCGCTCCGGTCAGAGTCGTAACGATTGCGACTCTGCCAGGCGGAACGATACGTGTCTTGAACGATGTCCTCGGCCTCGTGCGCATCGCCGACCATGCGGTAGGCCATGCGATACAGCGAGGGACCGTGGTCGGTCACCATCCGTTGGAATTGGGCCTGCACTAGCGCCAAGCTGTTGCTCCTGTTCCTGCCGCAGTTGGTTGTGCGACTGCCTGACTGCCTACGTCCTGCTTTGCCAGCCTGACAGCGCAACGGCCCCTAAAATCCCTTTCGCGGACGAGAATAGATTCGTCCCGGCAGGGCTGGTTTATTCCGCGAATGGCCGGTAAGAATCGGAGGTCCGATCTTCCATTAAAACGCCCGCTTGGATTAGTGCAACGTCTTATGCGATAAGCGGTTAGCGCCGGTTGATCTCTTGGGCTGAACGGGCTCACTTCCGCCTTTATTGCATATTACCGTCTGACGGCAGGAACGTCCAACGCAACGGGCTGGGTAAGCCCAACGGGCTGCGAACCGGAACGGCATACTCGGGGCTATACCCTGACCCGCTGCCCGTTACCCAGTGAGATGCTGAGCATCAAATGCTGGCAATCACTTTCTCCGGGCCTTAAAATCATCCCTCGGCAGGCGATGCTTTGCTCCGCCGCCGCACGATTTACGCCACCTCACGCAAAGGATCCATCATGGCCACTCGTGCCGCGATGCCGCTGGTCAAGCTTTCAGAAATGTCCGACGGGGACGAGGGGGACATGTTCGTCCTGATGTCGTTCAAGGAGGAACTCACCACCCGCGACGGCAAGCCGTATTTCAAAGTCGGATTTCGCGATGCGCTGCGCGAGGTGACGTTTCCGGTCTGGCAGGATTCGCCGCTGGCGGCCGGCTGCAAGAACGAATGGACGCCGGGCCAGTTCTACAAGTTGCGGGCAGTCTATCGCGAATCGAACTACGGCCCCCAACTTGAGCTGCGCAAGGTGCGTGAAGTGGTCGAGGCGGACACCGCCGATGGCTTTGACCCGCTGATGTGCCTGCCGCAAACCCGCTTCAATGTAGAGCAAATGTTCGATGAGTTGTTGTCGCTGGTGGATGCCCGCGTGGGCGATGCGGCGCTCAAACAACTGGTGCGCGATATTCTGATTCAGAACCGCGAGGAACTGCTGCGTTTTCCGGCCGCTCGCCGCAATCACCATGCCTTCGCCGGAGGATTGCTGGAGCATACGCTGAGCGTCACGCGCACCAGCGAACATTTGGCGGACAAGTATGTGCAGTATTATCCCGACCTGTCGCCGCCGCTCGATCCCGGATTAGTCGTTGCCGGCGCGGTGCTGCACGACATTGGCAAGCTGCGCGAGTACGACGTCAGCCCGCTGGGGGCCGAGTATTCCGCCGCGGGGCATCTGGTGGGGCACATCCTCCAAGGGCGAGACATTGTCCGCGAGGCGGCGGCCGGCCGGGGGATTGATCCGGAATTGCTGTTGCGGCTGGAACACATTATCGTGGCCCATCAGCGATTGCCCGAGTGGGGCTCGCCGAAGCCGCCGATGACGCCCGAGGCATTGATTGTTCATCACGCCGACGACCTGGACGCCAAGCTGAACATGTTCGCCACCTCGCTGGCCGCGGACAGCGGCAGCGGGCCCGTCACGTCAAACAAAAACCCTCTGCGGCAGCACATATTCCGTGGATTGGATTATACTTTATTTGAAAATATCAGCCGGCTCGAGCTTGCGTCCGGTTCACCTCCAAAAAACCGGGGGCTAGCGCGCTGCCGGCTGATCTATATGGATGAGTTCAAAGACCAGTTCGGCCGAACAGGGGACGATCCGTTTGGGGATCGCAGCGAACTGCTGCCCAAGGGGGCGTTTCTGGTGCCGCTGGCCGGGCTGGCGACCACGGTGTTGACGCTTCTCGTCGTCTGGTGGCTGAACAAATACGCGGACGATTTCAACATCATGGGTTGGTACGCCGACCATGTGATTCCCATCGGGGCGTTGCTGGTGGGGTTTGCCGCGGGAAGCGGTTATTGCCTGGCGTCGTGGTGGCGCGGGGTGAAGATCGGCGGCCGCCTGCTGGCGTGGGTCGTGGTGATGCAAGTGGCGGCGTATTTTGCTGCCCAGTACCTCGAATATCGTGATTTCGACCAACGGCTTCCCAACGGTGTGCAGGTGGGATTTGTCGAGTACTTTGACATGGCCACGCGTTCGTTCATGTTCAAGAAAGTCGGCCACGACCCGCTCAACAAGAATCCAGCGGCTGAGGGAATGGGGGCTTGGGGCTACCTGATTCGCGTGGCGGAATTGGCCGGATTCACGCTCGGCGGCGCGCTGGCGCCGATCCTGCTGATGACCAAGCCGTATTGCGAGCGCTGCCAGATGTACATGCGAACGCGGCCGGTAGCCATGGTGCCGGCCGGCTTGTTGCCCAAAGAATTGAAGAAAGCCAAGAAAGCCAATACGCCGGAAGTTCAGCAGCGCTCGCAGCAAGTGCTGAGCGACGCCTACGACGCGATGAAGGATCTGGTTCGACTGGCCACGGCACACGACGCCGCCGGCTTTGCCGCCGTGTGCCAGAAACATTCGCCCCGCGATAAGTCCGTTCAAAAGCTCAGCGGCCGCGTGGAAATCGTGGTGAGCAAATGCCCCCACTGCCAGACGGGCCTGCTAAAAGGAACTTTGCTGGCCGGCCTGCCCGACACACTGAAAAAAACAGAACTGACGCTGCTGCCGCTCACGCCGGAGTTCGTGCGGCAGATCGAGGGGCGGGCGTGATTGGCCGGCGAATCGCTGCGAATCAAGACGCTCGCCTCGCCTGCACCACCCTCGCATGCCCCGCCAGGTCCTTGATCGTCGGGCCCAGTTCAAGCTCCGGCGTGGCGGCCAATAATTCTTCTACTGCCGTGGCGATCATCGGGCTGATTTCCATGATCAGCCACCCGCCGGGGAGCAAGCGGTCGACGGTTTGCGGAATCAGCCGCTCGATCACTTCCGTGCCGCGATCCCCCGCCAGCAGCGCCATGCGGGGCTCGTACTCGCGCACGTCGGCGGAGAGCGAATCCATTTCGGCCGTGGTGATGTAAGGGGGATTGCTCAAAACGAAATGAAAGCGGCGATCTTCCGGCACCGCGGCGAACAGGTCGCTTTCGATGAAATCAATCCGGTCCAGCACGCCATGTGTGGTCGCGTTTTGCCGGGCTACGGCGAGCGCGCCGGGGCTGATATCGACGGCCGTCACTTGCGAGCCGGGCGCCAGCCGAGCGGCACAGACCGCCAATATCCCGCTGCCGGTGCCGACGTCGGCGATTTGCAGCGGGGCGTCGGCGGGTTCGGCCACGCGGCGTTTGATCTGATCCAGCAGCGCGACGACCACGAACTCCGTTTCCGGCCGCGGGATCAGCACATCGGGAGTGACGCGAAACGACATCGCGTAGAATTCGCGCCGGCCGACGAGGTAGGCCACCGGCGTCCCTTCGGCCCGACGGCGGACGAGCTCGCGGAATGCTACCCTGGTGGGATCGCTGGCCACTTCGTCGAACGCCGTGTAGAGATCGATCCGTTGGCAGCCGCGGGCTTCGGCCAGCAGCAGCTCGGCGTCGAGCCGCGGGCTATCGGCGCCGCGATCCTTGAGATACCCGGCGGTCCAGGTCAGCAGCCGGCCGATGGTCCAGACTTCCGTTTCAGGCATGACGGGCTTTCGGCAGCGGCGAAGGAATATGACGAGGGAAGCAGTTCACTGCCTCCATCCAACCTCTGCTTCAATCCAACGCTTCCATGTCGCCGCGCTGTTGTTGGCGTTCGTAGTCGACCAGGGCTTCGGTCACCGGCTGCAAATCGCCGGCGATGACTTTGTCGAGCTTGTACAGGGTGAAGTTGATCCGGTGGTCGGTCACGCGGTTGTCGGGAAAATTGTAGGTGCGAATTCGCTGGCTGCGGTCGCCCGAGCCAACCAGCGTTTTGCGAGCGGCCGCCCGCTCCTGCTGCAATTTCTGCTGCTTTGCTTCATATATCCGGGTTTTGAGCACGCGCAGCGCTTTGGCTTTGTTCTTCAACTGGCTTTTTTCGTCCTGGCACTGCACGACGATGCCCGTTTCATAATGTGTCAGCCGAATGGCCGAAGCGGTCTTGTTGACGTGCTGGCCGCCGGGGCCGCTGGCGCAGAATGAGTCGACTCGGTAGTCGTCGGGCTTCAGATCGATTTCCACTTCCTCGGGCTCCGGCAGCACGGCGACCGTGGCGGCGGAGGTGTGAATGCGACCCTTGGTCTCAGTCTCAGGAACGCGTTGCACGCGGTGGCCGCCGCTTTCGTACTGCAGCTCACGGAACGCCCCTTCCCCTTCGATCGACAGGACGACTTCCTTAAAGCCCCCTAGTTCGGTCGGGCTGATGTCGAGCAGTTCTGTTTTCCAGCCTTTCTTCTCGGCGTGGTGCTTGTACATTTCGTACAACTGGCGGGCGAACAGGGCCGCTTCGTCGCCGCCGGTGCCCGCGCGGATTTCCATGATGCAGCGGGCCCGGTTGGCCTCTTCGCCGCCGATGGTCATGTCGAGCAACTCTTTCCACAGGAGTTCGCGATCCTCGCGAAGCTTGGGCAACTCGGCCTCCGCCAGTTCGCGCAGCTCGTGGTCGTCGCCGGTGGCCCACTGCGTGGCCTCGCGGAATTGCTCGTTGAGGCTTTTGAACCGGCGGTACTTGGTTACCATCTTGGCCAGCGTGCCATGCTCGCGCGCGGCGGCGGCCGCCCGTTGCGGCTGGGAGAGCAACTCCGGGTCGACAAGCTGCTTTTCAAGCTGCTCGAAGCGGGTGAGTTTTTCGTCGAGTAATTCGCGCATGACAGATCACCGGGAGGTAGCGCCGGCGATGGCGCCGGCGTTTATTAAAAACCGTGGACGCGAACACCCACGCTACGCGGTCACACTTGGGAAAACGCGCAGCCCATACCGAGAAAGGCGGCCAGGGAACGCGCGGCGTCCCCACGAGAGACAAGGCGGCTAGGATTCCGATTCCGCGGCGGCCGCGGCAGGTTCCGCTTTCTTTTTCTTGCCACGCTGCAAGCTGGCGTAACCGGCCTCGGCGAACTTGTTCTTGAACTTCTCGATGCGACCTTCCGTGTCGACGAACTTCTGTTTGCCGGTGTAGAACGGGTGACAGACGCTGCAAATATCGACCTTCAACTCCTGCCGGGTGCTCGACGTGGTAAACGAGTTGCCGCAGCCGCATGTGACTACGGTTTCGTAATACTTGGGATGAATGTCCTTTTTCATGGCCGGCACCTGTTGCGATCGTCTCAAGTCATTATAAGAACGAGGGTTAAACCTAACGGAAGGAACAAATTATAGCGGGCGAACCGGCGGGGGGCAAGAGGCGGTTTGTGGCCACCTTGCGAATTTAGTGCCGTGCCCTATTACAACAGCGTCACATCTCTGTCACACGCGCGTCACACCCCTGTCACAGGCGCGTCACAGCCTACACATTGACACTTGCTCACCTATTTTTCTTCGCTTCCCCCGTGCCCGGTGTTGATTTTTGCATCGTTCCCGCGGCGGCGTGCATCTGTGCCTTCAGTTGTTTGACCCGCAGCTTGGCGCCCACGGGCATGTTCACGCCGGGGTTTTCCAAGAGTGGGATCGCTTTTTCCGGTTGCCCGCTGGCCTCGTAGGCCCGGGCCAGATTGTATTTCGCGCCTGCCGCCCATTGGCCGTTGGGCCACTCTTTGAGCGTGCGCGAAAAATAGTCGATGGCCACGTCGTAGTTGCGCTGCTCATAGTTGACCAGGCCAAGCCAATAGGTGGCGTTCTCGCGAGCGTCCTCGACCAGCACAGGGTCTTCCAACAGCACGGCTTGCCCTTGCTCATTGACGGCCTTCGCGGGTTCGGCGCGGGCGAGCAGATACATGTTTTTCGCCCCTTCGCCCACGGCCGCGTTGTTCGCCGCCGCGGCCGGGTTGGCGTCGGGCGCATCGGCCACGGCATCGAACCGCCCTTGAAAATGCTGCAACCGGCCGCTCCACAGCGGGTAGTACGTCCGCTCGTGGACCACGACCTCATCTTCCTGATTCGGATTAGCCTGGGCCGGATCAACGGCATGTTGCTCGCGCCGTTCGTGCTTAACGCGGGCGATGGGGTCGAGCTTTCGTTTCAGAGATGCAACGCCCGGCGAGTTCATTTCGTTGCGAATGCCCATCACCTGCATCGGCCAGAGCCAGACGCGTGCTTGCGATACGTGGGGCGATTTGAGCAACTGTTCCATGAGCGGTGTGGGAGCGACGTTCAGCACCAGCTTGCGGTCGCCGCTGAGCCGGCTTTCCACCGTTTTCATGCGCCGCGAAAGGTACCAGGGATCGGCCTCCACCAGGGCCAGCACCTGCTTCAATTGCGATGACTTAATGGGGTACGGCATGCCCGAAGCGTCGAGTTGCTGCAAAATGGCCGGGTCCGCCGCGGCTTGTTCCAGCGTGGCGACTCCCTTTCCTGCGGGGCCGGGGATCGGCAGACCGAGCGAGACGTCGTAGATGTACAACTGCCCCTTGTAGAAGTGTGCCGGGTTCCAAAAATTCCACTGGTCGGGAAGCTTGGGATCGGGCGTGGCGAGCAGCACCACGTCCAAGTGGAGTTGGCGGGCCAGCAGCATGAAGACCCAGGCCCGCTCGTTGAGCGTGCCGCGCCCCATCAATAGCGCCTCCCACGGCCGCAACGGTGCCCGTTCCGCGGGCGGGGCGTCGGCGTCGAGTTGAATGTTGCGCACGGTCCAGTCGAACAGCCGGGCGACTTTCTCGCGATCGTCCATGGTCTCGAAGTGCCGGCCTAGCGGCTGGCGGCCATTAAGTAGATCCGCATTGAAATCGGCGTTGACCTGGTTGGCCACGTCGCGGAGCCAGACCGTTTCGCGGAGGAAGAACCCGTCGTAAGAGTCAAACGTGGTGGATTCAAGCCAAGCTTGCAGGCCCTTGCGCTGTTGGGGGTCGCCAAACGTGTCGATGACCGGATCGATCTGCCACTTGACCTGCGGCTTTTCGTTGGCCGACCATTGATTGAGTCGCTCGACGATCTGCGGCAGGATGTGCGTCGGGCCGAACTCTGGCAAGCGGTTCAGATTCGCCGCGGCATAGTCGAACAGGTTCTCGCTCTGTTGCTGATGCTGGGCTCCGTCACGCGTTTTGCGCGGCAAGGCCACTGGGTCGCTGCAACCAGGGAGCAGGCCGAGGGGGAGCAGCACTAGGCAGAGCCGCACCAGTCGAACTCTGATTTTTCCGCCCGGTTGCTGGTTCACGTCAGTTGCTCCACAATTGCTCAACGCTGGCTCGCAGGGCGACAAGCCTCGTCAGCATCGCGCCGAACTCGGCAAGTGGGACCATGTTCGGCCCGTCGCTGGGGGATCGATCGGGATCGGGATGCGTCTCAAAAAACAGGCCGTCGACGCCTACCGCCACCGCCGCTCGGGCGAGCGGTTCGACCATGGCTCGGTTGCCACCTGTGGCGCCCCCCAGCCCTCCCGGCTCCTGGACGCTGTGCGTGCCGTCGAAAACTACCGGCGTGCCGAACTTGCGCAACTCGACCAGTGATCGCATGTCGTTGACGAGTCGGCCGTAGCCAAAGAAGGTTCCTCGCTCGCACAGCAGAATCTTCCGGCAGTTGGCTGCTTCCAGCTTGCCCACGACGTGTTCCATGTCCTTCGCCGCCAGAAACTGGGCCTTCTTCACGTGGACGGCCTTGCCCGTTGCCGCAGCGGCCAGCAGCAGATCGGTCTGGCGGCAGAGGAACGCTGGGATCTGGAGCAGATCGCACACTTCGCCCGCTGGGGCAGCCTGTGGGGGCTCGTGGATGTCTGTCGTGACCGGCAGTCCAGTCTCGTGCTTGATGCGTTTAAGGATACGCAGCCCCTCTTCAAGCCCTGGCCCACGAAATGCCGCGGCGCTGGTCCGATTGGCCTTGTCGAACGAGGCTTTGAACACAAGTTGCACTGGCAATGGGCGAGTGATTTCGACCAGTCGACGCGCGATCTCCAGCGCCAACGCCTCACTCTCCAATACGCATGGGCCGGCGATCAGCAACAGCGGCTGGCCGCGGCCGCAACGGTGTGGGCCGATTTGAACGGGGTTATCCGGCACCGGGGATCCTTGGTTCGGGGGCTGTCAGCTATTGGCTGTCGGCTGTCAGGTACAGGTTACGAGCTTTCAGCGGTTTGTTGCTGGGCAAATATAGCGGCGGTAGCGCTGATTCGTAACAGCGCACGCGGTCAATACGTGGTGCAGTGGACATTGGTTTGTTTGAACTCGCGCTACTTGATTTCTGGCACTCCAAAATCGGCTGTTTGTATCATTCTGCAACACACGATTGCACACAGTGTATTTATTTTACGCGCTGCAATGCAGGCGATAAAGTCATATCGCGTAACGAGTTTCGAAAATATTTATTGACGTAAGTCCTTTAAGAGCCGACGACTCTTGCCGGTGGGGTGTTGGCGAATGCTGGCATTGGCTGCGGTTTGGCACATCGAGTGCATTCACTCAGGGGCAAGTTGTTGTAAAAAGCCACGATTAAAGACTGGCCCGTGGGCCTCTGATGAGCGTTGGCTGAATGGTTGCCTTGCCCCTGGCCATCCAGCACTGCCAAAATGGCTTTGGCACATCAGAGGCCCCTTTTTTTGCGCTGATGGTGCCCTCTCTTCGGCCCTCCGCCACTCTGCGGCCATTTTTCTTCCAGCCTGAAGAATTTTCTCTTGGCTGCAAGTGTTTGTCTTATAATGGTTTATGTCGCGATGGAGTGGCAATTCTCTTGGTTTGACGTGCTCGGCGGGCAAGGTAGCCTTGAGCATGAAAACCATACCAATCAAGGTTCGTCGGTGCTGCACGGCGTCTCGTGCCGTGCTGTTTGGGGCATTTTCGCTCGTATTGCTCGGTGCCGCTCCGTGCGGCGCGGCGCCATGGAGCTTTACCTGTGGATTTGAAGACGGGCTAAGCCGTCCGTGGGGGACCGGGCAGACGCTCAATCACAAAACCGCTTGGTGGAACTCGGGCGTTTGCACTTCCACGGCCAGCAAAGATTGGCGCGTGCGCCGCAACGGGATGTATTCGCTGCACATCAATAACACAACTCCGCGGGCAGCCGACAATTTTGGCACCACCCAACTCCCGCTGACGTTTCAGAAGGGGCACCGCTACCAGGCGGAAATCTGGGCCCTGGCCCGCGGTCTGGCCAGCGACGGCGCCGTGAGCGTGGCCGTGGATGAGAAATGGACGACGCGCCCGATCCAATTACCCAAGGGCACTTACGACTGGCGGCGGTTCACCGGCGAGTTCACCTGGCCCGGCGGCGACGGTCAGTGTCGGCTGATGACCGAAGACCGCGGCGAAGTGTGGCTGGACGACCTGAGCATCGTCGACCTGGGCGTGAAGTAGGCTCGCTTGTCTACGCAGATACTTCTGCAGTCGGTTTTTTCTCGTTTTCGCACTTTCGCGTTTTCGTGGTAGCAACCGTCGGAATCGCGGTTGCGGATAAGACGTGCTGCGGCGTCGTTTGAACCGTCTGGACAGAACCGCCAAAAACCCCTATTTTTTGGGTAGGCCATTCGGGCTCAGTGGCTCACCTTTGTGTGGCTCACGCAGCTCACTCGCCCACGTAGCTCAGTTGATAGAGCAATGCTTTCGTAAAGCATAGGTCGCTGGTTTGAATCCAGCCGTGGGCTCTTCAATCCCCCCGTTGCCGAGTGCCGGCGACGGGGGGATTTTCTTTTGGCTTTTGATGCCGCAATTTGGCCTACGCGTCCCGTTGAGCCGGGGACTTGGCGCGCTCGCCCGGTGACTTTTCCGGCGTTGCCGGGCTCGGCGATTGTGAGCCGGGTTTGCTCACTTCTTGTAACAGCAACTGGGCGGCTTTGAGTTGCTGCGGGCCAAAATGGCCGACCATCTGCTCCCACTTCCGGCCGTTGGCCACATGCCATGCCACGGCCTGCGCCGCCTGCTGGCT
This sequence comes from Planctomycetia bacterium, assembly GCA_021413585.1. Lineage (GTDB taxonomy): Bacteria > Planctomycetota > Planctomycetia > Pirellulales > UBA7805 > JAIOPX01. The sequence goes on from JAIOQB010000106.1 coordinate 18,105, forward strand.
GCATCGTCCCTCGCTAAGTATTCGCAGCGTGGCGGCCAGCCGGGGATCGGCGTTGATCTGTTGCAGCGGCAGCACGTCATAGTGAATCGATGCCCTGGGGGTGGGATTGCCGTAGTTCAGGCAGACCCCCTGCATCGGCACGCGAAACTGCCCGCCAGCGGCCAAGGTGATGTCGCGGCTGGCGGGACGGGGCAAGGCTGTGGGGATCATCTGCGGCTCGCTGTCGGATAGCGAGGCAAAATGGAGCATTGGCGATTGAGAATTGGGCAGGCGGGATTGGGGCAAGTAGGTGAATTGTCGCGCGCCGGCAGCCATCGGCAGGGCCAGCCCTAGATTCTGCGGGGCCGAGGGGCCGGCCTGAGCCAGGACCGATGCGGCCCCCATATCTTCCGAAATATGAACCGTCAGCGGCTGCCGCGTCCGATTTTGCAGTACCAGCATCCCACGCTTTTCGCTGGCGGCGACGAACTGCGTCTGTAACTGGCCGTTGGCGCGGGCCTGAAACAGATCAACCGCATCCCCCGGGGTGGTTGGTTCCGCTGCGCGGGCAGTTGAGGCATAAAAAGCGACGAAACACAGACCCACGCTCCATAGCAGCAATGCGAAACGGTTCGGGATAGCCATCAGATGTCTCCCAAATGGTGCCGAGAAGACTTGGAGTTTTGTGTCCAACGCCTCATTTTTCCTGCAACTATCCTGGCTGCAAGTAGCCACGCTGCAGATTATGACGCGCGGCGTAGCCAGAAGGTTCCTCTTGCCGCCAGACCTTTCGGAATACGGCACCGTTGGTAGTCGGCCCGCGAGGGAAGTCGCTTCCATTTCGCGCCCACCCAAAGGAAAATAGAGGGGTTTGTCCCCCGCGACTCAATCTCGGATCCTGCCGATGTCCGTTTCACGCCGCAAATTTCTGGAAAAGGGTTTGGCCGCTGCTGCCGCAGCATCGGCCGCGGCGGTCTCGGGGGCCGACGCGGCAATGGCGGATACGCCATCCACGCCGGCGAGCGACGCTGCCAAACCCAGCGACTCAGCCGCGCTGTTCGATCCCAAGTTCACGTCCCCCGCCGGTCACGCTTTGGCCACCGATGCGATCCACGCCGGCGAGGAGACGGGCTTCTCCGTCACGCCAATCTATCAGGGCAAAAACTACAAGGGACGCTACCAGCGGCCGTCGTTCAATCCGACGATCTGGGCATTGGAAGCAAAGCTCAAAGCGCTCGAAGGGGGAACCGAGACCGCCACCGCCCCGTGCGGCATGGCGATCATCGCGCAGACGTATCTGGCCCTGGCCAAATCGGGCGATCGAATCGTGGCGCATCGCTGCAATTACGACGGCGTAATGGATCTGCTTCGCGACCGGCTGCCGCGGTTCGGGATCGAAGTCGACCTGATCGACATGAACGACCCGCAGCGGTTGCGCGACGCGCTCAAGAAAAAGAAAACGCGGTTCGTCCATTTCGAGCCGTACGTCAATCCGACGATGGAAGTGCTGCCCGCGCTGGAGTTGATCCAGATTGCCGCCGAGCACGGGGCAAAAAGCGTGGTAGACAATACTTGGCTCACGCCCGTGCTGTTTCAACCGCTGCGGCACGGGGCCGATCTGGTGATCCACAGCGCCACCAAGTACATCGGCGGCCACGGCAGCGCGATGGGGGGCGTGGTTTGCGGCCGCGACTCGAACCTGGTCAAAGAAATCCGCCGCGCGAGCATCCCCTTCGGGGCCCTGCTCCGTCCATTCGACGCGTTCCTCCTCGACCAGGGTTTTAAAACGCTGCCACTGCGGGTCGAGCGCCATACGGCATCGGCCACGATCATCGCCAAATGGCTGGCCGAGCATCCGAAGGTAGCCCGCGTGCGTTACGGCGGCCTCAAATCTTGGGCCGACCAGCAGCACAGCCCCGCCTACACGCGCGGCTACGCCGGGATGATCGGCATCGAATGGAAAGACGCCAAAAC
>JAIOQB010000152.1 GCA_021413585.1 Planctomycetia bacterium
CAATCACTCTTCCCGCGTCGCCAAGCACAGCATCCCGATGACGTCAGCAGCACAATCCACAACACCAGCCCACAACGCAGCATGTGATTTTCCCCAGCAGGAGTCGCCCCATCTGCTGGTGAATGTCGAACGGTGGCGGCAGATCGCTGAAGTGGGAGTAATTGGATTCGGTTTGCAACGGTGTTGGGGGTCAGTGGGCAGGAATCAATCTGTCCGGCAATTCGCTCTTTCCTGCTTCCGCAACCACCGGATCGACAGTCCGGTACTCTGTCCCAGTTTGCTAACACCACCTCGACTCCTCAGCCGACGATTAGTTCGCGGATTGAATGACTTGCCACTAAGCTAAATTTCTCTGGGGCGTTGCCCCAGCCACCCAGGCTGGTGCCGCACCGGGCATTCTTCGTCCGCCCTTGCCGCTGGGGTGGCCGTCTGGGAAAATGCTTTGGGGCCGGTTCGAGTGGGAAATAAACGCTCTCCTGCCGGCTCAGAAAACTTGAGGAACTCATGAAGCGGACGCTGTTGAAGTCGAAAATCCATCGGGCCACGGTCACCGAGGCCGATTTGCATTACGAGGGTTCGGTCACGCTCGACGTCGAATTGATGCGCGCCGCCGATCTGGTGGAGTTCGAGCAGGTGGACATCTACGACATCACCAATGGCGAGCGGCTAACCACGTACGCCCTGGCGGGCGAGCCGGGCTCGGGCATGGTTCGGATCAACGGCGCCGCCGCCCACCTCGTGCAGCCCGGCGACCTGGTGATCATCGCCAGTTACGCCCAATACGACGCCGACGAACTGGCCCAGCACCGGGCCACGATTGTGCTGGTGGATGAGCACAACCATGTGCGCGAGATCGCCGGGGCGGCGAAGGATGATTGCTGAGGCAGTTTTGCGTCGCTAAGCAGTTGCCCCAGAGAAACGAGCCGCGGAGTCTATCCCCGCGGAATGCCGGCTCGCAAGCGATGCAATATTCAAAGGTCGGTTTGGCAAGCCGGCAGCGACGCAGGGGGACAGTCCTTGATCTTCGCTTCGCGAAGATGGGACAGTCCCCGTAGGCCCGTCAAATGATCTGGGGCGTTGCCCCAGGCACCCTGCGGTTTTCTTCGGCTGTGTCGCCGTTTCGTGTCGTCGCCCCCCTACCGTTGACCCAATTTTCCCGGGTCTGATATACTTTCAGCAGTTCAATTTATCATTCAACCGCGGCAGTTGGCCGCACCTCTCCCTCCACTCGCTCTCCAGGAGCTTTTTATGGCCACCGCGACTCCCCCCAAAACCGGCATCAAGAACGACATCACTCAGTGCATCGGCAACACACCGCTGGTGAAACTCCGCAATATCGTCGATGGCTGCGTGGCCACGGTGGTCGCCAAGAACGAGGGGATGAACCCGCTGTGGAGCGTGAAGGACCGCATCGGCCGGGCGATGATCGACGCTGCCGAGCGCGACGGCCTGATCAAGAAAGACACCGTCATCATCGAACCCACCAGCGGCAACACCGGCATCGGCCTGGCGTACACCTGCGCCGCCCGCGGCTACAAGCTGATGGTCACCATGCCGGAGAGCATGAGCCTGGAACGCCGCCGCATGCTGAAGGCCCTGGGGGCCGAGTTGGTTCTCACCCCGGCCGCCGAAGGAATGCCCGGAGCGATTCGCAAGGCGCAAGACCTAGTCGCCAGCAACGCGAACTACTTCATGCCGCAGCAGTTCAAGAACCCGGCCAATCCCGAGATCCATCGCAAGACCACGGCCGAGGAAATCTGGCGAGACACGGGCGGCGAGATCGACATCCTGGTCAGCGGCGTTGGCACCGGCGGTACGATCACCGGCGTGGCCGAAGTACTCAAGTCCCGCAAGCCGTCGTTTCAGGCGATCGCCGTCGAGCCGGCCAACAGCCCGGTGATCACGCAGCGCCGCGCGGGGCAGGACCTCAAGCCAGGCAAGCACACGATCCAGGGGATCGGCGCCGGCTTCATCCCCGACGTGCTCAATGTCGACGTGATCGACGACGTCGTCCAGGTGAAGGACGAATACGCCGCCGAGACCGCCCGCGCCATGGCCAAGAAAGAAGGCCTGATGTGCGGCATCAGCAGCGGCGCCGCCGTGTGGGCGGCGATTCAGGTAGCCAAGCGCCCGGAGAACAAGGGGAAGCTGATCGTGGTGATGCTCCCCGACTTGGGTGAGCGGTACCTGTCGACGGCACTGTACCCGGAGTGAGCGAGGCGGGCGATGTGCGCCAACGGTTGTTACTTCGTCAACCCAGGTTGCGGGCGGGCTTTTCCGCTTGGTGCCGTCAGTCACATTTGATTGAACGCCCTGGGTGATCGTGTTAAAGTGACGTTATGAGCAACGTGAGCCGGTCCCGCCAAGTGAGCGTAGTCGTAGGGAGTAAACCGCACCCACGAGCGATACTCAACAATCTTTCCCCATGAGCCCAGCTATGGAACTAACCGCAGTTCTCACACACGCCGAAGAAGGGGGCTTCATCGCCTTCAATCCTGAAACGGGTACTACCACACAAGGAGAGACGATTGAAGCGGCTGTAGCTAACCTGCGCGAGGCCACAGCCTTGTTCCTTTCTGAGTTCCCGTTGCCAGCCATGGGCCATCCTCTAGTCACCACTTTTACGGTCCCCGAGCCTACGCATGCCTAAGCTGCCACGGGTCTCAGGCGCAGAAGTAGTTCGCGCCCTTGAGCGCCTTGGCTTCACGCAGGTGCGTCAAAGTGGTAGCCATGTGATCATGCGTCGTGAGTCCAAGGGCTGCGTCGTGCCACTGCACAGCGAAGTCAAGGTCGGTACGCTCGCCGGCGTGCTGCGACAAGCAGAAGTCCCCCGCGAAGAATTCGTGCAAGCTCTGCGAGGATGACGCCGGCTGGCCGCTTCTGCCCGCGGCGTACTTTACCGGCCTTCATTCCGAAATAAGATTTTCATGCCCTGGCCGCCACTCATTTTGATCGCGTTGCTGGGACAAGTCGACGCCCCCAAGCTGACCAACTACGACGGCGACTGGTCGCGCATGGAGCGGATCGTGCCGCAGGGGTATGTCTGCCATCGCACGGCCGAGCCGATCGCGATCGACGGTCGGGCGGACGAGCCGGCCTGGAAGAAGGCGCCTTGGACCGCGTATTTCACCGACGTCGAAGGAGACTGCCGGCCGGCGCCGCTTCTGAAGACCCGGGCCAAGCTGTTGTGGGACGATCGCTATCTGTACGTCTACGCGGAGCTAGAAGAGCCGCACGTTTGGGCAACGATCACGCGGAAGAACACCGTGATGTTCCGCGACAACGACTTCGAGGTCTTCATCGATCCCGACGGCGACAATCACGGCTACTACGAGTTTGAAATGAACGCGCTCAATTCAATCTGGGAGTTGATGCTTCCCAAGCCTTACAAGGATGGCGGCAAAGCAGTCGACCCGAAGAATCTCGCCGGCACCCGGTCGGCGGTCCACGTGCGCGGGACGATCAACAACCCGGCCGACAAGGACGAGGGCTGGTCCGTTGAGATCGCGTTTCCCCTGAGCGAGTTGAAGGCGTATGCCGGCAGCGCTCCCTGCCCTCCGCACGATGGCGACTACTGGCGATTGGGCTTTTCGCGCGTCGAGTGGCAAGTGGCGGTCAAAAACGGCCAGTACGAAAAAATCCCCGGCACGAAGGAGTTCAATTGGGTTTGGTCGCCGCAAGGAGTGATCGACATGCACCGCCCCGAACGCTGGGGCGTGATCCAGTTCAGCACCAAACCACCGGGCGAAGAGGTGCCGCTGGTTATGGACCCCACGTTGCCCGCCCGCGATCTGCTGATGGGCGTGTATCACCGGCAGCGGGCGTTTCGCCAGAAATATGGCCGCTGGGCCGACAACACCACCGCACTGGGCTTGGGCGAAGCTGCACATGCCAGCGCTGCGAAACCAAACGACACGATCGGGCCAGTCACCATTCAGGTTCAAGGCGATGATTACCTGGCCACGACGACCGTTCGCCCTACCGATGGCAAGCTTCGCACGCTGCATACGCGCGCGGATTCAAAGCTGTGGATTGATCCGTAGCGGCGAGAGAGTGGCGAAGGGGTTCGTAGGGGCGCTAAGCTTTCCGTGGCACAACCCCCGGGCGGAGCCCGGGGCTATGGAACAACGGGTTTACCGCCCCTTGGCCCGCTGCTCTTTGACGAACGTACTCGACGCCTCGGCGACTGCCAGAATCGCGTCTGCGTTGGTCGACCAGTTCTCTTTTCGCAATAGCAAAATCGACTCGGTCAACAGTTGCTGAGCCCCCATCCGGTCGCGCTGCCGCAGCCGCACGATCGACAGGTAGGCGTTGTCGACCGGGTTCGGCCCATTCTTGGCCAGCGCCGCGACCAACGTCGTCGACGCGTCCTTATGCTTGCGACTCCGTAATTGGGCCAATCCTTGCATCGTCATGTAGGCGCCGTTGTCTGGCGAAAGAAGCACGATCGCATCGGCGGCCAGAAGCTGCTTTTTGCATTGGTCCGCCGACTTGTTCTTCTCTTGAACCTGCGGCCATAACGATTCGTAGGCGGTGGCCACCACGCGCGTCAGGGCCTGCTTCTCGCGGGCGTCGTCCGGCTTTTGCAGCTTTTCCCGGCCAAAGTGCCGCACAACCGGCTCGGGCTTGATCCGCAGCATGGACAGGATCGCCCACGAGCGAACCTCTGGATTTTCGTCGCGCACCTTTTTGGCCAGCGCGGGCATGATCAGCTCCGCCGGTTCGCCGATGTCCCCCAGGCAGCGAATTGCGTCCGCCCGCACGGCGGAATCTTTGTCGTCCAAACGGACCACGATCGCCGGCACCGCCGCGGATGCCGCGCCCCCCAACTTAGAGACAATACGGACCACGTCGCGTCGAATCGCGGAGTCCGATCCGTTGTGACCGGCGTAGCACCGCAATCGGCCTGAGCGGCGTTCCGGTTGCGGGATCGAAGCGAACCGGCGACAGACGGGTGCTTTGAGCGTCGGGCGGAGTTAGAATCCACCGGCATTTT
>JAIOQB010000153.1 GCA_021413585.1 Planctomycetia bacterium
CAGCGTTTCGAGCGATGGCTGCAGCACATACAGCAGGCGATCGCTCAGACGCACAATGTCGCTCGGCAATGCCAACCGAGTCGAACGGGCTGCCGGTTTATTGCCAATTGGCGCGGTCCCGTTGGCGGCCGAGGGCGCAGCTACGCCAAGCGCCGGCAACACGGACTCGCGCGGCTGGAATGAGAAGCTGCGAACCGCTGGCCGCTTGGGGCGTCGCCCGCCGAAAGCGAACGAGGCCACGGAGGGCCGGGCGATCAGCCAGTTTTCATCGGCGAGAGGATCTGAATCATGCTCAGTCGACGCTTGAACGTGCTGGGCGAAACGCTGCGTGACCACCATTGAGGCAGGCAGATGGATTTGCCGGCTCTCGGGTGGCGTGGCGGACGCAAACCAGCTCAACGTGTCGGCCATGTTTCGTTTCAGCGGCGAAGCTAAACCGTCTTCGTCCCGCGCTGAGCCTCCTCGATCGCCTCGCGAATTCGGCCAAACGGCTCGGCCAGATCGAACGACTCACCCAGCCGCGACAACACCGCTTCGACCTCAGGACGCTCCGCATCGCGGCCGGCGGCCAAGGCGAGACCGTGACGGCCGATGTGGAACTTCGTCAGCGGCCGCGCCAGGGCATGGCGTCGATCAATCCGCACTGCTGTACCCGCAGCCGGCCTTGCGCCGTCCGATTGCTCTGGCTCATCCGGGGTTTCCAGCACCAGCACCACCGGCCTGGCGGCAAAATCGGCCACCGCCAACACATGGGCCAGATCCGTGCAAACCAACGGCACTTGAACTTTCGCCGCGGCGAGCAGCGTCTGGCCGATTTGCTCGCCGTAGAGAAACGGCTCGAGTGTCGGGCCATAGAGAATTTCTTGCGCCCGGTTCGGCTTGATCGGCGCCGTGCAATGAAACTCCAGCGGCCGGCCCGTGGCGTTGAGCACCAGGTAGCCGCCGATCAATCCGTGCGGATCGCTCCGCACAACCGTCAGGAAGCCGGCCGCAGCAACGGCTTCGTTTGCACTCATGGATGTATTCTCGATGGAATCGGAAATCGCCTGCACGTCGGCGTCGCGGCCAGGGCACTGAAAAAGCTGGCTGCCCGAACCGTGGCTGCACTGCTGGCGGATCGAGTGGGCTGCGGTCGGCTCGAAATGCACCAACGCAGTCCGGTATCGTCCGCCGCGCGACGAGGCTTGAGAAAGCACGAAGGCCGCCTCCGGGTCGCCTTAGAGTGGCGTGGCGACGGTCGGGTGGGGCGCTTTGGGCGGAATGTTCCGTCGATAGCGGTGCAAGTGACGTGCCGATCTCGGGGCAATAACAATGCCACGCCTCTAGGCCAAGTCAATTGCCGCCGCGGACTACTCCAATTGCGCCGCAATAATTTACCGACGTCAGCCCCATCCTCGACAACCCGCAAGGGACCGTCTATACTCAGGGAACCTAATCTTTTCCGCGGAGATTCACTCCATGACTCGCGAACAACAGCCGACAACTCCCGTATTTGCCCCGATCAGCGTGGGGGCCGGCCGCCATGGCGAACCGATCGCCCACCATGCCAGCCACGCCAGCGAGCAAACGGAGTTGCTGCACCAGATTCTGGTCGCTCAGGACCGGCAGAACGAGTTGTTGGAGGAATTGGTCGCCAACGCGACGGCCGCCCAACGGCAGCGGGTCAATGAACTGAATCAATGGCGGCAGGCCAATCCCGATCTGGCCGAGGCGTGCCGGCAAGCGGCCGAGGCCCTGGCCCAGGTGCAGACCGAATTCCTGCAATCGATGACCGAAGAGGTCCGCAACAATGCCGAGTCGCTAATCGACGGCGAATTTGTGTTCAACGAGTTTGTGGATCGGTTTGGCCCCCGGTTGGCCCACCTCAACGGTGTGCTGCAAATGCTCAGTCAATTGAGCAGCCCGACTGAAGCGGGCCGCGACGGCTGAGCCGCTCCCCCCTTTCCCACCAGAAGAGGGCCGGGTGAGCGAACAATAGCTTCGCCTATAAGGCCCCTGCTGCTCTACTCTCGGGGCTGGCCTTTCTCCCCCTTAGGTCCGACAATCTGCGGTTGTGCTACGCGCCCATCGGCCGCGTGGTAACTGGGGCGTTGCCCCAGGCACCCCGTTCTGTCAACTGTTCGGCCGTAAGTTCCAGCCCCGCCACTTTTTCTCCTCGAATCGAAGCCATGGGTACTCCATCCGACTTGAGCGCAATCGACATCGAAGCCGCCGCCCGCCGTGCCCGCGACGAACTCGACGCGCACACTTATGAAACCGTGCAGTGGCACTTCCACCCCGACACGGGTTGCCCCTTCTGGCTGGAGATGGCCGAGCGGCTGCCGTTCGATCCACTGTGCGAGGTGCGCACGTTTGACGACCTGAAAAAATTTCCAGACTTTGAAGACGAGTGGCTCCGCGGCGGCCCGGTACGCCGCTGGGCGCCGCGCGGGCTGGCAGGCAAGCCGATCTATGTATTTGAAACCGGCGGCACCACGGGGACGCCGAAGACGCGAGTTGTCGTTGACGACTTTCGCATCGATTATGAACTTTTTAGCCAGACGCTCCCCGACGAGCATTTTCCGCCCGGCTCGAACTGGCTGATGCTGGGCCCATCGGGTCCGCGGCGGCTGCGGCTGGCAATCGAGCATCTGGCGCAATTCCGCGGCGGGATTTGCTTTTGCATCGATCTCGATCCCCGCTGGGTGATCAAGCTGATCAAGCGCGGCTGGATGGAGCACCTGGAAGCGTACAAGCGGCACTGCATCGACCAGGCGCTGACGATCCTCGACTCGGGGCACGACATCCGCTGCATGTTCACCACGCCCAAGCTGCTGGAAGCGCTGGCCCTGGCGTTGGAAGAACGCGGCAGCAGCATTCGCGAGGCGAGCATCACCGGGATTTTTTCCGGCGGCACGGAGTTCACGCCGCAGTGGACTCGGTTTGCCACGGAAGAATTTCTGGACGGCGTCTACATGACCCCCACGTACGGCAACACGCTGATGGGCCTGGCGGCGTCCAAACCGGTCACCGCCGCGGATGGCTTTAAGATCGCTTACTACGCCCCGCAGCCGCGGGCGGCAATTGAAGTGGTCGACTTCGCCGACACCCGCCGCGTCGTCGGCTACGGCGAAACCGGCCGCGTGCGGCTGACCACGCTGACCAAAGAGTTCTTCGTCCCCGGCTTCCTGGAACGCGACGAAGGAGAACGCGAGCCGCCGTACGCGGCTTACCCTTGGGACGGTGTGAGCGGCGTTCGGCCGTTTCACGAACTCGCGGAAGCGACGACGGTGGGGGTATACTGA
>JAIOQB010000154.1 GCA_021413585.1 Planctomycetia bacterium
GTGCGGCATGATGCCGTCGGCCGGGCAATAGAAAATCTGCCCGCCGCCGATCGGCCCTTCGCGGGTGTAGCCGCTGAGCTGATATTTGAACTTCCCCTTGGGCAGGATGCCCGCCTGCACAAAATACCCGCTGTTGATGTAGCCGTCGCCCGATCCGCTGCCGTTGTGGCGTCGGCCGCGACCAGCACAGTCGCCCCCATCCCCAACGCAACCGCGACAACAAGAGACCTCATGCCGTCACTCCGCGCTTGCGCACAGGTATGACCAGTCTCTTCCGCACACAGCGATTGAATCGCGGGAGCAGTCCCCCGCGCAGCTTGCTCGGACACCTCGCCCCTCAGAACTTGTCAAAAGCCAGGAACTTCTTGGGCGTGCTGGTGTTGTACTCGAAGCTTCCGGCATCCGCGGGCTGGATCAGGCTTGCCCCGGCCGAATCGCGCAGGGCGCTGTTCGGGACCCACTTGACCGCTCCATTGCCGTACAGCACGTTGCAGCCGGTCACGTGATGCCCGTTGTGAACGTACACCGGCCCCAAGAGATCGGAGAGGATGGCCTTGTTGTTCAACTGCGACATCTTGGGCATCACGCAACTGGTGCTGAGTTTAAGATATTTCTTCCCGTCGGCCTCAAGACCAAAACTCCATTGCCAAATCCGCCCGCTGTTCGGCAGCGCAGGGACGGCCGTGCCGTTCATTTCTTTGGGTCCCTGACGATGCGTGTAGCCGATCTGGGTGATGCCGATGACGACGAGCAACTCGACCAGCGTAAAACCGATTCGGCTATTTGATCGGCGCATATCCTGCCGTGGTGCGCCCGTCATGAGACCTCCTGTTGCATGCTAATGAGCCGTATTAGTAGTTGTCAAACTGATCGAACTGGTAAGCTGTTGCTTGGAGCCGGGTCGGATCGTCGTATCCCCACAGATACGCGCTGAAGACCGGCTTGGGCACCCACTTGACGGCCCCATTGCCATACAGGACGTTGACGCCGGTGACGTGCAGAAGGCTCAGATCGCTCTCGCTGCGATTGATGTCCGACATGATTCCGGAGTTCGTGAGTTCCTTGAGTTTCGGCATCCTGGCCGGCGGATTGAGGCCGGTGCGCGGCTTCAGGTTGGCCATGGGCGGCGTCACTGGAGGGTCGTTGTAGCCGTTCCACTGCCAGAGGCGGACGTCCCCATCCTTGGTGTTGGGGGCCGGGCGGTGCGTGTAGCCGCAAAAGGTATTGTTCCCCGGCGCCTTGATGCCCGGAGGCCAGGGGTTGTACATGGAGGACCCGAGGCTGGGCGAGTAGGGAAGATCGTACGTGTACCGACCCAAATCGAAGCTCATCGCGGTATTGGCCGGGCAGTAAAACATCTTGCCGCCGCTGTTGGCCTTGCCCAGCAGGTTTGCCTGGATGAAGTACCCGCTGTTCATGTAGCCCTTGTACGCAGATTCCCACCAGTACATGTCCGTGGAGCCGATGCTGCGATGATTGGCGTTGTGGCCCAGGGGGGCGTAGCCGCCCTTGAGATTCGCGTACATGGCATAGTAATAGCCGACCTGCCGCAGGTTGCTGGCGCAGGAGACGCGGATGGCGTGATCGCGGGCTTTTCTCAGCGCCGGCAGCAGGATCGCGATCAGCAACGCGATGATGCCGATGACGACCAGGAGTTCGACCAGCGTAAAACCGGAACGGGTGGTTCGGGGGGGTTGGGCAATTCGGCGATCCATCGTGTACTCCTTGGCATCCTGGGCGGATGCCGTTGGCAATCCTTCTCCACCGCTCCACCTGTGCATCAGTCCGCCGCCCGCCAAGATCAGCGGGCGCCCGGAGGGAGGGGCGCCCGCTGTTGGAGGCGAAAATCTCCTTCACCTGTCGTCCGCTCAGCTCCTCCGCCGACGGCGGGCAAGCGTGCCCACGCCGGCCAGGCCGAGCAGGCCAAGCGATGCCGGCTCGGGGACAACGACATTCAGCACCAGATCCTGCCCGCTGATGGCCAGCGTGCCGGTCTTGCCGACACCCAGTGAGCCGCTCAGGGACGTTCCCAGTGTGCCGTTGATCGACTGGCTGGCAAACAGCGTGTATTGGCCCGTCTGGAGTCCCAGGTCCGTGAACTTGAAGTCATTGAAATTCAGCACGCCCGTGCCGATGTTCAGCTTGGAGGAGGCGTTGGACAGGACCACCTTGTCGTTCGGGCCGGCCAGGGCGCCCAGCTCAAACTCCAGGGCCTGGGAATTGCCGGCGGTCACCGCCCCGCTGATATCCAGCGAGCCGCTGCCCAGGTTCATCGTCATCGCGCCGGGTGAGGTGCCGGGGGCCAGCTTGCCGCCGGCGGCGATCGTCACACTTGCATTGTTGAGCGTGGTAATCGAGCCGTTGCCGCCCAGTTTCCCGGTGCCGCTGACGGTATACGCCCCAGCCCCCGTTTGCGTCCCGTTGACCAGCAGTGTGCCGGCGGTGACGGTGGTGGTGCCGGTGTAGTCGTTGTTAGCCGAGAGCGTTGCCGTGCCTGCGCCGTCTTTGATGACGTTGCCGGTACCGCCGATCTTGACGGTGCTGACCAGGATGTTGCCCGCGCCGCCGAAGGTCACATCGTTGCCGGCGGCCGTGTTGATGCCTCTCGTAAGGGTCAGGGCGCTGCTGATCTCGGAGTTGATCCGCGCGCCGCCGTACTCGATCGTGATCAGGCCGTCGTAGCTGTTGTTGCCGCTGAAGTTGCGCAGGGCACCGTTGCTGCCGATGCCGTTGCCCTGGATCGTCAGCGCCTCGTTGCCGACCGAGATCCCGCCCGCCAGTTCCAGTGCGCTTCCGGCGGCGCTGGCCGCGACGTTGATGCCGTTTTCCGTCGTGCCGGCGGCGTTGTTGTGCTTAAGTTGCAGCGCGCCTTCGGTGACGATGATCTGGCCTCTAAAGGGATTGTCGCCGGACAAGATCGCCCGCCCCTGGCCAAACTTGATTAGCCCAGTACTATAGCCGGTTGTTGAAATTGCTGCCGCTATCGTCAACTCGGCGTCCGGAGCCACTACGATGGAACGGGATGCACTGTTGCTGAAAAGGCTGCTTCCTGCCGTCCCGGTGATGGTGTATTTGTTGTTGCCGCCGCCGCCGGCGTACAGGACCCCAAGACTGAGCAGCGCCTTACCGTTCAGATCCAATTGCTGGTTGTCGCCGCTACTGACGATCGTGAGGCTGTTGATAGTCTTGGTGCTGGCAAGAGTTGCGTTGCCAGTCACCTTCGCGTTCTCGGTGCTCGTTGCGGTCGAAAGGCTCGCGAACGTGGCCAAGGCACGAAGAGTGCCATTGTTGGTGCCGCCGCCGTTGCCGGCGTTATCGTTATACGCCCAGTTTGTCCCGCCCACCGTGGCGTAGAGATAGTTACCACTCACAAGGACGCCGTTCGTGTTGGCTACTGACGCTTTGGCAATGCCCTCCTCAAGATTGATCGTTGATCCCTTTTGGGGGGAGAGGGTATTCATCTGGAGAGTCGTCGTCCCGCTCTCACGCTTGACATTGGTGTGGCCGCGACCGGACTCGGACGCTCCGAGGAACGTCTGTCCTACTTGTCCTACTACCTCTTCATAGTTGTTGCTGCCGCCCTTGAGAATGAGGTCTGTTCCGCCGTAACCAGCGGCGCCGTCTTGACCGCCACCCAGGAGCAGTTTGGCCCCGTCCGGCAACCTGCTGGTGTTGTTGGCGGTGTAGTCCAAGATCACCTTGCCGCCGCCGAACATGGCGGTCTGGCCGGTATAGCCATTCGTGCCGCTGATGGTCGTCGTCCCGCGGTTGCGGATGAGCAGCCCGCCGCCACTGCCGCTGATATTTCCACCCAGTGTCAGGTCGCCAATGCCGGAGATCGTGCGCACGGCCGTGGTGGCCATATCCAGATTGATGGTCTGAAGCGCCGTGGAATTGTTCGCGATATTCCCGGTCAGGGTGATGGCGTTTCCGCCGATGGTGAAGGCCGGTGCGCCCGACGAAAAGGTGAAACCGCTGATGGTCCTGTTAGCGGCCTCGTTGGTGGGGTTGTTGCTGTTCGTGTTCGTGATGAACGTGAGGCTTTGGGCAGATGCGAAGCTCGGAGCGGCGTCATCACTCCAGTTCGCCGCGGTACTCCAGTTGCCGTTCGCCCCGCCCCCATCCCAAGTGGTGCTCGCCTGCGATGCCCCCGCCAAGCCCATCACACCGACAGCTCCGACAGCCGCCGCCAGAATCTGATTCCCACGCCGTGATTTCGCATTCCTCATAACTCGCCTCCAAAAAAGGAGCACCTGAAATGTATTTGCCGCTGACCTCTCAGCAGCCGAGGGGATTATGACATGGTTCCGGACCCAGGCAATTGTCATTTTGCATAAATCTGTTTAGTTTTCGCATATTTTGGGTCCGCCCGAGGATGGGGTCTTTGGCGGGTTTTCGGGCGTTTATCGGCTTTCCAGGGTCTTTCCTCGCCCCCCGGCCCCCCCGGGGTTCAATCCGCCGGCCGCGGGGCCGCAAGCGCCGCGGGAACCGCCGCGGGCGGCGGCGCGGGCTGCGGCGCGGACGGCTGGTCCCCCGCGCGGCGGAAGGCATCGGGTGAGACGCCGGTCAGCTTGCGGAAGACCGCCCAGAGATGGATGCCGTCGCGGAACCCCATCGCCCGCGCAATCGACGGCACCGAATCGCGGGTCGTCACCAGCATGTGTTTGGTCCGCTCCACCCGGACGCGCTGGATCTCATCCAGGATGGTGCGCTTGAGCGTTCGGCGGAACCGTCGTTCCAGCAGGCACCGGCTCAGCGGCACGGCCTCCACCACGTCGGCGACGTTGATTCGCCGGGTGGCGTTGTCGTTGATAAAGCGCACCGCCATCGCCACGTCGGGATCCTCGATCGCCAGGATGCTGGTTGAGGCCCGTTCCACCACGCTCACGGGGGGGAGACTGATCGGGCTCTTGATCGCGCGGCCGGACATCATCCTCTCCAGCAGCCGGGCGGCCTGGTAACCGACCTGCTCCTGGGCGGTCTGGATGCTGGAGAGCGGGGGAAAGTTGTGGTGGCAGAACACCTCGTCGTTCTCGACGCCCAGCAGCGCTACCTGCTCGGGCACGGCCAGCCCGCTCTCCAGGCAGGCGTGGCTCACCAGAACCGCGTAAGCATCATCAAACGAAAAGACCGCGACGGGCCTGGGCAGCGACTGAACCCACGGCATCAGAGACGTCTGGGCCATGCGCCAGTGGCGATAGACCCCTTCATCGCGTTCCATGGTCAACACGCTCAGGGCGCAACCATCCTCGGCAAGCCGCTGGCGGAATCCCTCCTCGCGCAGACGCGACCCATGCGATTCCGAATTGCCGAAATAGCCGTAGTTGCGAAACCCCTTGGCCAAAAAGTGCTCGGCCGCCATTCGGCCGATGGCGAGATAGTCCATCTCGGCTTGCGCAAAGGGATGGGACGCGAGGCGGCTGGAGACATTCACGACCGGGATGCCGGACTGCTGGAGGGGCGGAATCATGGCGGGACTGGTCACCTGCATGATGATGCCGTCCGGCTTCCAGTCGAGGGCCTCGGCCAGGTTCGCCATATCCGGCACGCCGGAACGGATGATCCACCGATTCGCCGGCCAGGCAAACCGGCCGATCCCACAGAACTGCTCGCGGCCCCACTTGTCCTTCAGCTGCAACAGCAGGGCGATGCGTCGAGGCGGGGCGGCCCGGTTATCAACGATCCGTTGTGCGCGCGTCCGCCTGGCCATGCCGGCATTATGCGATACCCGAATTGCAAAAGCGAACACACCGCCGGAGGCTCAACGTTTCTCAATACTTGTCGAACACCTCGAACTGCCAGAGTTGATACAGCAACCCCACCGGCAGGCCGTTCATGCTTGAGCCGACGAAGACCTCCGTCGGCGGCACGGGGCCGCCGCCGTAGTCCGAGATTGGATAGTGCCGCTTGAGGATCAGGTTCATACGGGATGGCCAATTCGCGGGCTGCGCGTTCTCGATCGCCGAGCGCGGGATCCACTTCACCGCTCCGTTGCCGTAGAGCGCGTTCATCCCGCTCACATGGAGGTTGTTGATGTAGATATCTCCCCCGGTCAGGTCCGACACGATCGCCTTGTTATTCAGATCCTTCAGCTTCGGCATGCTGCGGTAGGCGTAGGAGTTGGCCTTCCACCGCTCGGCGTTGGCCGTGGTCGAGTCCGGCCCCGGCCGGTGACTGTAACTGGCCATGGTGGAGTTTTCGCTCGTATGGCCGACGTCCGCGTTCTCTCCCGGCGGCCAAGGGTTGTAGTCCGACCACGAACTTCTCGGGTCGATGTACTTGTGGTCGAAAGTAAAGTGCGGATGCGGTTCGCCGGTGTTGGCCGGGCAATAGAAAATCTGCCCGCCGCCGATCCCGCCCTCGCGGGTGTACCTGGTGATCTGATAGGTGAACTTCCCCTTGGGCAGAAGATTGGCCTGCACCAGCCAGCCGGTGTTGGCGTACCCAACAAGTCTCTTGAACATGGCGGCATTGACGCAGTCGGAATCCATCAGATTCAACAGGGCGTAGCCGTTCCTGGTGTGGGCGGCGTAGGTGGCGTAATAAGTGCCGATCTGCCGCAGGTTGCTGGCGCAGGAGACGCGGATGGCCTGGTCGCGGGCCTTCTTGAGCGCCGGCAGCAGGATCGCGATCAGTACCGCGATGATGCCGATGACGACCAGGAGCTCAATTAACGTGAAACCCGTTCGGGTGGTTCGGCGATCCATCGTGTACTCCCTGGCATCTGCGATCGATGCCGTTGAAACTCCCGCTCCACCTGTTCATCCGTCCGCCGCCCGCCAAATTGAACGGGCGCCCGGAGGTGAGGGCGCCCGTTCGTCTTGGAGGCGTAGATCTGTCTCGCTGTCGCGATCAGGTCCCTCGCGATCAGCTTCGCTTCTTGCGGCGGAGGGCCATCAGAGCCCCGGACGCCAACAGGCCGGCGGCCGAGGTCGGCTCGGGGACGACGACGTTTGCATAAAGGGCTGTCGTGCCGGCATCAACCGTGAATGTGACGGAACCGCCGGACGGCAGGTTCGTCGCCGTGAAGTCGCCGCTCGCAAAGGTTGAGGTTCCGGCCCAGTCCACCAGTTTGTACCAGCCCGTCTGGCCAGTGCCGGCAAAGTCGAAGACGAAGGTCCCAGTGCCCTTGAGGAAATCGCTGCTGGCACCCGTGATGTTCAGCCGGTCGTTGTCGCTGGGGGTGGTGTTCGCCAGGGCCAGAGAACTCGACGCCGTGCCGAGTTCAAAGACCCAGGCGTTGCTGGACGATCCATTCCATGTCACATCGTTGGTAACGGTGAGCGTACCGATGGGAGAGTTGCCGGGCTTGATGGATCCGCTGGCCGTCACGGTCCCGGCGATTGAGCCGATGCCGCCCAGGGTCGCGCCGCTGGCCACCGTCACCGCGCCTGAGCCGCTGTTCGTGCCGTTGACCAGCAGCGTGCCGGAGGCCACGTTCGTTGTGCCGGAATACGTGTTGTTGCCCTTCAAATAGACAATAGAATTGCTGTTATTGGACGGTTCCGCTGAACGTCAATGGCCGGGCCGCGTCGTAATCGAGTGTCTGTGTCGTCCCGCCGAGGTCAAGGACTTCCTTGCCTGTCATTTTGAACGTGAGCGGTCTATAGCGGGGGACCTTGCCAGTCGGGCCCATCTGCACTGTGATGTTCTGCGAAATGTACGCCGTGGTAGCCCAGTCGTTGCTGCTGCTGCCAAGCACGACGGTGGGGGTTTCACCGCCCGCCCCTGTTGTGGCTGGTCCCTGGAAATCCCATGACATTGAGCCCGACGATGTCAGCGCGCCGTTGAACGTCAGGGTGCCGGTTGTTCCGGTCATAGATACGGGAGAAGCGGTGTCGACCAAAATGTCGTTGTTGATCGTTTGGTTCCGTGTGCTGTTGCTGCGGATGTTAGTATTGCGGATAATGAACTTGTCCCCTGAAATAGTAAACTCCGTCGCGTCGGCGGAGAAGTCGATTCCATTAACGCCAGCATAACCAGCATTGTCGTATGAAGCGGTCCGGGGGGGCGTTCCCGTGAACGTGAGAACCCCATCATCGGCATTAAACGACGCACCGTCTTTCCAGTTTGCCGCCGTCTTCCAGTTGTTATCGCCACCCAAGCCAGTCCAAGTCTTCGCGACTCCGCCATACGCCATCGTCGCCAGGCCCATCACGCCCACGGCCCCGACGGCCGCCGCCAAGATCTGATTCCCACGCCGTGATTTTGCATTCCTCATAACTCGCCTCCAAAAAAAGGAGCACTGAAATGTATTTGCCGCTGAAC
>JAIOQB010000072.1 GCA_021413585.1 Planctomycetia bacterium
CGTTCCTCGTGTGTGAGGGTCACGGCGAACGGGCTTTGACGTGGCATATGAGCGATTCCTTTCGCAGATGCCACACTAGCGAATGATCGGCCAAAATCAACGTCAAATACGTCATCGTATTTACGCCATAGACCACTAAGCCCGGCAAGGCCGTTTCCGAGTTCTTGTGTTATCACTTTCTCACGCCCAAAGGTCTGGCGGATATCGGTGAGGCGTCGCCAGGATCGGCAGGCCGAAACCGGACGCTGGGCTTGGCGAAGCTGGCGCGCATCCCTGTCCCCGTTCCGGACTACGCGGAGCAGAGGCGGTTTGCAGAACTGGTGGAGCAGCGGGACAAACTCCGGGTACTCGCCGACGAGATTGACCACGACAGCCGGGCGTTTCGCAACGCGGTGCTAGCGAAGGCCTTCCGAGGGGAGTTGTGACATGCCGAAGCTAGAAGCCGAAATGGCGAGGTCACTGTCCTTAATGCTCTTGAGCTATGCAGCACATGGACTTGGCACCGAGACCCTAAGCGGCCTCGGGGAGATCACATTGCGTGACGGACTTGTGGCGGCTGCAGCTGCCGTGGGAGCGCGACGACAGGCTGCATGGATCATCGAACGAGAGCACCAACCGCAGGACTGGAATCGAGGCGAGGTTGATCTGACAGTTTGGCGCAAACGCAGTAAGCGGATGCGATGGTTCTGCGCCGCCGAGTTGAAGTGGTGGCGCAAGGATGACTCCAACAACGCCTCCAACCGCAGGGCAGAGCTAATGCGGGATTTCATTCGCGCCGGCGCTGTGTACCCCAGGCTTCTGCAACCGGACAAGATGGCGTTCGTCCTACTCCTGTCCACGAAGACTTCTTGGAGCACCACAGTCGCGAGGCACGATGCTGGTGATGCCGCCCTTTGTCGTCATTGGAAGAGCGCATATGGGGAGCAGATCTGGGACATAGCCGTCATGCGAACATGCCCAGCTGTCCGAGCGGCTGTCAGGGACCTGCACGGTATGGGAGTGCAGATGCCGAATATCATCCACAGTAGGCTGGCGTTCTCTGTCTGCGTTCGACAGCAGCGATCAGAGCCGGCGGTTGTTCGATGCTGGTCGGTCTGGAAGCCCCAAGGGTCTACCTTCCTGAACGATGCCGGCGTAACTCAGATCACGGCGGATTGAGACTATGCACGTCATCGTTCCCACCATCAACGACAGCCCGGCGGACTTCGACGCCCTCTTTGCGCTGTGGCGACAGGTCAACGGTGATGGGCTGGACGTGACGTTCGATTTCTCCCCCTGCAATTTCCTTCGGCCGCACGCGGTGGCGTTCTTGGGGGGGTTGGCGCGGATGATCGAATGCCGCGCGGGCCGGGCAGCCTTCGCTTGGAATACGCT
Source organism: Planctomycetia bacterium (assembly GCA_021413585.1). Lineage (GTDB taxonomy): Bacteria > Planctomycetota > Planctomycetia > Pirellulales > UBA7805 > JAIOPX01. Next base: position 1,375 of record JAIOQB010000072.1, read on the forward strand.
GCGAAATGCAATTCAAGCCAATCTGGCTCAGCAAGGCTTTTGCTCGGCTTTTGGGCGAGTTGGTGGGCCGTGGGTGGGCAACTCTATCCCATATCGCCAGGATCGCGTGGCTGACAACGCCGGCCTGCTCAACTATCTCAAGGCGGACTGGCTGGGGCGCGGTTGGGTGAACATCAGTGACGCGCTTCGTGATGCCATTGTCGGCCGGGTATGGGAGATTTACACAAACGCCTTCGAGCACGGAGCTTCGCCGATCGGACTGTTCAGTTGTGGGCAGCATTATCCAAGGCCACGGGAGCTTGCTTTGACCGCCGTAGATTTCGGCGTTGGCATCCCGTCGAACGTCCGGCGGTTCTGTGGGCAGGGCTTGTTGCCGGCGGGGAAAGCGATGGAGTGGGCGTTCCAGCCCTTCACGACCACCAAGCCCAACGGCATGGGCCGAGGCATGGGGCTGGACTTGCTCAGGAGTTTCATCCGCGCCAACAAGGGTCGCTTAGAGGTGTTCAGCCACGACGGACATGCTATAATCGATTCGCAAGGCGAGGTTTACCGATCCCGGCCAACGTGGTTTGAGGGAACGCTGGTAAACCTAAGTCTCGTTTGCGACGATTCTTACTACTGTCTGGCGTCAGAAGTGGCCGATCAAACACCGTTGTTCTGACGTAGGACTTGAAGCGGCAAGAACCGCCAGAGGCGAGCTATGACCTGCATCGTGCGAGATATCATCGGAGGGGGAGACGCGATCACCTTGGACGATGGCCAGAGGGTGTACGGCTGCGTTCACACCGAACTGGCGGCCGGTCATCCGGTAGAGTTGGACTTCGCGGGCGTGTCGGTGTTTGCCTCGCAGTTCTTCAACGCGGCCTTGGGCCAGTTGCTCAAGGATCACAAGCCGGAAGACCTGAATCGGCTGTTGAAGATACTGCATCTTTCGCCGGCGGGGTTGGCTGTAGCGCGCCGGGTTATCGAGAACTCCAAGCGCTACTACGATGAGCCGAACTACCGCGAGGCTCAGCGGCAGGTGCTACAGGCCATGTCCGAGGGGAATTGATGTCCGTCAACTACACCGTTCAGGCTCAAGTCGTTGACATCCAGGCCGACGCACCCAAGTCAACCGACGCCGTCCTCATCGACACCAACGTCTGGTTCTGGATCAGTTACCTGAAGGCCGGCGGCGCTGCGTATCAGACCCAGCACTATCCCGCGTATGTGAAGAAGGCCCGGCAAGCGGGCGCCACGCTGTTTCGGTGCGAGTTGTCCTTGGCCGAGCTTGCCCACAACATCGAGCGGGTCGAACGAGAGACGTTCGAGATTGCCAACCCCGGCATGAAGCCGCCGCACTGGAACCGGTCCACCGGCTGGATGAAGAACAAAGAATACCGCCACAACTACCCAGGGCAGCGGGCCACGGTGGCGGCGGAAGTACAGGCCGCTTGGAGCTTGGTCAAGACGATGGCTGGGCCGTTACCGATGACGGTTGATGAGCCGGCCGCCGACGCGGCGTTGACGGCGTTCCAATCGCAGCCCGTGGACGGCTACGACCTGTTCATCCTTCAAGCCGCATCGAAGGGCAGCATTATCCAAGTGCTGACCGATGACGGCGACTATTGCACCGTGCCAGGCATTCAGGTCTTCACTGCCAACAGCAATGTCATCGCCGCCGCACAGGCGCAGGGGAAACTGCTCGTGAGGTAAGGCCGCGTCCATGAGCGTTGGCTTCATCTGCGGTAGCTCTCGCGGTTTATGTAATGTTGGGTATCAGCGGCCCTGGCTGCGCTTCCAGCGCGCGGACGGCTGCGGACAGACAAGGAAGGGCTACCCATCCCGATCGCGCGGCAAATCGCGCGGCAGGGGCCTTGGTGAGGTGCAGCCGATCAGTCACCTCAACACCTTCCGGCGTCTCTTGGGCGTTCTGGCAGCAGCTCGCGTGGCCTTGGTCGTCTTGTTCGTCTTATGTTCCGCCAGCAGCCGCCGCACCGCCTCCGCCTTCTCCGCCTTCGTGAGTGGCAGCTTGGCGATGGTGGCCAACGCTTCGGCGAACGTGCGGTTGATGCCATCACCCTTGGGGTTCCCGTTGCTGATTTCCGTGTTCCGGGTGCAATCAGAGATGCACTGGCGTTCGGTGCCGTTCGTAAGTCCATTGCCTTCAACAGTTACAACTGAGGCTCGCTGCACTGGGGGTCTAGAGGTCGCAGGTTCAAATCCTGTCGCCCCGACTTGTGCCAACGGTAAGGCAGCGGAAAGGCCCGGAAATACCGGGCTTTTCTGTTTGGCATCACCGTCAGTTTCGGTCGGTTCCGCCCGGTTCTGCGCCGCTTTTCACGCCGCCGGTCCCGCCGGGTTCGCTGCCC
>JAIOQB010000107.1 GCA_021413585.1 Planctomycetia bacterium
GACGATGAAAACCCAACTGCTGGAAATGGGCCTGAAGGACGCCACGTTCGATCCCCGCGACGGCCGTGTGCTCAAGGGCACAGAACTGGAGCGCCTCTGCCGCACGCTCTCGCCGCTGGAAGAGCCGCTCACCGCGCTCGAGCGGCGAGGGTTCAGCTTCCGCGCGTACGCCACGCGGCTCGACCCGGCCAGCGGCAAGCTGCCGATTTACCATGTGTTCCTGGGCGGGGCCGAACATTGGTTCCGCACCCGGCAGGAGCTGAATCAGTTCGTCTCCGACCAGGAGCAAGCGGGCGGCGAGCTGATCCTGGGCGAAGGCCCTGCCGCCGGCCAGCGCGGCGCCATCCCCACCGCCGCCCCGACGACCGCCCCCGGCCACCCTGCCGCCGACAACGGCGACGCCAGCCGCCGGCTGCACATCGTCGAGCTGCACGAAGTGCGGACGATCAACACGCTGTTGGGCGATCTCAAAGCCCAAGGCTTCGGCATCGAGTCTTTGATCCCGCAGGTGCGCACCGGCACGCAGGAATCGCGCTACGTGCTGAGCTTCGGCGAAAACCAAACCGGTCTGGAAGACCTGCGCGGCCTGGTGCCCGCCATCCGCAACGCCGGCGGCAAAGGCCTGACGGTGACGCGCTTCAAAGGCCTAGGCGAAATGAACGCCGAAGAACTTCGCGAGACGACGCTCGACCCGGCCAATCGCACGTTGCTGCAAGTCACCATGACCGACGCCGGCGCGGCGGACGATTTGTTCCGGGTGCTGATGGGAGAGAAGGTGGAGCCGCGCAGGGAGTATATTGAGAGGCACGCGTTGGAGGTGACGCAGTTGGATGTGTAGAGGATGGCACGACAGGCGGAAAAGATCGCCAGCCATCACGGCGATAAGGTACTGAAGGTCGACGATGTCTAAACCGAAGGGGTCGTGGCGTTGATTGACGGCATCCCAAATCTTCGCGACCACATCGAATTTGAACGCTGCATCGCGTTCGTAGGTTCTGGGCCATCTGTACCGATCTATGGTACCTGGCTTGAGTTAACGCGTCACCTCTGTCATGGGTGCGGTATCTCCGTCGAATTAAATGGTGAAAGTTCGGCGGAAACTCTTCAAAGTGCGGCACAGTCGGCACGCGAAGCGAATCCTGGTGTCTACTTCCAACTTCTTGGCGATCATTTTGGGAAAGTAACGCAGACTAACCCCAACTACGATCTTCTCATGCGAATTCCATTCAAGAGCTATGTGACGTTAAATTTTGATCCTCTATTAGCACAGGAATCGCAGAAGCCAGAACATCGTTGCTGTGGAGTCATGACGTACCCTGATTTGGACCGCGCTAACATCGGACGGCGGGCTGTGTATTACGCTCATGGCCTCATACGAGAAGGGGAGTATCCTAATGAGGATTCTCTTGTGCTCTGCAAATCTGATTTCGACCGCGCATATGCAGACAATGGGTGGCTCTTAACATTTCTTATTCCTACCCTTGCAAAGGAGCAAGTGTGTTTTGTGGGGTGTCGCCTCAAAGAGCCGGAGTTTCAACGACTTTTCGAAATCTGCAAAGAACGTCAAGAGGAAATTCGTCGTACCGCTGGCGGAACTCCACCTACCCGCATAATTTTGCTTGAGGAACTCGTCTTGTGGTCCAAGGATGTGACGGGACAAACGGTTCGTAATGAATATGAAGAACGTCGCCGTGAGGCGGAAGAAGACGAGTTTTTTCGGGGTTTGGACATTAAGGTGGTTCGATATCCTCGTCTTGACGAAAACCACGTCGGACTTCGGCGTACGCTGCAAACCGCTGCTTCATTTCCGACTATGCGACTTATCGCCGGCTTCGATGCGGAGAACCTTCCATGAATGTTGCAAGCACTTTCTTTCAAACATTAAAAGACGTGCGCGAAGCATTGGCCGGGAAGCAACCGCGAGATGCGATCCACATTATTATGCCCAGATTGCAGGACCCGGCCGTTTTTAGAGAGTTTTTTCGAAACTTGGATGATCCTGCTTGGATTGAGCCGTTGGCGCAGGAAGGAGTCTTTGACAGCCACTTCTCACCCGAGATCGCCGAGTTTGAGCGGACACAGTTTTGCTCACCGCGCTTTGACTTTCTTGTGCGAATGGCACAGAAAGCGCCACAACCAGTGGCGTCGATTTTTCAACGGATTGAAACAAAACAGCCATTCATGATCCGTGCCATTCTCGAAGGCGCTGCTTCGATGCCGGCGCCAATAGCGGCGACTTTGGTACCAAAACTTTGCAAAGCCTTTGAAGCCAGCGTGCTGGGCATTGGATTCGTTGATGCCGCGAAGTTAAGTTCTCGGCTGGCGCAAGAGGGCGCTCCTGGTGAGGCAATGATACTTGCCCGATGCTTGTTCACAATTCGCCCAGAGCGAGAAACAGATACTGCTGTTCAGCGCGACGACGATTGGTATATCGGTGGCCTTGAGAAGGCGTTTTCATCACTTGTGGCCAGCCAAGGAGAAGTATTTCTGAAACTTCTGCTGGATGGCCTGCAAGTCATCGTCGAACAGAAGGCAGGAAATACCGACAGCCCCGGATATGACCTGTCTCCGTGGTGGCGCCCAGCGATTGAGGAGCACGAGGAAAATCCCGATTACGATTTTGCTTCACAATATGTGGGCTGTGTTCGGCAAGCTTTGGAATTCGCTATTCGCAATGGACAAGTTCAGTTCCATCGTGTTTTAGAGTTATTAGAACAATACCCGTGGTTGATTTTCAAACGCCTTCGTTTGCATCTCATTAACAACTTTGCTAGCGACAATCCAGAGTTAGCAAAGCGGACGATACTGGATGAGTCCTTATTTGAGAATTATCGCTATAAGCATGAATACGCTCGATTGTGTGAGCAACACTTTTCGGCATTGAATGACACAGATAAGGTGGAATGGCTGAGCTGGATAGATCGCGGTCCGGACATGTCCAGTTTTGACGAATCGATACGAAGTGGACTAAAGCGCGAGCCAACCGCCGATGATCGAGTCCGACGCATCGAGTATTGGCAATTCGAAAAACTTCACTGGATTCGCGCTCATCTTGTTGGTTCCCATCGTGAGTTCTATGTGCGCATGTTAGCGGAACATGGGGAGCCAAGGCTTGCGGACGTGAACGTCAGTCACGGACGGTTGACTTGGGGAGAAGAGAGTCCTTATGCCGTTGACGAGTTATTGCAGAAGCGTTTTCTCGAAGTCGTTGAAATTGTGTGCAAGTGGCGGCCTGGCGAACGTGACAACGCCCGCCAATCCGCAGAAGGGCTTGCCAGAGCATTTAAGGAGTATCTTGCGAGTGCCAATGATCGGTTCATTGGCGAGGCACATTTAATGGTGGGGCGGCCCGCGCTTTTCGTGCGAACGTATCTCGACGCGGTTCGCGAAATAGTCGGGAAGGACACGTCGCTAAATCTGTCACCATTAATCGGACTTTGCAACTGGGTTTTGCAGCGACCGACTGCCGAAGACACGAGCATTACGGAGGACAGCAGTTATATTGATGATAGAACTTGGCAAGGGACGCGAGATGCTATTTCGGAACTGTTGCGCACGGCGTGTCAGCAGTCCGTTTCTCTCTCCTATCGCGCCGATGTTTGGCAGCTTATTGTTCCTCTCACTCGGGATAGCGCCGATTCATACATTGTCGAATCTGCGGACATTGATCCACGGATCAGAGATTATGCAAATCTTTCTATGAACTCCCCCTGCGGAAAGGCTATGAGCGCGGTGTTCGCGTACATGAGATGGATCGCGGAAGCAGTCGCTTCGGAGAGTCAGGGAAGAAAGCTTGTGTCAGGTGGTTTGGGTCAAATGCCCGAAGTACGTAAGTTGCTGGAAGGCAGGTTGGCACCCGACGATGCCGGCAAATTTTCGCTTCGAGCGACATATGGATGGTTTTGGTCGTTGCTATATTGGATCGATAAAGAGTGGCTTAGCGAGCATGCGGGACAAATCTGCGATTTGCAACGCTTTGAGATAGAGCCGACTAAAGCTTATGGATGGGCAGCATGGAATTCGTTTTTGACGTCCACGCCTGCGCACATCGACTATTATCGTTTACTTCGGCCACAATTCAGTTACGCGGTCGATCAGGCCGCTAGCCTCGGCCCAGGTCATGATGTACTCGACCGGCCCTTTGACAGTCTTGCTGAACACCTAATATTGCTCTACGGACGAGGACATCTGACGCTGGAATCGGACGGCGCTATCGTACAACGGTTATTGAAGAATGCAGCGACCCCGATCAGAACGCATGCCATTCAATTCATTGGCGCTGCACTTTGGAGGGAAGACTCGACGAATTTGCCCATCGAGTTTAGAGATCGTTTCGCGGCCTTATGGGATTGGTATTGGCCGAACGTTGGGGTACTGGACGCTCGGGAGGCGCCAACGAGTGGCGTATTCAGCTATTGGTTTGTATCCGGGGCGTTCGATCCGTCCTGGGCATTGGCGCGCCTCGAAGAATTCGTCAGTGTTGTGCCAAAGCCCGAATTGCATGAGGGAATCGTGGAAAAGCTGGCAGAAATAGGCGCCATCGATCTCTCCCGAACATTGGTAATTCTCGACCACTTGATCGAGGGTGACGACGATAACTGGCGGATTTACAGTTGGAAAGAAAACGCAAAGAAAATACTTGCATTAGCAATGCAAAGAGGCGGACAACTTCGGAGTCGCGCGACCGAAACAATAGATCGTTTGGGACGGCGCGGATTTGTTGAGTTTGGCGAGCTTTTGGACATTGTAGCAGAGGCGCAATCATGAACCCTCAAGCCGCTCTCGAAAAGCAGATCGAGTGCTACCGCGCCATGACGGGCGAGCGGCGGCTGGAGATTGCGCTAGAATTGCACGCCCTGGTTCTGGACTTGGCGCGGGAAGGGATTCGACATCAGTTTCCCGGCGCAGCCGCCGACGAGGTTGATCGTCGCCTGCGAGAACGACTTTTGATGTTTAGCCGATGATCAGCGAGAAGGAACTACTGGTCGATTGTCTTAAACGGCTAGGCCGTAGCGGCCTCGACTATATGCTCGTCGGATCCATGGCCAGCAATTACTGGGGCATCCCCCGATCAACGCATGACCTGGACTTTGTAGTTCGGTTGCGCGCCGCCGACGTGCCGGCGCTGGTTAACGAATTCCAGCAAGACTTCTTCATCCAGCCCGAGTCGGTACGCGCCGCGCTGAAGCCTCCATATCAATTTAACGCCCTGGATGAGCGGTCGGCTCTGAAAGTGGACTTCTGGGTTCTGCACGAGAGCCCTTTCGAGCAACAGGCATTCGACCGCCGACGCATGGTTACTTTATTTGAAACGCCCGCCTGCCTCAGCAGCGCCGAGGACGTCATCCTCCACAAGCTCTATTGGAATAAGCTCAGCCCCTCTGATCGTCAGTTGGGAGACTCCGCCGGAGTTTTCGCCGTCCAGCAATCGGCGCTGGACATGGAATATATGCAATTGTGGAGCGAAAAACTGGGAGTGGTAGACGTGTGGCAGAAGATTATCGCGGGCAAGATTCGGCCCAAGGACACTTAGGCGGCTGTCCTGGCTGAATCGCTTGCATCCTTTTTTCACCCGGCGCACAATTCGTGGGCGCGATCGCCCACGCTACGGCGACGGCAAGGGCAGGCAAGCTGCCCATGGCACCCGGGCAAGCACATTCACTCGTCACAATTTTCGTCCAATCCACAATCGCAAAGGGCAGGGCGATGAACGATGACGATTCGGTGTATAACTCGTGGGCCATTCGCACCGGGATGTTCATCCTGGCGCTGTTCTGCGCCTCGGCGTTTCAATCTTGCCAGGAGCTGCGGTACTCGTTCGGCGGCAAGTCGGTGCTCACCCGGGTGGACAATGTCACCGAGCAGCGCGGCCGGTATGGCGAACTCGAAGGGTACACCGTGTGGTACGACGTCCCCGACGCGAACATGCGGGGCTTCTCGCATGTCGGCATCGATCAATTCCAAAGCTTCCCGATCGGCCTGCCGATCGTCGTCGAGTACATCGGCAAAGGCACCTCCCACTTCGACGCGCGGCTGAAAGGCTCCGGCAAGAAATTCTGGGTTGTGCTGTTCTTCACGTTCCTGGCGGTGCTGGTCGTCGGCGCCGTGTGGGGATTCATCTACTCCGCGCGCTCGCTGCGCGAAGACAAGCTGGGATCGAAGCGACGGCGGTGACTCCCGCGGCACAGCGAGACCAATGTCGAATGGCTAAGCACGAATGACGAAGGAATGACGAAGCACGAAATCCGAGAAACACTCTTCCTTCCCTTCGCCCTTCCTTCTTCGCGATCTTCGCGACCTTCTGTTCAAAACACAAAAGGCCATTTTGAACAGAAGGTCGCGAAGGGCGCGAAGAAGCTTCTGTTTGCCGTTGTTTGGCTTTCTCTGTGCCTCTGTGTCTCTGTGGTTCAAAAAAAGGCGGGTGGAGTACGGTTGCGGCAATCGGGCGGCGTCTGTAGTATCCGCACAGGAGCGGGTTCCACGGGGATAAACCCCGTGGCTCGGGTTGTGCCGAAACTTGTGCGAGATTTGAGCTGATGCCTGGATTCAACTGGTCGACGCTTGGCTTGTGCGCCGCCGCGCTGGCGGCTGGGGCGATCAATTCGCTCGCGGGGGGCGGCACGCTGTTGACGTTTCCGGCGCTGTTGGCGGCGCTCTCCATGTTGCCGCCGGCCGAGGCGGCGGTGGTGGCGAATGCCACCAGCACGGTGGCGCTGGTGCCGGGTTCGATCGCCGGGGCGTGGGGATATCGGGGGCAGTTGGGGCAGATGCGGCGGTGGTTGATGTTGCTGGCCGTGCCCAGCTTGCTGGGGGGCGCGATCGGCGCCTGGCTGGTGACGCAATATCCCAAGCAGTTCGTCGTGCTGGTGCCGTGGCTGCTGCTGACTGCCGCGCTGATCTTTCTCAAAGAAACCATCTGGCCGCGGCGGCGCGGGCCGCGGGCGATCGACGAGCATCCCTCCGCGGCGCACACGGCGGCCCTGATGCTGTTTCAATTCGGCGTGGCGATTTACGGCGGATACTTCGGCGCGGGCATCGGTATCCTGATGCTCAGCTCGCTGGCCATCATGCGGCTGGGCGACATCTATCAACTCAACGCGCTGAAGAATCTGCTCGCCTGCGGCATCAACGGCGTTTCAGCCGCCGTGTTCATCGCGCAGCACAGAGTGGCGTGGCAGTTGGTGGCGCCGATGGCCGTGTCGGCGATTATCGGCGGCTACGTGGGGGCCAAGGCCGGACTGAAGATCGAAGCCCGCATCGTACGGTGGATCGTGGTGGTGATCGGCCTGGGGCTGGCGGGGTATTATTTTTACGGGCAGATTGCCCACGCGCGGTCGGCGGGCTAGTGAGCGGAATGGCGCTAGCCACCGGTCCTCCGGTTGGCCAGGCGCATTGTCTCACCCGCGGCTAGCGCCTTGCGGCTCACGCAATGCGGCGAAAAAATCTCGCGCCGCCACCCGCCCCACCCGTAACATTCTCCGGCAACTTGCCAAGCTTCTAATAGAGGTCGCTTTTTGTAGTGACCACGACAGACCGCACTTCACGGCGCGCTGCCAGCACGCGCGCCGCCTCGGGCGTGTGGGCCTGCGCGCCGCGCCGGCCCATCCTCGCGCCCGGCCGGCGGTCCGTTTAAGTTCGCAAAAGATTCCACGCACAAATGGAGGGAGATGCTATGCGCGCATCGCTTAAAACCGGCCGGAACAGAACGAAATATTGGCACGGAGCGCTCCGGCTGGCATCTGCGGCACTCGTCCTCGCATTGCCCTGGTCGCACGCGCAAGCGGCCGAACCGTCGGACGCTCCGTCCCGGCTGGCGAAGGCCGTGCAGCGTGGAGACATGGTCGCCACCAGCGCGGCGCTGAAGGATGGCGCATCGGCCGACGGCGAGGCGGACGCACCGTACCCGCCGTTGGCGGTGGCGGCCGATCGAGGGCATGCGGCGATTGTCGACGCCCTGCTGGACGCCGGCGCAAAAGTTGACCAACCCGACAAATCGCAGCAGGCCACGCCGCTGCACTGGGCCGCGCAGCGCGCCAGCGCCAGCATTGTCGCGCGGCTGATCAAGGCCAAGGCCTCGGTCAATGCGACCGACGTGGGAGGCGCGACGCCGCTAGCCTGGGCTGCCCGCGCGGGGCAGGCCGCGCATGTGACGGCGCTAGTCGCGGCCGGCGCCGATCCGAAACTGGCCGACAGCCGCGGCCTCGCGCCACTGCATCTGGCGGCCGAGCAGCGCGATCCGGCGACGCTCATTGCGCTGATAAAGGCCGGCGCACCGATCGACGCGACCACAAACGACGGCGGCACGGCGCTGCTCTACGCCGCATCGAGCGGAAACGAGCCGATCGTCGCGGCACTGCTCGACACCGGCGCCGATCCAAAATTGGCCAACCGCAACGGCACGTCGATGCTGCACTACGCCGCGCAGTACGGCAAGACAAAATGGATCGAGCGCTGTATCCAAGCCGGCGCCGACGCAAACGCCAAGGCCGAAAGCGATCTGACGCCGCTGCTGCTGGCCGTGCAGAAAGGGCATGCCGGGGCGGTCGACGCGCTGCTGGCCGCCAAGGCGGACGTCAATTCGCCGCTGCAAGGGGGCGCCTCGCCGTTGTACCTGGCGGTGCAGAATGGGCATGCCGCGATCGTCGGCAAGCTGCTCGCGGCGAAGGCCAACATCAACGCCCCGCTCGCCGACGGCACCACGCCACTGATGCGTGCCGCCCAGGATGTGCGGCCCGACATGGCCAGGGTGCTGATCGACGCCAAGGCCGACGTCGGCGCGGCTCTGGCCGACGGCACCACCGCCTTGCACATCGCGGTCCGCGCGAAGCGAAGTGCCACGGTGGAGCTGCTGCTGGGGGCGGGAGCGTCGGCGATTGTCAAGGATCACGCGGGGCACACGCCGCTCGACCTGGCCCGCGAGCAGGGGGATCAGCGGTTGATTGAGCTGGTGGCGGGCGGGAAGTAATGACCAATAGAAAGTACCCATCACGCTGAAGCGTGATGCCATCTTGAGGTTTGCCTCTGCGAAATCCTCACGCTTCAGCGTGAGGGGTACTTTGGGGCACTTTGGGCGAGGGCGGGACGGTTGATTTGCCGGGGCAGGGGGGTGTATGTTCATTGTAGCGCGCCCCTTCCCGCCCCGCCCAATTCAGCCCGTCCCGGAGTTCTCCGATGACCCAGCTTGCCCGCCGTGCGCGACGCATCCAGTGGATGTTGCCCGCCGTGCTGCTGATCGCGTCCGTTTTGCTTCGCGTGAAGGATTCCGCTGCGGCCG
>JAIOQB010000108.1 GCA_021413585.1 Planctomycetia bacterium
TCTTCCTGCAAATCGCGGTTGTAGGCCAGCGGCAAACCCTTGATCAGCACCAGCAGGCTCACCAGGTCGCCGATTACGCCGGCCGTTTTGCCGCGGATCAGCTCCAGCACGTCAGGATTGATCTTCTGCGGCATCATCGACGAGCAGGTGCAAAACTCCTGCGGCAAATCGATAAATCCAAACTCGCTGCTCGACCACAGAATCCACTCTTCCGCCCAGCCGCTGAGATGCTCGGCCACCAGCGACAGCGCGAACACAGTTTCCAAGACAAAGTCGCGATCGCCGGAAACATCGAGGCTGTTCGCCGCCACACCGTCGAACTCCAACAGCTCGGCCACCAGTGGGCGATCGATCGGCAGCGTTGTGCCGGCCACCGCTCCGCAGCCTAACGGCAGCACGTTCGCCCGCTTGCGGGCGTCGGCCAGCCGGCCGCGATCGCGCTCAAGCTTCTCGCAATACGCCAACCAGTAGTGGGGGGCCAGCACCGGCTGTGCCCGGCGAAGGTGCGTGTAGGCAGGTAGGATCACGCCCAAGTCGTCATCGCAGCGGCCGACGAAGGCGGCTTGCAGCTCCGCCAGCCGGCCGTCGATTCGGTCGATCGCGTCGCGCACCCACAGGCGGAGGTCGGTGGCCACCTGATCGTTGCGGCTGCGGGCGGTATGGAGTTTGCGGCCGATGTCACCCAGTCTTTCGACCAGCGCCGATTCCACGTGCATGTGGATGTCTTCGAGCGCCGCGGAGAAGGGAAACGCCCCCTGCTCAATTTCCTGGCGGATGGTGTCCAGGGTCTGCACAATCTGCCGGCATTCGTCCGTGGTGATCAGCCCCACCTGTGCGAGCATTTGGGCATGCGCGGCCGACGCCTGGATGTCGTGCGCATAAAGGCGACGATCGAAGCTAATGCTTTCGGCAAATTTCTCCACGCGCGGATCGGCCGCGACTTGGAAAACGCCGCTTCGAGACGGGGTGGCCACGGTCAACTCTCAGATTGAGCCCGGCGGCGGGCGGGAACAGGCTGCACGACAATGAGGCGGCGGTTTGGCTGCATGCAAGTATACTGCGCGCAGGGTTTAACATATTTACTCTAAACACCTTAGGGACGCTGGGCAACCGGGCTGGCACGGCGAAAGGCCCCACTGTGAGGCTAGAACGCCCTGTAACTGGGCTCGGCTGGGGCAAGTTATGCCCGGAAGGCGAGAATTAGGGGGTAGATTCGCCTGCCGGGTGGGAGCTGAACTTTGGCCGGTTCTACATCGTGATCGCGTGCCTGGGGCTGCTCGCAACCTGGGCTACCGGCTAGCTCGTCTTGACCTTAATAAGTGCGACACCTTTGATGCCTTTCCCGGATATCGCATTAAAAAAGTGTTCAGACACGGCGATAAGCGTTGATGACTCAGTAATACGAAAAATGTGCACGTCCGAAGGAACATTCTTTGTAGGCAGAACCAAGTGCCCCACTCTGGTATCAGGACTGCCGCCCTTTGTCGAATCTTTGAGGGAGACGCAAGTTGTTACGTGCATCAGCTTATAGCCGGTTACCGGTTTTGAATTATGTTGATAGAACAACGGCACTGGCAAGATCTGGCACTGCGAGCCGACTAACGGAGCCACGAGCGACCATAGACGGTCCGATACTATGGGCCACGAGAGCGGATTACCCATGTAATCAGAGGGTAAACCTTCTGTCACAAATAGTCGCACACTATCAGGAATTGTTTGCTCAAATCGTCTGCACTTCCAAAGCGCAGTTACGCGAAAGTCGCCCATTTCGTAATCTGCGACCGTTTCAAGATCATCACGATCACTGTCAAGTGCAAGTAAGAAAAAGGTTGACATATGGCGTGAGGACTCCCTGCGTCAGTCGACTATTTAAGGGCGCTCGATTCGGCATCGGCGCAAATACGCTCAACGGCAATCCAGAACGGGCGAACCTACTGGTTTTCAATAGTAGCGCGGATGGAGTCAAGGTGTCCGCGAGTTCCGTGCTGGGCGCACCAATGATGGACGTAGGACCAGTCGATCCGCTGCCCCTGAACGGCAATGACATTGCGAACGTCGTCAATGTCCTTGTTCCGCGAGCCGCTTTCTATCCAACGCAACTTCATCACGATCACGTCTTCCGCCGTGGGCACCCACGTTTGCCGATCCACCAGCGCGACGCGGCGCCGCCTTTGGAACCGCTGCTGGTCGTGCGGATCATCACTGAGCAGGAAGAACTCGATCTTGAAGGCGGTGTCGCGAACCAGAAACTGATGTCGTCTGGTGACGGTTGACGTTTCAAACGACATCTGGGGATCGAACTGGAATTGTTGACCAAGCTTTGCGGCAAGCCGCGAAATTTCCGAGGCACCGAGCTGGACTACAAAATCGGCGTCTTCGGTCGCCCGTGGAATGCCATAATAATTACTGGAAAGAGAGCCGACGAGCATGTAGCCCACATGAGCACTCTCCAGCTCGTCGATCACTGCCGTTGTGGCTTCGTCACCTGTCACGTCCGGGACCCCAGTCGCCGCACCAGCGCCAGTCGCTCGCGAAGTATGCGCTGAACATCGATCTCGGTGGCATCCGGGTACTCATTGCGAATTCCATCGCACATGATCCGGCAAGACCGTTCGAACAAGCGGGGACCGGCCAGAATCTTTTCCGTGTCCGACATCCGCCGGGCCCGTTCGACTTTTTCTCGAAACAAATCCCGGATTAATTGCGAGTCGGGTTGCATCAGTTGATTCCAACGAACTGAAATAGTTGCTGTGATAGCGTCATAATATGCGACGGTTGTACAGCATCGCAACCTGAAGTCAGTCAAGTAGGTCAGACACGCCATGCCTATAAAAATTACGCCCGCCTCCCCACTTTGCTGCTTGAACACCGCTGCCAGCCAGTGGTAAAATCGAGAGATTTTAGACTGCGGCCATTTTGCGTTGGCACGCTCGGCCGCCGGGGTGGCGGTCTGCGCCCAGCCAGCACGAATCAGGCCGGTACAACCTTATGGGTGACTGGGGCAACGCCCCAGAAGTATCAAGTTAAAACGAACTGGGACGTTGCCCCAGGCACGCACCCAACAAAATAAAACTCGTTACAACTCAACCCTGCGACAAGGAAAGTCCTCCCCGTGCCACGACGCGACGACATCAAAAAAATCCTCATCATCGGCTCCGGCCCCATCGTCATTGGGCAGGCTTGCGAGTTCGACTATTCCGGCACCCAGGCGTGCAAGGCGCTCCGCGAGGAGGGCTACGAGGTGGTGCTGGTCAACTCGAACCCGGCCACGATCATGACCGATCCCGACACGGCCGATCGCACCTACATCGAGCCGCTCACCTGGGAGATCGTCAGCAAGGTGATCGAGGCGGAGCGGCCCGACGCCCTGCTCCCCACGCTCGGCGGCCAGACCGGGCTGAACCTGGCGATGGAGCTGGCGAAGCGCGGCGTGCTCGAGGAGTTCGGCGTCGAGATGATCGGAGCGAATGCCGAGGTGATCGCCAAGGCCGAAGACCGCGAGAAGTTCAAGCAGGCCATGCATCACATCGGCCTGGAAGTGTGCAGCGGCGAGACGGTGCACGACGTCGACCATGCCCGGCGTGTGCTCAAGGAAATCGGGCTGCCCTGCGTCGTCCGCCCCAGCTTCACCATGGGGGGCAGCGGCTCGGCCATCGCCTACAACCGCGACGAGTTCGACCGGCTGGTGCAAAACGGCCTCGATCAGTCCCCGATCCATGAAGTGCTGGTCGAGGAATCGATCATCGGCTGGAAAGAGTACGAGATGGAGGTGATGCGCGACGCCGACGACAACGTCGTGATCATCTGCTCCATCGAGAACTTCGACCCGATGGGCGTCCACACCGGCGACTCGATCACCGTGGCCCCCGCGCAAACCCTCACCGACAAAGAATACCAGCGGATGCGCGACGCCTCGTTGGCGGTGATCCGGGAGATCGGCGTCGAGACCGGCGGCTCGAACATCCAGTTCGCCATCCACCCGCAAACGGGCCGGATGATCGTCATTGAAATGAACCCCCGCGTGAGCCGCTCCAGCGCGCTGGCGTCGAAAGCCACCGGTTTTCCCATCGCCAAGATTGCCGCCAAGCTGGCGGTGGGTTACCGCCTGCACGAGTTGCCGAACGACATCACGCGCGAAACCATGGCCTGCTTCGAGCCGACCATCGATTACGTCGTGACCAAGATCCCCCGCTTCGCGTTTGAAAAATTCCCCGAGGCCGATTCGACGCTCACCACGCAGATGAAAAGTGTGGGCGAGACAATGGCCATCGGCCGCACGTTTCAAGAGTCGTTCCAAAAAGCGCTGCGGGGCCTCGAAGTCGGCAGCTTCGGCTTCGGCTGCGACGGCAAGGACCTCTGGGGCACACCCGAGCAGCCGGACGAGAGCGAAATCCGGGCCATGCTCTCCAAGCCCAACGCTCAGCGCGCCTGGTACCTCCGCTACGCCATCAAAGGAGGGATGACGCTTGAAGAGATCCATCACCTGACCGCCATCGACCCCTGGTTCCTCGATCAGTTATTTGAACTGGTAGAAATCGAAGAAGAGATCCGCGCCCTTGGCACCTTGGCCGCGGTGGACGCGAAGTTCCTGCGCCGCATCAAGCAGTCCGGATTTTCCGACCGGCAGCTCGCCACGATGTGGCACACCACTGAGACGGAAGTCCGCGACCGCCGCAAAGAGTTGGGCGTGGTCGCCACGTTCAAATCGGTCGACACCTGCGCTGCCGAGTTCGAGGCCTACACTCCCTACTACTACTCCACGTACGAGGACGAGGACGAAACGCCCGCCAAGACGCCGGGCCGCAAGCGCGTGGTGATCCTCGGCGGCGGGCCGAACCGGATCGGCCAGGGGATCGAGTTCGACTACTGCTGCTGCCACGCCGCGTTCGCGCTGGCCGAGATGGGCATTGAGTCGATCATGATCAACTCAAATCCCGAGACGGTCAGCACCGACTACGACACCAGCGACCTGCTGTTCTTCGAGCCGCTGACGACCGAAGACGTGCTCAACGTCTGCGACCGCGTGCAGCCCGACGGCGTAATCGTTCAGTTCGGCGGGCAGACGCCACTGAACCTCGCCCGCGCGCTCTCCAGCGCCGGCGTGCCGATCATCGGCACCAGCGTCGACACCATCGAAGCGGCCGAGGACCGCGAGAAGTTTCAATTCCTCTTGCAGCGGCTGGGCTTGAAGCAGCCGGCCAACGGCATTGCCCGCACGATGGAGCAAGCTCGCAATCAGGCCCGGCAGATCGGCTTCCCCGCGCTGGTCCGCCCCAGCTTCGTTCTCGGCGGCCGGGCGATGGAAATCTGCTACGACCAGATCCAGCTCGAGCGGTTCGTCAAAGAGGCGTTCATCGTCGCCGAAGGGCAGCCCGTGCTGATCGACCGGTTCCTCGAAGACGCCATCGAAGTGGACGTCGACTGCATCAGCGACGGCGAGCGAGTGATCGTGGCCGGCATCATGGAGCATATCGAAGAGGCGGGTGTTCACTCGGGCGATTCGGCCTGCGCGATTCCGCCGTACAGCCTGGAAGGCCCAGTGGTGGCCGAGATTCGCCGAGCCACGGAAGCGATGGCCCGCGAGCTGAAGGTGATCGGCCTGATGAACGTGCAGTTCGCCGTGAAGCGCGAAGACGGCCAGCCGATCGTGTATGTGCTTGAAGCGAATCCCCGCGCGAGCCGCACCGTGCCGTTCGTTTCCAAAGCCACCGGCATGCCCGTGGCGAAGGTGGCCGCCAAGGCAATGGCCGGCATGTCGCTGGCCGAGCAAGGTTACACCGAGGATCCGATCCCCGCGTACGTCTCGGTCAAGGAAAGCGTGTTCCCGTTCGTCAAGTTCGCCGGCGTGGATATCGTGCTCGGCCCGGAGATGAAAAGCACCGGCGAGGTGATGGGCGTCAGCGACCGGTTCTCCATCGCGTTTGCCAAAAGCCAGTTGGCCGCCGGCGTGGTGCTGCCGCGCGAGGGAAAAATCTTCATCAGCGTGGCGCGGCGCACGAAAGAACAGATCGTCGGCCTCGCCCAGCGACTGGCCGCGATGGGTTATTCGCTGCTGGCCACGGAAGGCACGGCCGAGCGGCTGCGCGAGGCGGGCGTGGAAGTGGAGCTGGTGCGCAAACTGCAAGAAGGGCACCCGAACCTGCTCGATCATCTGGCCAACCAGGATGTGCATCTGATCATCAACACTCCCAGCGGCAAGGGTGCCCGCACCGACGAAGGCCGCATCCGCGCCGCCGCGGTCGCCGCCGGCGTCCCCTGCATCACCACGCTCCCCGCGGCCGAAGCGGCCACGCGCGCGATGGAAGCGCTGCGGCTGGAAGACCTCACCGTGCAAGCGCTGCAGGATCGGCTGGGTCCCCGCGAGCAGAGCCGCAAGCAGGCACTGGCGGCGCGGTAAGGCTTGAGGCCTGAGACTTGAGGCTGTAGGACGGACGCAAGCGGACATCGCGCCTTGCGAGCAGGTCGCGTGATTCTCACGCTGTTAGCCGCCCGTCCCCGACGGGCGCGAGCCGGTTTAGGCTTGAGACCTGAGGCTGTAGGTCGGATGCAAGCGGACGTTTCTCCGCTCTTCAATCGCACATCCACAATCGCACATCGCAAATCGAACAAGTGGCAGATTCTGAATCTTGAAGTCCTGCGCGAATCTGATATACTTACCCTCACAACACGACCAGTTAAACACAACGGTATCTAGAAGCGCCCGACAACGCGTCGGGTAGCATGAAGAGCCCGCGTGGCAAAAGCTTAATTGCCAGCGCGGGCTTTTTCGTCAACGCGTCGCCACGCAAAGAGGTTTTTTAGCCACAAGAAAAACAAAAAGCACAAAAAAAGACGCAGCCGGGCAGATAAACAGTTCTTTCACCACGGAGACACGGAAGCGCGGAGAACAGTCAACGACAGCGAAGCCTCATTCTACAAAAACTTTCTTCCTTTCCTTCTTCGCGTCCTTCGCGACCTTCTGTTAAAAACTTTTGAACAGAAGGTCGCAAAGAGCGCGAAGGAAGGAAGAAAAAGAAAAGCCTTTAGTTGGTCCGTCCGTCTCCGTGCCTCCGTGGTGAACGTCCGTCGGAAATCCTTTCTTGTGTTTTTTGTGGCTAATCCTTTTGTTAGCGTCTGCCGCCATGCTGACCATGCCCATTGATGCCGCCGATGCGAAGTTCGACGCGACGGATTTCGCCGCCGCCGCGCGTGGCGTAGCGCCTGCGCCGAATGTGGCCGCGCCGGCAGAAGCAACGCCGGCTCCTGTGGCCGCGGCGTCGAGGGACATTGCCGACGAGCTGGCGACGATCGATCGGCTCATGAAGTTTCTGACGCCGGCGGCCGAGGCGGGTAAAATCAGCGCGATCCGCGAGATGAGGCAGTTGATCCTGGCCAAGCTGAAGATCGCCGAGTTCTGCGATCGCCGCAATCGGCTCGATGCGAAGGAAGCAGCCACGGCCGATCAAGCCGCCCGCTCGGCCCGCCCGTGGGACTACATGCACGAACTCGTCCCACCGCCGTCGGGTATCGTTCATCCGCCAACATCGAGGGTGCCTGGGGCAACGCCGCAGCGGCAGCGCAAACCACGGCGCGCCCGCCCAAGGGTGCCTGGGGCAACGCCCCAGCCGTTCGACCCCGGTTCGGCCAGCGCGATGCAGCAGATTTTTGGAGCCTTGGCTGGCGCGATGCCTCAGTCACCCGGCGCGACGCCCGAGGCACCCGACCTCGGCTTGGGGGCAATGTTCCCGCCGTCGCCCGCCGATCTCGAATCCACCGGCATCAGCCAGGAAATCTACATCCGCGCCCTGCGCCTGCTGCGCGACAAACTCCGCGAGCGCGCCGCCAGCGAGGATGCCGCCGCGGCAGCCGAAGTCAAAACACCAACCGCAACCGAATCAGCAACCATCATCACCCCGGCGACCAGCGAGTGCACCGCCGCGCCGCCAAGTTCATCCGATCTCGAACCTCGCCCGCCGTAAAAGTAGGTTCCGCCTGCCGGGCGGTACCTGGACGTACGCACTGATTTCCATCGCGCACCCGATGCGCGCCAGTTCACGCTGCGCCATCGGCAGCACTAACCCGCTCGTCCCTGCCTTGCTCCTTTCGTGTGCCACTGGCTGTGCCAGCGCAAGCGTTGCCAACCAGCTCGACGCTAACCAAAAACCTGTCGTGCGGTGTGAGCCGGCGAGCAGTTCAGGTACCATCCGGCAGATGGAACCTACTGTGAGCGGCCATCCCCCAAGGTATGATGTGCGGCGGAGGAGTGATGGACAATCTTACCGACGCCCCACTCGCCGATCCCCCGGTGCCCCTCGCCGAACAACCGGCCGCGCCGCGCCTCGCACACGTCCCCCGCTTGGGCATCCGCCATCTGCTGTTGTGGACCGCGCTGACGGCGCTGTTTTTGGCCGTCACGACAAACGGGCTGAACAATTCGCCGCCGGCGAGACCGCCCGACAGGCAACGGTGGATCACGGTCGTCTCTGCGATTCAGGCGTTGCTCGGCGGCGCGAGCCTGACGGGTTGCGTGTTGATCGGCTGGCATGCGATCCGCCGGACCTTGTGGCCGCTCGAGCCGGGGGAGCGACTGCTGCTGGCGTTTGGGCTGACGTACCTCATGATGGTCGCCTTTCAATGGTTGTGCCCCCGCCCGTTGATGTCCGGAATGTCGGTTGCATTGGCGGCGTACATTCTCACGCCGGTGAGTTGCGGCGCGGTGATTTTTGCCACACAGGCCGTACTCGGGCGGCGGCAGCCGTGGTGGGCCGCGGTGCTGTGGATCGGCGTGGCGGAGCGGTGCGTCTACGCCGCCACGTTTCTGGTCTTCGCGCTCAACGTGTTCGCATTCGTCGAGCAGCGGTCGCTGATGGGCAGCCTGATGCGAATAGGTGCGATCGTGCTGCGATACTTGTTTAGCATAGAGGCGACGTGCATCGCCCTGGCTCTGGTCGCGGCGATCGTGGTCGATGCGCGACGCGGCCGCAAACATCGCTGGCTCCATTGGCTAGGCGCCGCGGTCCTCGGCGGCGACGCCCTGTTCCGGCTGGGTGCGACGGTGTACTCGTGGCGATTGTGAACAAGATGGAGCGCGCGGAACCCCCCTCCCTTTCAGGGAGGGGCTGGGGGAGGGTAAAGCGTTGATGAGCGATGCGCGATGGCGGATGTGTGATGTAAAAAAAGAGATGCCCCAATGGCCGACGCTGACGAACCCACGATGGAAATCCCGGCGAGCCGAGCGCCTCTGGGTAATCCTGCGCCCGCTCTTTCCATCCCACCTTCTCCATCGCACATCGCAAATCCAAAACACGTCCCGCGCCTCTCCATCGGCTACCTGCTCACCTGGACTGCCGTCACCGCCGCGGTGCTGGCAGGGATGCAGGCGGAGGGGAGTTTTGGCCGGTCGGGCGCGGTCTCCGGCTGGGCCATGCTGTTGATGCCACTGTTCGCCGCGGCTGTGGGTTGGCTACTGTTTGGCTCGATGCTCTTGGCCTGGCACACCGTCCGCTGCACGAAATGGCCGCTCGAGCCTGGCGAGTGGTTGATCCTGGTGCTGACCAACGCCGTGGTTGTATGTCTCGCGATGATCGTTTGGGAAAGATACGCGTGGCGTGTGGTCGACAAGACGGATCCTTACAGTTATGAAACATTTCACGCGTTACAGTCCGCGATTCAGTTCAGGAGGTGGATTCAGCAGGCGATCCCGGGCGAAATCGCCGTGGTGATGCTCGCGGCCGCACTGGCACAGCGCCGCCGGCCGGTGTGGTGCGCCGCGCTGGTCGTTATGGCCACTGGTGTGTTATCGATCTACCTGCCAATTTTTATTACTAGCCGATATCGGCACTCGATGCCAAAGGCGATGGTTAGTCAGTACGCCCACCCCTTCCTTTTTTGGTCGATCGGCTTGTTCAACGTGATCGGGCTTGTGAGCCTGGCTCTGATGGCGGGTGGGGTGGTCCTCGACCGTATGCGGCGCCAGCCGCGGCACTGGCTCCATTGGTCAGGCGTAGGACTGAGCAGCGTGGCCATTGCCGGCAGCCTGACGCTGGTGACATTGGCGCTGATTTTTGGTTGGTAGGAAAGAAACTGGCGACCCAATGGCTGACGCCGACAAACCATTGAACGAAAATCCCGCAAATCCGCCTCCGCCGCTTGACGATCTGCCGGCATCGCCCGCCGCCGCGCTGTCGCCGGCTGTTCCTCTCTACGCCTTTCCGCCAGCGCCCATCGACTATGACCGGCATGTGCCGCGGCTGACGCGGCACACGCCGCCGCTGTCGATCGGGTTTTTGCTGCTCTGGACCGCGGCCACGGCGGTGATGCTGGGCGTGCTCAAGACAACCGGCGCCATCGAGCCGCGGGTCGAAGCGCTGGGGGCAGGGCTGCTTGTGTTGCTCTCCGCGGTGTGCGGCTGGATCGGGGCCGGGGCGGTGTTGATTCTGTGGCACGGTGCGCGGCATACGCTGTGGCCGCTCGAGCCGGGGGAGTGGCTGGTGTTGGCGCCGGCGTGTCTGGTGGCGGGAACGATCGGCGCGGCGCTGATGGCGCTGTGGAACCCGGTCGCCGCGTTCGCCCCTGCACTGGCCGGATTCGACTCGGCGGCGGTCGTCTATGCGATTGCCGCCAGCGAAATCCCCAACAACTCGAAGGGCAACTTTGGCTGGGCGCCGCTGATGTGGGTTATGGCCGCGTCGATCCTATCGCCGATGTGCCTGGTGCCAATCGGCGCGCTGTTGCTGCTTTTCATTCCGCCGCTGGCGCTAACGCTGCTCATCCGGGCGGTGGTCAAGGATTATCGCGGCGGCCCGCCACGGCATTGGCTGCACTACTCGGGCGTGGTGCTCACGGGCCTGCTGGTCGGCGGCGCGACCATCGCAGAGGTGGTCGGATTGGCGATGGTTTTCTTTGGCTGAGGCACTGCCAGCGGCCGCGCGTGCTAGCGTGGCCGAACTCGCAAAAACTCGGGAAAAACCGGGGAGAATCCGCCGTGAAATCGCTCGCCGAGAGAACTTTCAGAACGCTAAAAATCGGCCTTGACCGTGCCCGGCGATTCTCATATTCTCCCGCCTCACATGACGCAACGCAGTGCTTAAAAGCAACGCGATTCAAAGCACTGCGAAGTAGGAACCGTCGACCAAGAAACAATTCACACGATCAATCAACCACCGGCCCCGTGCCGAATCGTCCAATCGCTCCCGGACATTAGTGTGCTTTAGTCCTTTGCCCCCCTGGGACTTCCGCCGCTGATGCCGGGAGCTTTTTTGCGCGCAGATTTAGAGCAAGGCGGGCGTTGAGATGGATTGGGAATCGGGAATTGAGGATTGTGGATTGAAGAAGGGGCGTCTCTTCAATTCTCAATTCCCGATCCTCAATTCCAGATCCTATCCTGCCGGCTCAATAAAATGCTCCACCCCTTCCGCCTTGGCGATCACCGTGATGCCGCCGTCGCTGACGGTGAACCCGCGGGCCATGTCGTGGGCGTGGTCGAAGCCGATCACCGTGTCGGCCGGCAGGTGGACTCCCTTGTCGATGATCGCGCGGCGCACCTTGCACCGCCGGCCAATATCAACGCCGTCGAACAGGATCGAGTCTTCAATCATTGAATAGCTGTTTACGCGCACGTTGCGACCCACGATCGAGCGCACTACCTGACCACCGGACAAAATCGAGCCGGGGCAGATGACGCTATCGAGCGCCGTGCCGCGGCGGCCGTCTTCGCTCGATTCGGCGAACACGAACTTCGGCGGCGGCGAGTTGGGATGAAAGCTGCGGATCGGCCACCGTTCGTCGTACATGTTCAGCAGCGGATCGACGCTCACCAGGTCCATGTTCGCTTCGTAGTACGCGTCGAGCGTGCCGACGTCGCGCCAGTAGAGGTCCACCTTGCGGTTCTCGTCGCGAAACGGATAGGCGAACACGCGGTGCGTGTCGATGATCGACGGAATAATATTCCGGCCAAAATCGTGGGCACTATCGGTCTTCGTGGCGTCCTGGCAAAGTTGCTCGAAGAGAAAGCGAGCGGTGAACACGTATATGCCCATCGACGCCAGGGCATGCTCCGGGTCGCCGGGGATCGCCTGAGGGTGGCGGGGTTTTTCCTGGAAGCCGATGATCCGGTTGCCCGGCTCGATTTGCATCACGCCGAACTCTTGTGCGTCGTCGACCGAAACGCGCAGCGCGGCCACCGTGAGATCGGCGTCGCGATGGGCGTGATACTCGACCAGGTTCTTGTAGTCCATCTTGTAGATGTGATCGCCGGCCAGGATCACGACGTACTCGGGGCGCTCCTTCTCCAGGGCGTAGATGTTCTGGTACACCGCGTCGGCCGTCCCCTGATACCAATGCTCGTCAATCCGCTGCTGCGGCGGGACGATGTCCACGAACTCGCCGAGTTCCGGCGAGAGCAACCCTCGCCAGCCCAGGTTGATGTGCCGATCGAGGCTCATCGCCTTGTACTGCGTGAGCACGAGGATCTTGCGGATGTCGCTGTTGACGCAATTGGAGAGCGTGAAGTCGATGATCCGATACGCGCCGCCAAAGGGGACCGCCGGCTTCGCCCGATCGCGCGTCAACGGCTCGAGCCGCGACCCTTTGCCCCCGGCCAGCACCACCGCCAGAACGTTTTTCATGGAGAGTCCTTTCGCCGTAATGAAACCCGGCGCGATGATCGGACCGGCCACGGCATTCTATCCGCCGCGGGGAAAGGGACCAAGACGGTTAGCCGCCGCTCCCCGAGCGGCGCGTTGTGCAACGGACGCGCCGCTCGGGGAGCGGCGGCTAACGACGCATCGACTTTAGCCGACGCCATCAACCCACTCGCGGTGCCACATCTCCAGAAACAACAGCGCCCACAGCCGCGGGCTGTGATCGTGCCGGCCTGCTTGATGCTCGGTCAATAACTGCTCGATGGCTGCAGGACGAAAGTACCCGCGGCGCGTGGCGGCGGGATCGAGCAGCACCTCGCGGGCCATCGCTCCCAGCGGCCCGCGGAACCAGTGATCGAGCGGGACGCCAAAACCCATCTTGGGGCGGTCGAACACATAGCGCGGCACGAGGTCGCCAAAGGTTTCCTGCAGAATCCGCTTGCCGCGGCCGCGGCGATACTTCAGCCGCCGTGGCATGCCGACCGCCAGTTCCACCACGCGGTAGTCCAGCAGCGGCTGCCGGCATTCGAGCCCATGAGCCATCGACGCGATGTCGACCTTCGCCATCAGGTCGCACGGCAGATAGGTTTGCAGATCAGTCAACGAAGCCTGGCTGACCGGATCGCGATGCCCGGTGCGTCCCCACGCGCCGATGAGAAACTCCGCCGGGTCGCTGTCCGGCATTTTGCGTAGCATCTCTTCGGTGTAGAGCGATGCCCGCTGCGATTCGTTGAAGATCGCGATCCACTCCAAATACCTTCGCGCCGGCGGCAACGCCAGCGGTTCCACCAGCCGCTTGAACCGCCGCAGGAACGACTGCCGCCGCGTGCCGGGCAGTTTTTGCCAGAACCGGGCCCCGAGGAACCGCCGCAACGGGCCGGGCAGCTTATCGACCTTCGCACCTAGCGGCGGTGCCCGATAGCGCAGATAGCCGGCAAACAGTTCGTCGCCGCCGTCGCCAGTCAGCGCCACGGTCACATGCTCGCGGGCCAGTTTCGAGACGTACCACGTCGGGATGGCCGAGCTGTCCGCCAGCGGATCGTCAAAATGCCACACCAACTCCGGCAGGATGTCCACGGCCGAAGGCTCGACGCGCAGCTCGGTGTGCTGCGTGCCGAGTTGCTCTGCTACCTTACGGGCATGCGGCGTCTCGTCGTATTCCGCTTCGGCGAATCCGATGGAGAACGTGCGGACCTTTTCGGTCGAAAGCTGCTGCATCAGCGCCACCA
>JAIOQB010000109.1 GCA_021413585.1 Planctomycetia bacterium
GGACGGCCGCTCGGAGTTTGTCGTCACGTTGCCAAGAGTCGTCGAGCCGTTTGACTACCGCGTGCTCGTTGACGACCGGGCCCTGAGCCAGTATTACTCCGTTCGCGTCACGCCACGGCCCACAGTCGATCGCTTAGACATCCGCTATGAGTACCCCGCCTACACGGGCATCGCGTCCCGCGTGGAGGAAAAAGCGAAGGGAGACATCACGGCGCCCGTTGGAACCACCGTGACCATCGCAGCGCATTGCAACAAGCCGCTCGCAGAGGCCAAATTGTCGCTGGCGGGCAAGTCGACACTGGCGACGGTGGATCGGGATCAAGGCGGGCAGCAAGTGAGCGCGCGGTTTGAAGTCACACCCGAGACGACCGGCCAGTGGAACTTGACGCTCAAGGACCAGTTTGGCCTGGAGGTTCGCACGGCCGAGCACAAGATTGAAGCGGTGCCGGACGCCGCTCCGTTGGTGGTCATCGCCGAACCGCAGACGGCCGAGCTGCGATTGAAACCCACGGACCGGCTGCCGATCGCATATCGCGTTCGCGAAGACTATGGCGTCTCCACGGTGAATCTGATCGTCCGCGCCGGCGCGGCCAAGGAAATTTCCATCCGCGTTTCGCTGCCGAAGCGGAGCACGATCGAGCGCGGAACCTGGGTGGGGCAAACCGTGCTCGATCTGGGATCACTCAACTTGAGCAACGTGCCGCGGATCGAAGTGCTGGTCGAGGTCAGTGATACACTCCCCGCGGCGCTGCAAGGGCCGCAACGTGGGCGGAGCAAGCCGCTGGCGATCATTTTTGATGCTGGTGCGCAGGCCTATTCCACACAAGCAGCCGAAGCGGCGGTGCGCAAGATCGCAGTCAAGCTCAACGAAGCTTTGGCACAACTCAAGAACGCCAAAGGGCAAGTCGCCGCCGTCCGGCCCAACTTGGAAAATCAGCCGCTGCACCTCCCGCCAGAATCGCTCAAGCCGCTGGAAACCGCCCGAGGGCAAACGGCGAAGGCGGAAGAGTTGTTGTTGAGCGTTAGCGAAGACAACTCGGAGCCAGCCTTGTCTGCAATCACTACGCAGGCGGGGCGGATCGCGGAGGACAACGTCGCTCCGGCCCGGCAGGCGCTGGAATTGATCCCGCTGGCCAGCATCAAGAAAGACCAGACCGACAAGGCCAAGCTGGCCGACGAGCAAATCGATGCAGCGATCGCCGCGCTGACGAAGCTGATTGCCACGCTCGGCGCGGAGCAGGATCGTTTGGCCCGTGCCCGCGAACTGGCGGCGCAAATCGCCGCGCTGGTCGAAAAGCAGTTTGACCTGCGAAAGGTCACGGAGCAGGCCCTCGACAAGCCCGAGCCGACCGATCTGGCGAAGGAATTGTTCCGGCGAATCCTGGAAGCGCAGCGGCAGATTGCCCGCGAAGCCAATCTGCTTCCGGCCCGGATCGCGGCTGAGGGGCTCAACAAGGATGGCAAGGACCAGATGGCCAATCAATCCGCTACGGACGCGCGACAGGCGGCCAACCAGTTGCTGGAAGGAAAGGTGCCCGAGGCCGCGCAAGCCGGCCAGGCGGCCGAGAAGGATTTCGACAAATTGGCCGACGCCGTGAAGAAGCAGCCCGGCTACGCGCCGCCGAAAGACTCACGCCTGCCTCCAGTGGACGAAACAGTCAAGCGTCTGGCCGAGCGGCAGAAGAACGTCAATGAGCAACTGGACGCTCTCAGAAAGGGCGAACTCGCCAAGGCGCTCGCATCGCTGCAGAAGGATCTCGCGGAGCAGACCAAGGAGGTCGCCGAACGGGCCAAGGCGCTGGAAGCAATGAACCCGCAAGAAGCAATGACGCCGCAGAAGGGGAATCCGCAGTCGAGTAAGGATGCCAAGGGAACCAGCGATACGCTGGGCATGGCGGTCGAGGAAGAAGCCCAAGCGGCCGCCGACCTCGGGCACATCGACAACATCCCCAAAGTCAGCGAGATGAAATTCATCGAAGGGCCGCAATCTCCGTCCGATTCCGGCGGCAATCCCGACGGCGGCCAAGGGACGCAAGGCGGCGGCAGCAACACGGGGGCCGGTAGCTCGAAAAAACCGTCGCCGTCGAACAACAACATCAACAACACCATCGCCAAGGGAAAGAACCTCGGCAAAGCCACGCTCACGGCCGAGGCCCTGCTCAATCAAAAGCCGTCGAATCAAAACACTCCCTCCGGCGGCAGCGGCACGGAGCTGCAGGCGGACGCCGAAGAGTTGCTGCGTAAAGGTCTGGCCACGATCATGGCGGACAATAATCCGCTGGCCAAAGGTTTTGGCGGCTTCGGCGGCGGCGCGCCCGATACCGAAGTTCCTCCCACTCCCCCTAAGGAGTTCGGCGCCGAAGGGGGCGAAGATCAGGCTAACGATCAGGCGGGTAAACCATCGGGCGAAGATTCCGGCGGCCAACCACCGGGAGATCAACCTCCTGGATCGCAGCCACCGGGTGGAAAGCCGTCGGGAGGAAAGCCGGGGGGCAAGCCGACGAGTGGCAAGGGAGGCAAGCTCGGCACGGGGCCGGGTCGCATCGCTGCCCGCATCGGTAAGTTAGGCATTTCCGGCGAGGACTGGCTGAAGCTCCCCTCCGACCTGCGCGACGAAGTCCTCAAATCGTCCGACGAGCAAGCCCCGCGGGAATATCGCGAGCTGGTCCGGCAGTACTTCCAGGCCATGGCCCGTGGGTCTAACCAGTAGCCGGATGAATTTTGAAGATTTTCGTGTTCGCGCCCGGTGAAATTGATGATCGCCGGCTTATGCGTATTTCTCGGCGTGTTGCATTGATGCACCTGAGACGGCCCGGCATTTCGGGTTAAATGCGCTCAAATCTCGCCATTCTCCTCAGAATGGATGGACGCCACGCTTCCACTTTGGTAGCTACATCCAGTCGAAATATAGCGTAAAGCAATTCGTTAGAATGGTTTGCGATCTCTCGCTGACGCATGCCGGCGTTGCATCGCCAGCATCGCAAATTCCGAAGTTGGTCACTCAACTGCCAGCACGAGAAATCCACCCGTCAACTAGCATTAAGTTGCCTCACTCATTGAGATTAGGTTAGAAACCCGCGATGATACACGATAACAGGCAGGGGACGCGTTCGCGCTGCTGCTGTCGGCTATAAGTCAAACATAGCACGATGTTAAGTTGGGCTGTTTGGCGCTCGCTGGTAATGCTGCCTTCTCTTCGCACGGCTTCCATAGAAGCAACGGCGCTGAAGCAAAGGCTGGTACAGCGATTCAAACCCAGCGATGCTAGAAGCAGCGATACGCGAGTGCCATAGCGCGTGGCCAGGGAAGTAGTCGCGGCGCAGGGAAAGTGGTGCCAGAGAATGAGCAACGACCAGCATCACCAATTTCACGAGCTGTTCGTTCGGCACCAAGGCCGCATCTACGCCTACATTGCCACCTTGCTCCCCAATCGGTCCGGAGCAGACGAGGTGTTCTCCGACACTAGCTTGGTGTTGTGGAAAAAGTTTGGGGCCTTTGACACCACGCGCGAGTTTCTCCCCTGGGCTCGCGCGGTCGCCTTCAATGAAGTTCGTAACTACCGCCGCAGGAAGCATCATAAGGAAGTGCTGCTAAGCGACGAGATGCTGGGCATGCTGGCCCAAACGCGTGAGCAGGATGACGAGTGGTTTGAAACCCGCAGCAAGGCCTTGCAGCAATGCATGGAAGGCCTGCTGCCCGAGGAGCGAGACGTGCTGGAGCAATACTACGTGGCAGGAAGCAATGCCAAGTCGGTTGCCAAGGCACTGAAGACCACTCCGGCTGCGATCTACATGAAGATGTACCGCATCCGCCAATACTTGCACGAGTGCATCGACCATCGCGTGTGCAGTCTGCAAAGGGATGGAAATGTCTGAGCAGTCCAATAATTTGCCGCAGTCCGATTCGGACGATGTCCCGTCCGATTCCGACGACGCATTCTCGGGGGACGCTGTCCGGCCCGACGCCAGCTTTGGCGCGGCGCTGCCGGAGCTGCGCGAATTGGTCAAATCGCAGTGCGACGGCACGCTAACCGTCGAACAGCGCGACCGGCTGGAGGCGATTCTCCGCGCCGACGAAGGAGCGCGGCGCTTCTACCTGGTCCACATGGACATGCATGCCCGGATGCAGTGGAGTTATCGAGGGCATGCCGGCGACAGTACGGAAAGCGACCGTCCCGGCAGCCACATCGATAGCGACAGCGATCCCAGCGGCGGCCCGGGTGGCACGGCGGGCCCTGAGTCGGGCAAGCGCAAGGCTTGGTTGCCCGGTATCTTGGGAAGCGTGTTCGGCACCGGCTCGTCCTCCTGGTTTCGTCCGCAGGCGTTTTTGCTGCTGGGCGTGGCGGTGACGCTCGGCCTGCTGGCCGCGGGTTGGGGTTGGCACCGGTCGCATCAAGAGTCGGTCGCGGACAATGAGGCCGTGGAGAATGCGGCACAGCCGCACTATGTCGCTCAACTGGGTCGGACCGTCGGTGCCCGTTGGACCGGGCCGTTCCCGAATCCGGTCGATCCTCGTTTTATCGCGGGTTCTGAATTGGTGCTGACCAAGGGGCTGGCGGAAATCACATTCGCCAGCGGCGCCACGGTGTTCCTGGAAGGGCCGGCGACGTTTCAGATCCAGTCGGGCATGGAGGCATCGCTCGTCTCCGGCAAGGCCAGCGCCGAGGTGCCCAAGCAAGCCACGGGCTTTACGATTCACACTCCCAAGGCGAAGGTGATCGACCTGGGGACGGCGTTCGGCGTCCGCGTCGATCCGAAAGGCTCGACGGAAATCCAGGTCTTCAAGGGAAAGGTAAACGCTGCCGCCCGCGATCCGCTCTCCCACGCCTCGCGCACCTACGAATTGACCGAAGGGGAGTCGCTGGAATTGGGCGAGGGAAAACACCCTGTGGTGGCCTTGGACACAGACCCCACCGCCTTCCCAAGCCTCCCGCCGTTGACCTCCGCTGATCGCTACCAGCAATGGCAAGGTTTTCGCGACCGCTTGCTCCGCGATCCGTCTTTGGTCGGTTACTGGGGCTTTGACGACGACAACGCGGCCGATCTGTCGGGGCACAAGAACGACGGCGAGCTGGTCGGCGTGCTGAAGTTCAGCACCAGCGTCCCGCCATTGGTGGGGGGTGGCAAGTGCCTGGATGTATCGGGCGGGCCGGCCTATGTCGTGATTCCTCATTCCGCGTCGCTGGTGATAAGTGACGAGCTGACCGTGGCGTTTTGGATGCGTGGCGACAACCGCCAGCAGGACTGGTCTCGGGTCATCAGCAAAGCGGGGCCGATGAACTGTAGCGGCTGGGTGATCCATCGGGCCGGCGACGCCAACGAAATCCGGGCGGTGGTCGGCAATTCGGTCCATTGCAACCAGTCGATCGCCGACATGAAGGGGGTGTACGACGGGCGTTGGCACCATGTCACCATGACCGCCAACCGGGGAAAATGGCGCGCTTATTTGGATGGCGAGCTTGAAGCCAAGGGCGAGTATCGGCATGATGAAGGGCTGGCCAGCATTGCCGATCTGGTGATTGGGGCCGCCGGGATGGATCAGGATTTCGGCGAGTATGACTTTGAAGGCCAACTCGACGAAGTCGCCGTCTTTCGCCGGGCCCTCAGCGCCGACGACGAGCGAAGCTTCACAAGAACAAATGCGTCGCCCGTTTTAGGGCGCAAGTTTAGGGGCACAGAGTGCGACCAAAGCCGATCCACAGGGCAGGCATACCAACAGAGAAGGCAACTAATTATGCAAAACGAACCCCTCCTGCCGCACCCCAATTCCAATGGCGATATCCCTGACGATGTTGTTCGTGAGGGCGGCCTGAGCAGCGATGCAGCCCGGCAAGATTCTCACCCCGAGACACCAGCCAAGGCATTCACTCTGGTGGAGTTGTTGGTAGTCATCGCGGTGATCGTCATCCTG
>JAIOQB010000110.1 GCA_021413585.1 Planctomycetia bacterium
GCGTGAGGCCGCGCGCTCAATGTGGCGCACGTTTTCGCATCCACAGGGATGGCCGGTGATTTGGTTCATTTCTGAGTTTCACGTCAAGATTAGCAATCTTCTGTACCAAACACTTGATGAGATCCTCGTCAAGCGACGATATCAACCGACTCGCTTAGAGGCGATCTGGCGTGTGATACAACCATGTGATCCTGCGTATTGTTCGTACCAGTTGCTTCCAATGCCAGAAGATATTCCACCTCTTGTTGTGGCGGACAAAGAACAGTGGATTGCCAACTGCCAGGACGAAAACGTGGTCATTATTGAAGAATCTCCATTGGATGATTGGGTAACAGCGTTTGAATTCCGGCAGTTGGCTCAAGATACGCCATATCATGCACAGTACGTAACGCAAACCCATATTCGCTCAGCTCTTGTCCCACCCGAAGCGATCGACAGAATAGCAGAGGTCGAATCGGAATGCTGGGCCGAGGAAGTGGGTACCCATCATCCCGCAGAAAATCTCACGTGGAGGCAATTCCGCGAGGCCCTGCTGTCCGGTCATCAATTAGAACCACTCGAAAGCCAGGGGTGCTTGCCCTTTACTGCGTTTAAGGAAAAGCACATTGGGTTCTTGGGTTTCCATGCTACGGCGAGTTTCTCTTCACACCTATTTCGCACGTTTTCGTTGGTCTTTAATGGCGTTGACGTCTTCGATGGAGATGATCGTGTCGGACGATTTGAAGCTTGGCAGGAAGGCTATCCTGACGAAGACTATGATGATCAACCGCTAGCTTTTGGAGTGCGTTTCCAGGTAACCCGACACTTCGTGCAAAAGGTCTGCGAAAAGCTTAGCTGCGCATTCGCGGTACGAACGATCGAGAATCGCTTCGTGATGGAGGCCTACAAACAAGAGCCTGCTGAGAAATGCAGTAGAACGACGTTGAGAGTCTGGCCAATTCCCCTGCCGAGCGATAACAAAAGTTGAAGGTTATCATTCAACTCGTCCCCTGCGTCGTGTCAAAAGCAAATCGACCGTGGCATGGTGGGTCGGAGATGCCAGTGGCCAGGGGCCCCCTGAGGAGACTACGGCCGCATGGCGGGCGGGCTGCAAGTGACGTTCACAGGCGCCGCCGATGCGCGGTTTAGGTGCCAGTCTCGACCTTTGGGGGTGCGCAAACAAAAGAGGTTCCGGCGTTGATGCGTCGGAACCTCTTTTGTTGTCACAACTTACCTTAGCGGAGGGCATGGGAGTCGAACCCACAACCCATTGCTGGGCACCTGATTTCGAGTCCACGAGGTTCAAGGAGTTGCAGTTCTCCGTTGCACGTTGGGCGAGGTCGCAGCGACGACGATGCAGCAAACGTGAGGACAAGCCTTGTGCATTGCGTATCGTCGATATTGGCGGTTGTGTTCGCGATCCTGCGTGAAGCGGAGCGGTGAGAGCCGGCCAGCGGCGGGGTGGGAGTGTCAGGGATGGTTGCGGGCGTAGGGGGCCAAAGATCGATGGGTAGGGCCGGAAATCGTGAGCGGCAGAAAAAAACACTGTCCGAAGGCCTCCCTGCCGCATCATCCGGGGCAGCGATTTCCGGCCCTCGGGTCCCATCGAGCTTTGGCCGGAGTTGCCTTGGCGGGGCGGGCGGCGTGGAAACTGAACAGCCTGGCTAGCGTGTGTCTCAATCTGCGACACGATCATGCGAATAACCCAAACCAACAGCGACGCGATGAAATTGCGGAGCCGGAGCCGGAGTGAGCGCAGCGCGGCGGAGCGAACGACGGTCCGGGCCGCGAGTTTCAACGGTGCCTCGGCGCCCGTACAAGCTTTGCATTCCGTAGTAGCATTGGCATAACGATTGCGTAGGGCGGGCGGTCAAGGATGACCGCCATGCACACTATCGAAGACGACGACAAATCACGTCCCTCTTCACTTGAACTCTTAAAGGATGATTGTAACAACGACAATCAACCGGCAAGCAATTCCCAACACAACAAACACAAAAACCAAATAGTCCTCTCCGATGAGATTCGCGAAGTCCCCTGCTCCTGCCGTTCCTGGTACTGCAAGTGGTGCATGGGGTGGATGGGTCGAAAGCTCCGCGACCGTGTCTGCGAATTGTTCGGAACCTTTAAGGGACTTCGCATGTTGAGCCTCACTGTGGATCGCGAGCGGTTCAACTGTCCGGAAGCGGCCTATCTCGAAGTCGGTCAACGTCGGAAGCTGGGAGTCCTGATGCAGCATCTCCGGCGGGCGAAGCTACTGCACTCACCGCGGTACTTCTACGTCCTTGAGTTTCAGAAAGCAGGCTGGCCCCACTGGCACCTCGTGGTAGATGCGGACTTCATCGATCACAGCATCGTTGATCGAAATTGGGGAATTGGCTTCGTCTGGATTTCACGGGGTGAGCAGTTTGAAAATGGGGTCCACGCAGGGCGTTACGTGTCAAAGTACTTGACAAAAGCACCCCGCGTAGGCTTTCCGACATGGGTGCTGCAGAGCCATCGTCAGATTCGCCGATTTGGTGCCAGCCGAGGGATGCGGTTGGACCCGCGTCCTGAACGTTTCGGTGAGCGGAAGACGAGTGGCCAACCCGATGAGGTTCTTGCACAGCAACGAAGCCGGCGTACCATCGAGGAGCGAGTCGCGAATTGCGGCGTCGATTCCGTCCTCCTACGAGTTACGAAAGTTGTTGACGAGGCCGAAGCGGACCAAGCACTCCGAGAGGGTCGGCCGTGGAAGGAGCGAACGGTGGTTGAACATTTGGGCAAAGGAGGTCAAGCATGAGCGTCAGATGGACGGACTTCGTTGACCGGTACCAGGGGGAAGAGTTGTCGCAGCAGAAGGAGACATCGCGGAGGGACGTGCGAAGTATCCTGACCAAGTTCGGCGAAGCGGCCGACCTGGCTACGCTCGATCAGGCGACCGCCTCCGAGCTAAGTAAGTTTCTCGCGGGACTTGCAGACCGGAAGTTAAGCCCGCACAGCGTCGATACTCGCCGCCGGCAAATCTTGGCCTCTCTCCGGTGGGCTCAAAGAATCTTTCCGCCGTACCGGGCGCCCGACTTGCCCCGGAAGCGCCGAGCAAAGCCACAACGCTACCAGAAAGGCCGTGCGATCACGCTGGAAGAGTTCGAACGGTTGCTTGGCAAAGCTGCAAAGGTTCGGCCGAATGATGCGGCGATTTGGAAGCGGTTCCTTGAGGGTCTGTGGCTGTCAGGCCTCCGCCTGGGCGAAGGGTTGCAGCTAAGCTGGAATGACGGCCCGTTTGCGATCGTGGAATCACGCAACGACTCCCTCGGGTTGCAGATCGCAGAAGGGGCGGATAAGAGCGGCAAGGCCCGATTGCTTCCGCTGGTGCCAGAGTTTCAAGCCTTCTTGCAGCGGACGCCTCGTGGTGCAAGACATGGTTCGGTGTTCGGAATTAACCTGAGTCGAAAGCGAGTCATCAAGTCCATTTCCGCGATGGGCAAAGCTGCTGGCATCGTAGTCAATAAGGCGGCGGGCAAGTATGCATCGGCCCACGACCTGCGTCGAAGCTTCGGAACGCGTTGGGCGTACAGGGTGGAATCGCAAATCTTGCAAGTCTTGATGCGTCATGAAAGCATCGAAACGACGCTCCGCTACTACGTTGATCGAGGTGCTGAGAGGATCGATGCAAGTCTTTGGGAGCAATTCAAGACCGACGGCGGCCAGACGATTGAAGCCTTTGAACCGCAGCTCCAGGCCCCAGGCAAACGCTCCTGGGCCGACATGATGGAACAGGTCGACGCGTGGTGGGATGGCGTCTGGGAACGAGCCAAGGCGGGCCACGTCCGGTTCTATGAAGTCGAGCCGGAATGGCTCGAAGGGCTGGCAGAAAATCAGGTGCAGCCCCTGACGGCACCGGAAGAAAATCAGGTGCCGCCCCTTCTTGCCTATGAAATGCAGGCCGACGACTTCGACGACGTTGGTCGCGAATCCTTGAAGTGGCAAGTACTTAACGGTACGATGGTGTATCTCGATCTCTCTCAAGCGGAGGGCATGGGATTCGAACCCACAACCCCTTGCG
The DNA here is from genome assembly GCA_021413585.1 of Planctomycetia bacterium. Lineage (GTDB taxonomy): Bacteria > Planctomycetota > Planctomycetia > Pirellulales > UBA7805 > JAIOPX01. Next base: position 4,025 of record JAIOQB010000110.1, read on the forward strand.
GGGCACCTGATTTCGAGTCAGGCCGCTAGCCAGTTCGCTTACCCTCCGAGTATGGTCGCCTAGTCGCTTACCTCCTCGCCCTCCGCGAGAGGGTTGGAGGGTGAGGGAGTATATGGTTAGGCGATTGCTCCTCTCCCGCGGGAGAGGGACGTGTAATTTACCTCACCGAACCGGGGTGGGCAAGCGCTCGAAGCGGGGGTGGAATGTCGGGGGTGCCGGAATTGTCGGCTCGAGTCGGCTTGAGCGGACGCAGCGGGCAGTCAATTCCGCATGCCGCCCAAGCCAGTGCGACCGGCCGCAGTATTGCATGCTCGGCCGGGCAGCCCGCGGGCACACGCGAACGCCAGCATGCCGGCCAGCACTGCGCCGCCTAGCGCGGCGGCGTTGCCCGAGCCGCAGCGGCGGACGAGCCCCGCCTGCCAATGGGCAACTTGGGCGTTGAGGCCGAACAGGTACTCGGTTGACTCCAATTGATGCAGCGCGGAATTGCTCGCGGAGACAGCCTTGACTGCCGACTCGTAGCCGTCCGGCAGCGTGCTGGCCAGCCCGATGTTCGGCAGGCTCAGCGCGGCTACCAGCAAAACCAAAAACATCGCCGTCGCTGCACGCGCGCGAACGGTTCTTACTGCTTGAACTGACCAGGCGGGCGTATTCACCCAATCGCTCGACCCGCCCAACATCCACACGACCGGCACCGTAACGGCGACTTCAAACACGCCGAGCAGCAGATGCAGCTTCAGCATCGCGCCAGCAAACGTGCCGAGGCCCGTCAATTGGCTGGCAGATCGCCCGGCTGCGACTTCCAGCACGACCAATGCCGCTCCTGCCACGACTGAGAGCAGCGACGCGGCGGCGAGCGCACTCCCCTGCCCCAGAGGCCTGGTGCCTCGACACCGACGCCGAGCCAGCGCCGTGACACACGCGGGGATGATCGCCATATTTAGAATGTTGGCCCCGAGCGCCATCGCGCCGCCGTCGCCCAACAGCGCCGCTTGCAGCATCAGAATCGCCGACATGCAGAGCACGCCCAGCGGCGCGCCCAACATCCACGCCAGCAGCACGCCGCCCACCAAGTGGCCGGAACTGTGCGGCAAAATGGGGACGTTGAACATTTGCGCGGCAAAGACTGCCGTGGAGAGTCCGCACGCCAGCCAGGCTCGCGCAGAGTGTTGCGGCTGTCGGCGAAGCGACAGCCATGCCACGCCCCCGCCAATCGCCGCGGTTCCTAACGCAACGACGGCACACCCTGGCGTCAAAGCGCCGTTTCCCAGATGCATGGCAAGCTCCTTGTTTAACTACCGACCAAAATCAGTTGGCGAACGAGAGAATCGATTTGCGCCAAGTCGCGCGGGCGTCGCCATGAACAGCTGTCGACCCCGCCGCACGTCTATTTTGTAACAAGTTGAACTGCCAGATGGAATGGCGATGCTGGGTTCGCTAGAATCACCCCGATTCGTCTCGCGCCAAAGCTGCAATTGTCGCCGCGACCGCCGCGCAGGCGTGCTCGGCCCAGCGGAATTGATTTTCTAAAGGAAGATGGAATGGCTCAAGTTGTGACAACGAACGAACTCACGCCCGACGCAATCATGCAACTGGGCTTCGGCTATTGGGGCTCCAAGACACTATTGAGCGCCGTGGAACTGGGCCTGTTCACGGAACTGGCCAATGGGCCGCTGACGCTGGATGAGATTCGCACGCGGCTGAGTCTGCATGAGCGGAGCGCGCGGGACTTTCTCGATACCCTGGTCGCTTTGGGCATGCTCATGCGTGAAGAGGGGCAATACACCAATACGCCGGCAACGGAACTCTTCCTCGATCGGGCCAAACCGACGTACATCGGCGGCATGTTGGAGATGATGAGCGTGCGGCTGTTTCGCTTCTGGGCCGATCTGACCGAAGCCCTGAAGTCCGGGCAGCCCCAGAACGAGGCAAAGCACGGCGGGGATCTGTTCGACACGCTGTACAGCGACCCGCAGCGACTCGATCAATTTCTATCCGCCATGACGGGGCTGAGCCTGGGCATTGCCCGCACCATCGCGGCGAAGGTTCCGTGGTCGCGGTATCAATCTTTCGTCGACATCGGCGCGGCTCAAGGCGGGTTGCCGGTCGTGCTGGCGCAGACACACCAGCACTTAAAAGGCCTCGGGGCCGACTTGCCGGTCGTCCGGCCGATTTTTGAGAAGTACGTGGCGAGCTTCGGACTACAGGACCGGCTGAAGTTCACCACGCTCGACTTTTTCAGAGAGCCGTTTCCCCAGGCGGACGTGATCATCATGGGGCACATTCTGCACGATTGGGACTTGCCCACGAAGAAGATGCTGATCGGCAAGGCGTACGACGCGCTGCCGGCGGACGGGGCGCTGATCATCTTCGAGGCGATCATTGACGATGAACGCCGCAGCAACGCCTTTGGGCTGCTGATGAGCCTGAACATGTTGGTCGAGACGCGCGGCGGGTTTGATTACTCGGGCGCGGACTGCGTGGGCTGGATGCGCGAGGCGGGGTTCAAGCAGACGGGCGTCGAGCATCTTAGCGGGCCCGATTCGATGGTGATCGGGTTGAAGGTGGGCGACAGAGGGTGAGGCTACTTCAGGTCCCGTAGGGACCATTGATAATAGCCCAGCGATTCATCGCTGGGTTCGAGATCCACCTCAATGCCAGTGCGTCCCGTTAGGGACGCTTGAAAAGACGACTCAGCGTCGCACACATCTCATCGTCTGTGTCTTCAAGCGTCCTTACAGGACGCCGACGAAATGTGCGCTCCATACTACCCAGCGATGAATCGCTGGGCTATTGTCGGGCGTCCCTCCGGGACGGTGTGTACGGCAACTATGAAGTTGCCCAATGCACGCCCGCCCTCTCCCGGCGGGAGAGGGGGAAGATCTACGCCAAAATCTCGTTCACCACGCGCGCCGGCTTGACCCCGGTCAGCTTCATATCGAGGCCGCGGATGCGCACCGAGAGTCGGGTGTGGTCGATGCCCAGTTGATGTAGCATCGTGGCATGTAGATCGCGGACGTTGACGATGTTGTCGATTGCATTGTAGCCCAGCTCGTCGGTCGCGCCGTACACCATTCCTTGCTTGACGCCGCCGCCGGCTAGGAACATCGAGTAACCCTTGATGTGGTGGTCGCGGCCGTTCCCCTGCGCCATCGGCGTGCGGCCGAACTCGCCTCCCCAGATCACCAGGGTGTCGTCCAGCAGGCCGCGCCGCTTGAGGTCGGCGATCAGCGCGGCGGTGGGGCGGTCTGTCTTCTCGGAACTCTCTTTCATCCCGGAAACCAAGTTGCCGTGGAAGTCCCAGCCGCGGTGATAGAGGTGAATGAACCGCACGCCGCGCTCCGCCAGGCGGCGGGCCATCAGGCAGTTGCTGGCGAAGCTCCCATCGCCCGGCTTGGCGCCATACTCGGCCAGAGTGTTCGCGGATTCGTCCGAAAAGTCGGTCAATTCCGGCACGCTCATCTGCATCCGGAAAGCGAGTTCGTATTGCTGAATGCGGGTTTCCAATTCCGCGTCGTGAACCTGGGCCTGCCGCAAGCGGTTGATGTCCGCGATGGCGGAGAGCACATGCTCTTGCGCGACGCGGCTCACCCCGTTGGGATTGGAGACATAGTGAACCAGCGCCCCCTTTCCTTGAAACTCCACTCCCTGGCAGCGGCCGGGCAGAAAACCCGCGTTCCACTGGCGATTGGCGATCGGCTGTACCCCTTGGCTGCTCTTGCTGGTGAGCACGATAAACGACGGGAGGTTTTCGTTCGCGCTCCCCAGGCCGTACGTTACCCAGGCTCCCATGCTGGGCATGCCGGGCAGGATGGAGCCGCAATTGAGAAACGTGTGAGCCGGGTCGTGGTTGATCTGCTCCGTGACCATCGAGCGAATGACCGTAATCTCATCCGCCAGTGAGGCAATGTTCGGCAGGTAGTCGCTGATCTCCAGCCCGCTCTTGCCATGCTTTTTGAAGCTGGTTTGCGCACCCAGGCAGGTGAGCGGTTTGCCTTGCAGTTGAGCGATGGGCTGGCCCTTGGTGAACGACTCGGGCATCGGCTTGCCCGAGAGCTTTTGCAACTCGGGCTTGGGGTCGAGCGTCTCCAGATGGCTCGGCCCCCCCGCCATGCAGAGGAAAATCAC
>JAIOQB010000111.1 GCA_021413585.1 Planctomycetia bacterium
GGTCGGACTGATCAAGGTCACGGTCGGCGCCGACGAGGCGGTCGCCGTCAGCACCGTGTTGTTCGCCGCGCTCGACTGGCCGCTCACGGTGACGACGAAACTCGTCACGGTCGAATTGGCGGCGGGCATCGTCAGCGGGAACGTCAATATTGTTGGCGACACGAATGTCGTCGCTGCGCCGGTCGTAGAGACGCCGCCGCTCGTGTACGACACCGTCGCGCCGCTGGCGAAGTTTGTCCCCACGAGGGTGACCACGGCTGTCGCCCCGGCCGTTGTGGGTGAAGCACAGACGCCGGTAATCGTCGGCGTCGGCGCGATCGCCGTCACAACGATGTTGCTCGCCGCGCTCGACTGGCCGCCCACCGTGACGACAAATTCCGACAGAGTCTCGCCCACGTTCGGCATCGTGTGCCCGAGGGACGTCAGCATCCCGAAGTTGTCCACCTGAGCCGCGGCGTTCGTGACAGGGACACCCGCCTTCTTGTAGGACAAGGTCGCCGCGCCGGTCGCAAAGTTGGAGCCCGTGACGGTGATCGCGACGCTTGACGCGAGCGCCGTGCTGTTCGACACCGTCACCCCACTGATCGTCGGCACCGGCGCGGCGTTCACCGTCAGCGTCGCGGTGCTCACCGGACTGACTTGCGCGCCGGTCGTCACGATGAACTTCATGGTGCCGACCGAGATATTCGCCGGCGTCGTGCCCGACAATTGCGTGGTGCCCGTCGCGGTCAGACTGGTCAGGCTCGCGCCCGTGCCGGCCGTGCCATAGGTCACCGTCGACGCATTCGAGAAGCCCGTGCCCGTGAGCATGATGGTCTGCGACGAGCCGGTTGTCACCGACGTCGGCGCCACCGCCGTCACCGAGGGCACGGCCGTCAGCAACTGAGCGCTGACAGGACTCCCCTGGCCGCTGATGATCACTCGGAATTTCACCGCTTGGCCTACGTTGACGTTTACGCCGATGACCAGCGAGATCGATGTCGAACTGAGCCACGTCTTGCTGCCGCCTGAGAATTCGACGCCGGTTGGGCCATAGGTCACGGAGTCGATATCGCTCGTCTGGGTGCCGAAGTTCGTGCCGGTCAGCGTCAGGGTCAGATCGGTGTTCGCCGGCACGGTCCCGGGGAGGTAACCCGCAGGCGTCGACACGCCAGTGATCGTTGGCCCGACTGCCGTCAGCAGGGTCGTGTTCGGGGCACTCGACTGCCCCGCAATGGTCACGATGAAATTCGTGGCTGTCACGCCCACGCTCGGCAACGTCAGATTGAACGTCATCTGGGTCGGTGAGATGAACGTCGTCGCCACACCTGTGGTCGTCGCGCCAGCGCTGGTGTACGACACGGTCGCACCGCTGGCGAAGTTGGTGCCGTTAATGGTGACCGTCGCCTGTTGTCCCCCGAAGATCGTCCCGGCAGTCACCGTGTCGATCGTCGGCACGGCCGCGGCGTCGCGCTTCAGCAGGGTCGCCTCCACGGCCGCGCGGCGGTGCGATTCCGGCATGCCCGGCGGGAACAGCACCGGTCCGGGCATGACAGCATTGACCCGGATTCGCGTGTTGCGCTGCGCCAGTTCGACGGCCAACGCCCTGGTGATCGCCGGGATCGCTCCCTTGGAAGCGAAATAAGCCAGATAGTTTTCGTACGGACGCTCGATCGCCCAATCGCCAATGTTCACAATCGCGCCGCCGGAGGGCTGCTCAATCATTACTGCGCCGACGTGCTGGCAACAGAGAAGCGTGCCGAGCGTGTTGATCTCGAATTGACGACGGACATCGTCGGCTGTCATTTTTTCCAAGGGCGTGGATTCAAAGACGGCGGCCGAGTTGACCAGAGCGTCGATCCGGCCAAAATAGTCGCGCACCTTGGCCACCATGTTGATGATCGCCCGCTCGTCGCGCAGGTCCGCCACCACGGCGATCGATTCTCGGCCCGCCGTGGTCAGTTCCTCGGCCGTCGACTGCGCCTCGCGCTGCGAGCGGTTGGCGTGGATCGCCAGATGGAACCCTCGTGCCGCCAGCGTGCGGGCGATGGTGTTGCCCACGCGGGCCGGCCCGGCGCCGGTGACCAGTGCGACACGTTGGAAATTGGCTTTGGGCATGGATCATTACGGCCTGAAATCTTCGTCACCGCTCAGATTCAGCGCAAACTTCGACAGCAGATTGGCCGCATGGTCGATGTCGTCCAGCGAGATCATCTCCACGCCGCTATGCATATAGCGGTTCGGCACACTGACCAGGGCGGCGGCCACGCCAGCCCGGGTGACCTGCAGCGAGTTGGCGTCGGTCGGTGTCGCCCTGCCGCTGGCGCCAAGCTGGTGCGGGATGTCGTTATCGACCGCCGCATCGATCAATCGCGAGACCACAACCGGGTTGCAGTTCGGGCCGCGGTAGATCACCGGACCTTTGCCGAGCGTCACGTCTCCTTCCTGCTTCTTATCGATTGTCGGGCAATCGGTGGCGTGCGTTACGTCCACGGCGATGCCGACGTGCGGGTCGATGCCATAGGCGCTGGTCTGGGCGCCGCGCAGGCCGATCTCCTCCTGCACGGTCGCCACGGCGTAGAGCGCCACGTTGAGTTTCAGTTCGCTCGCCCGGCGGAAGGCTTCGAAGCACACCCAGAGTCCAGTCTTGTCGTCCATGCCGGGAGATATGACCAGGTTGTTGCGCAGGTTTTGCACCCGCAGTTCCAGCGTCACCGGGTCGCCGATCCGAACCAGGTCGGCCGCTTCTTCTCGGCTGCGGGCGCCGATGTCGAGCCACAGGTCTTTCATCTTCGGCACCTGCTTCCGTTCTTCTTCGGTGAGCAGGTGAATCGGCTTGCGCGCGATCACACCCGGCACTGGTGCACCGGAGGTCCACACCGTCAATCGCTGCCCGATGAGCTGCATCGGATCCCAGCCGCCGATCGGTTGAACATAGATGAAGCCATCGGTGTCGATGTACTGGACGATCAGGCCGATTTGATCACAGTGCCCGGCCAGCATGACGCGCGTCGGAGCGCTGGCGTTCTTGACGGCGATCACGTTGCCGTGCGTGTCGGTCTTCACATCGTCGGCATAGCGCGCCGCGTAGGCTCGGACCACATCCTGCACGGGACGCTCGTAGCCCGAAGGGCTGGGGCTTTCCAGGATGCTGTGGAAAAATTGTAAAGCGGCGTCGTCCATGAATGGCTCCGGTGCGATGTGATGAACCTAAAGGGGACAGTCCCATGCTTGCTCCGCAAGTCAGGACATGACTGTGCTGAGACAAAAATTGGGACAATCCCCGGGCGCGTGTTAGCTTACTCCTGTCGCGGACGCTTGACGAGGGCAGGCGGATGCACCTACGATAAGGGGCTTGTTTTGTCTCGGATTTTGCCGTTGTAGATCGTCGCCACGGGCTGTTTTGTCATGGAAATCACCAAGGTCGCCATTGTCGGTTTGGGCACCGTCGGCACAGGCGTGGCGCGGCTGCTGCTGGAGCACGGCGATCGGTTTACACGCCATGCCGGGCGCACGCTCTGGCTGGAGAAAGCGGTCGTCAGTGATCTCAAGAAGCCGCGCGACGTGGAGCTTCCCAAAGGGGTGCTGACCGACAAGCTCTCCGACGTGACGGGCAATCCCGAGATCAAGGCTGTCGTTCAGCTTATTGGCGGTTTGGAGCCTGACCGCACCATCATGCTCAAGCTGCTGGAGAGCGGCAAGGATGTGATCACCGCCAACAAGGCATTGCTGGCGGAACATGGGCCGGAACTCTTTGATCGAGCCCGCGAACTGGGACGCTCGATTGCCTTCGAAGCCTCCGTGGCCGGCGGCATCCCAATCGTGGCCGCCATTGGGCAATGTCTGTCGTCGAACGAAATCCGCTCCCTCCACGGCATTCTCAACGGGACGTGTAATTTCATCGTCTCGCAGATGGACCATCACGGCGCCAGCTATGACGATGCCTTGCGCGAAGCGCAGCGCCGCGGCTACGCCGAGGCCGATCCAACGATGGATGTGGACGGCAGCGACGCAGCGCAGAAACTGTCGATCCTGGCCCACCTGGCTTTTGGTGCTCGCGTTCACTGGCGCGACATTCCTCGCGAAGGGATCCAGAACCTGCAAGCCGCCGATTTGAAGTTTGCGCGGGAACTAGGTTTCCGAATCAAGTTGTTGGCGGTGGCCCAGCTTGTCGGCGATCAGCTTGAACTGCACGTGGCGCCACAGCTTGTACGACTCGGATCGCCTCTGGCAGACGTGCGTGATGCCTACAACGCCGTGCGCGTCGTCGGAGATGCCGTGGGGAAAGTCTGGTTCCACGGCCTCGGTGCCGGACAGATGCCGACGGCTTCGGCGGTGGTAGCCGACTTGATCGACACCGTCGTCGGGCGAACCGCCATCACGTTTCGCACATTGGAACTTTGGTCGCAACGCCCGGCCCGCGTGGCCCCGCGCGATTTTGGCATGGCGGAGAGCCGGTTCTATTTGCGATTCGACGTGGACGATCATCCGGGCGTGCTTTCCGAAATCACCGGCATCCTCGGTCGGCATGGAATCTCGATCGCCTCGGTCATTCAGCATGAACCGACCGCCGGCGCCGGTGATGCAGTCCCTCTGGTCATCATGACGCACGTCACCCAACAAGGGGCGGCCGACAAAGCCGTGGCGGAGATTGACAAACTCAACAGCGTCCGCGGGCGGAGCGTGCGCATCAGGGTGCATGAGTAGTTTAGCGGGCGAGCAACGCTCGCCGTTTTTTATCCGCGCATGACAATCCAATCCATGAAGTACGCCATCATCATCCCCGACGGTTGTGCCGACGAGCCGCAAGAGACGCTCGGCGGCCGCACGCCGCTGCAAGCCGCCGAAACGCCGGCCATGGACGCGATCGCGCGAGCCGGAGTCGTCGGCCGGGCCAACCACGTGCCGGCCTCACTTCCACCCGGCTCCGATGTGGCCAACCTGAGCCTGCTGGGTTACGATCCTATCGCCAATTTCACCGGCCGTGCACCGCTGGAAGCCGCCGCCCAAGGGATCGAACTGGGGCCCAACGACTGGGCGATCCGCTGCAATCTAGTGACCGTCGAAGACCAGATCATGCGAGACTTCACCGCCGGACACATCACCACCGATGAGGCCAAGAAACTATTGGCCACCGTTCAGGAAAAACTCGGCCCTGGTCATCCTGGTGGCGCAGGTCTGGAGTTTGTGCCCGGTGTGAGCTATCGCAACTTGTTGCTGTGGCGCGGTCAGCGGCAGTCCGCGCCGTTTAGCCGTGATACGCGCACGACTCCACCGCACGATCTGACCGACAAGCCGGTGATCGACGATTATCCCCGCGGCCCTGGCAGCGACGTGTTGACGCGGCTGATGGCGGAAAGCGTCAGCCTCTTCGCTGATCATCCCGTGAATGTGGCGCGCCGCAAAGCAGGAAAGCTGCCGGCTACCAATGTTTGGCTGTGGGGATTGGGCCGAGCGCCGGCGCTGAAGCCGTTCTCCGAACTCTATGGCAAGCGCGGAGCGATGATCACGGCCGTGGACCTGCTGCGAGGTCTGGCCGCGCTCATCGGTTGGCGGCGAATCGAAGTCCCTGGCGCGACCGGCTACATTGACACCGATTATGCAGCCAAAGGGCGATATGCGATCGAGGTCCTCGGCGATACGGATATTATCTGCGTCCACGTCGAAGCCACCGACGAAGCATCGCATCAGGGAGATGCGGCCGCCAAGATCGAAGCTCTCTCGCAAATCGACCGCCACATCGTGGCCCCGCTGCACGCGGCCCTGAAGGCACAGGGAGACTATCGAATCCTGGTCACACCCGACCATCCCACACCGCTGCGAACCAAGACGCACAGCCACGGCGCTGTACCCTTTGCGTTGTGCGGCAGTGGAGTTGCGGCCGATGCGGCGACCACGTATGACGAACCGACTGCCGACCGATCAGTTTTGGCCTTCGATGAAGGCTGGCGATTGATGCAGTATTTTCTTCAGTAGGTCAGGCTATTGCCTGACGATTTCAGGAACATCGAACCGATTCTTCCACTGCAAACAAGTCTTCAGGCGCATACCGTCAGGCAATAGCCTGACCTACTTCTCACATGCCTATCATCGTTCAAAAGTTCGGCGGCACCAGCGTGGCTGATAGTCAGAAGATCCTGGCCGCGGCGCGGAAGGCTATCCGCGCGCAGCAACAGGGCAACCAGGTTGTGATGGTCGTCAGCGCCATGGGCAAGAACACCGACGTCCTGGTGGATCTGGCCAACGAGATCACCGATGCCCCCTCCGCTCGCGAGATGGATATGCTCCTCTCCACCGGGGAGCAGGTGAGCGTGGCCTTGATGGCCATGGCCATTCACTCGCTAGGATACAAGGCCATCAGCCTCACCGGCGCCCAAATCGGCATCCGCACCGACAGCACGCACACCAAGGCCCGCATCCGCAGCATTTCGACCGAGCGGATGCAGAAGTTGCTGAGCGAAGGGAACATCGTCATCGCCGCCGGCTTCCAGGGTATCGACGAGAACTACAATATCACCACGCTGGGACGCGGCGGCAGCGATACCACGGCGGTTGCCCTGGCGGCCGTGCTGGGGGCCGAGGCCTGTGAGATCTATACCGACGTGGATGGCATCTATACGACCGATCCGCGTCTGTTGCCCGAGGCGCGGCGGCTGACGCAGACCAGTTACGACGAGATGCTCGAACTGGCAAGTTTGGGCGCTGGCGTGATGCACAGCCGATCGATCGAGTTCGCCAAGAAGTTCTCGGTTCCGATCCACGTCCGCAGCAGCTTCACGGACATACCCGGCACGATGATCGTGGCCGAAGGAGAATCGGCCGATCAGGCGGTCGGCGGGGCAACGCTCACCAAAGACGAAGCCCGCGTAACGGTCTTTGGCGTCCCCGATCGCCCTGGTTCCAGTCTGGCGATTTTTTCGCGGATCGCTGACCGTGCAGTAAGCGTGGACATGATCGTGCAGAACATCGGCGAAGAGGGCAAAGCCGACATCACGTTCACCGTGCCGCGAGACGACTTGCGAGCCACGCGCCACGCCGTGGAGGAAGCGGTTCGCGAGATCGGCGCCGGAGGGTTCACCTGCGACGAAGGCGTCTCCAAGATTTCCGTCGTCGGCTTGGGCATGGCTCGGCAGACCGGCGTGGCCGATCGGATGTTCCAGGCGCTGGCCGATGCCGGCGTCAACATTCAGATGATCTCCACGAGCGAGATCAAGATTTCAGTATTGGTCGCGCGCGAGTCGGCGCTCGACGCGCTGCGAGCGGTCCACCGCGAGTTCAAGCTCGATGTGCAGCCGGAATCCCCCGCAGTTTCGACCGCCCCAACCCAACGCACGTCCAACGCCGTGGAAGTCGTTCGCCGGTTGGCCGGCATGGAAGATTTGGCGATCGACGATCTGACGCTCGACGAAACCCAAGCCCGAATCACGATCAGTCACGTCCAGGACAAGCCGGGCGTGGCGGCTGCAGTGTTCCGACAGATTGCTCAGACCGATGTGTTCGTCGATATGATCGTGCAAGGCTACGGCCGTGGCGGCCAGGCAAACCTGAGCTTCACCGTGCCGCATCAGCAGATCAGCCGGGCGCTGATGGATGTCGGCAAGTTGGCCAAGTCGCTCGACTGCGGCGCTGTTACCAGCAGCCCCCGCGTGGCCAAGCTTTCTGTCTCCGGCATCGGCTTGCGGAGTCATACGGGCGTAGCCATCCGCATGTTCCGCTCACTAGCAGAGGCGGGAATCAATGTGGAGATGATCAACACCAGCGAAGTGCGAGTCAATGTCGTCGTCGCAGGAGAACACGGGCAGAAGGCGATGGAGTGTCTGAAGCAGGCTTTTGCCGACGTGTTGCTTTAGGCTGATCCTCGTGCCGTTTTCCGTGCCACTGCTTGACTGACGCCACCTGCCGCTTTCAGATTGCGACAATGCATCGTCGGCGTCAGTCAAGCAGTGCTTTGTGCCGTTGCCTCGACGGCCAGCGGGCAACTATAGTGCGGTGTTGTCATCACCCGGAGACCAACGCCATGCCTAGCCATAAGCTCTCGCCCCGGATCATTTGCGGCATTTGCTGCGCGTTTGCCTGGACAGGGCTTGCTTCCGTCGAAGCCGCGCCGGCTCCCGCTACTGCACAGCCATTAGCAGAGTATGTGAAGCGAGCCGGAGGCCGCTATGCCTATGGCCTCTATGTTGGCGCACAAAAGATCGGCTGGTCGATCGACGACATGCGCCTTGGCGAATTGGACGGGCAGCCGGTCGCGGTCATTATGAGCGAAGGGCATATGGAAATGCTCGTGATGGGGAACAAGGCGGCATTCCATTGGGAGCAGCGCAAGTATCACGAACTCAGCGGTGACGGTTCCATATTGAAGATCGAAGAGACCACCCAGGAAGACGGCAAAGCAACGCGGATTATCGCGGTGCGTCAGGGCGCTGGGCTGAGCGTTCGTACCGAGACCGCAGGCCGCACCACCGAGCGACAAACCCCACTGCCGAAAGTGACGCTGAAGTTGATCGAGCAACTCGACCGTTGGCTCACCACGGTCGCAAATGCCGGCGACGAGTTTCGGTCCTATAGCACGGCGCTCGATGCTCAGGATATCAATCGAGTCGAAGTGTACCAATATCGGGGCCGCCGGCCCTTTCGTTGGGGGGGCGTCGCCACTGAACTGATTCATGTGCAACTCAAGACGGACGGAGCTGTGTATGAAATGGATGCACTCCCCAACGGCACCGCCGTGAAGGGCAAACTGGGCCCATTCGACATGCGGCTGGAAGAAGAGGCCGTGGCCCGCAATGTTCAGGCACCGGTGATCGATATGACATTTGAAGTGCCGATCGACACCCGCCTGGGCGATCCGCGCGAGGTGGATACTTTGACCCTCGAAGTGCGTGACCTGGGAGATGTTCGGATTCCGCAGAACTCCACGCAACGTGTGAGTGAAGGACGCGACGGCGCGATGGTGGTGGCCATCACACGGCAGCCGGCCGCCGCGGAGCCCAAGCCGCTGGCCGAGGCCGAGAAGTCCACGCTGCTGACTGCCACGCCGTCTGTGCAGTCGGACGATCCCAAGATACGCAAACTGGCCGCCGAAATCATTGGAGATGCTGTTGAACCACGGGCCAAAGCCGAGCGGGTCAATCGCTGGGTACACAAACACCTGCGGAAAACCTACCAAGCCAACGCCAGCACCTCGCTGGAAGTCCTGGCCAACCAAGCCGGCGACTGCACCGAACACACGCTGCTCTTCGTTGCCCTGTGCCGCGCGGCGGGTGTGCCTGCCCGGGAGTTAGGCGGACTGGCTTACGACGAAAACCAGGTAGTCGGGGCCGCGGCCAATCGCCCCGCGCGACGCGGCGGCACTTTCAACTGGCACGCCTGGGCGGAAATTCACGACGGCCGCCGCTGGGTGAGCATGGATCCCACTTGGAACGAAGTTCAGGTGGACGCAACGCATTTAGTGCTCTCGATTGGTCCAGAAGATTTCGCCTGGGTCAATAT
>JAIOQB010000112.1 GCA_021413585.1 Planctomycetia bacterium
CGGCTTAAAGCCGTGTTTTGAGCGCGTTGGTGGCGCCGGCACTGGCAAAGCCAGTGGCACACGGACGGAGGCGAAAACCAGGGACGAGGTTGTTGGTGCTGCCGCGCTACGGCGACGGCACTTCCGTCAGCAGCGTCCCTTGCGTCTTGTACGACGCGCGGGCACGCTCCACCGCGGCGGCGGCTTCTTCTTGTGTTTTGTAGTGGCCCAGGCTGTGGAAGTCGAATTGCGGGCGGCCGGCGCCGCGGGGGGTGCCGGGTTTGGGTTTGGCGGTTTGGAACTTCACCAGGCAGTCCGCCACCGCTTCGGCCGCGGCGTGGCGGTCGGGGTATTGCTCTACGTAATTGCCAATCACCGGCGTGTACCGCCGCCGCTGCTTGTCGTACACCTGTTCGGCTTTAGAAAGCACGACGACGAAGATGCCGCCTGGATTCTGGTGCAGCCGATTTTCAATCTGCGCCACCAGCCGGTCGTGGGCAATGTCGGGCTGACCGGTCGGCGGTGCGGCGTGCGCGTGATTGGACGCGATGGACACGAGGAGTATTGTGCCGGTCGCAACGATCAGGATTAATGGACAAGACCATCGATTACGGCGGCGATGAGCGCACATTTTTTTGATCTCCCAACATGAGCAGTTTTGTACGCAGTGCAAAAGTCCAAGGTAACGCGCTCCGCTTCGCGTCGCGGCCAAACTTTCTCTGGCGCTCTTGCCTACAGTCTCAAGTCTAAAGCCTCCAGCCTCTCGTCACGCCGTATCCAGCAACTTCAGCTTCGGCGCGATCTCCGCAATCTGCTGCGCCATATAGCGATCCACCTGCTGCGTCGTTTTGAACTCCATCGCCCGGCGCAGCACTTCTTCCGCCTTCGCGACGGTCAACTGCCGCAGCAGGTCTTTAATCGTGGGGATAAACGCCGGGCTCATGCTGAAGCTTCTCAGTCCCATGCCGAAAAGCAGCACCACGGGGCGCGGCGAGCCAGCCATCTCGCCGCACAGCGTCACCGGCTTCTGCATCTCGTTGCAGGTGGCGATCACCCGGCTCAGCACGCGCAGCACCGGCGGGGCCAGCGGCTGGCAGAGGTGATTCACCCTGGGATTATCCCGGTCGGCCGCCATCAGGTACTGCACCAGGTCGTTCGAGCCGATCGAAACGAAATCAACCTCTTCCAGCAGGTTGTCAATCGATATCGCGGCCGCGGGCACCTCCAGCATCAGGCCGATCGCGACTTTGCCGGCCCGCAGGCCCTCCTGGTGCAGCCGCGTCTGCGCCCGGCGGACCATGCTGCGCACGCGACGCATCTCTTCGAGCGTGGTGATCATCGGAAACATCAGCCGCACCGGACCCGCCGATCCTGCCGCGGCGCGCAGCACCGCGCGGATCTGCGTGCCGAAGAACTCTGGATGCTCGAACGACAGCCGGATGCTCCGCCAACCCATGAAGGGGTTGGCCTCGCGATTGTGCCCCAGGTAAGGGATCGTTTTGTCGCCCCCCAGATCGAGCGTGCGGATCGTCACGCGGTGGTTGGGGCTTTCGGCGATCACCTCGCGATAGGCGGCGAGTTGCTCTTCTTCGTCGGGGACGTTGGGATGGGTCAGGAACAGATACTCGGTGCGGAACAGGCCGACGCCGCTCGCCCCCATCGCCTTGGCCGCCTTGGCGTCGGCCACACTGTTGATGTTGGCCAGCAGTTCGACCGGCAGGCCGTCGGCGGAGACGGCCGGCAGATCGCGATTCTCGGCCAGGGCCCCTTTGAGGTCGAAGAACTCGCGCTGCAGTTTTCGATACGCGGTTTCCGTTTCCGCGTCGGGCAGAATCACCACGTGTCCTTCGCGGCCGTCGACCACGATCAGGTCGCCGTTGGTCACTTGCTTGAGGATGCCGCGCACACCCGAGACGGCCGGGATGCCCCGGCTGCGGGCGAGGATCGCCGCGTGGCTGGTGCTGCCGCCGGCCTGCGTGACAATGCCGGCGATTTGCCGTTCCCCCAGCGTGGCCACCTGCGACGGCAGCAGCTCGTCCGCCACCAGGATGATGGGGCCGGTGGGGAGCGACGAGTTGGGATCGAGCACCTGGCTGAGATGGCCGCTGAGCCGCAGCACGACATCGCGCACGTCGGAGAGCCGCTCGCGGAGATAGTCGTCCTTGGTCCGCGCGAACAGCGACGTGTAGTCGCTCAGCAGATGGTGCAGCGCGCTTTGGGCCGTCTGGTGGCGGTCGACGATCCACTGCCGCAGCTTCGACTCGAAGGCCGGATCGTACAGGATCGACTCGTGAACGCCGAAGATGCTGGCTTCGGCCTCGCCCACCTGGCTGCTGACCTTGGCCTTGAGTGCCCGCAGATCGGCGGCGGTCTGATCGCGTGCCAGCTCGTAGCGGCCCAGCTCGGCCAGGACCTCGCTGGGCTCCAGCTCGCGCGTTTCCGGGTTGAGAAATATCTCGTGGATGCAGTATGCGCTGCCGACCGCCACGCCCGGAGAGACGCCAATTCCCTTGCGCATGTGATCGAATCTAGCAGCCGGGCGGAAGGGGAGCAACAACAGGAGCAAAATCCCAATGACCAAATCCCAATGACCAATAGGACAAATTGCTGCTTGCTTTATTGGTGATTGGAATTTTGGTCATTGGTCATTTCCTCTGCTATTTGGCCTGCACGACAATCTTCCTCGGCCGGGCGGCCGCCGCCTTGGGCAGCCGCAGCTTAAGCACGCCGCCGGTCATTTCGGCGGTGATCTGGGCCGGGTCGACCTGATCGCTCACTTGGAACGAGCGGTAGAAGTCCCCTACGCCATATTCGTTGAGCAGGTATTTGCGCTCCACGGTCGATTGCGGGGCGATGCGGCCGGAGATCGTCAGCACGCCGTCTTCAAAATGGACGTCGACGCCGTCGGCCGTTACGCCCGGCATGTCGGCCAGCACGATCAACTCGTTGGTTTGCTCGAGGATATCGACCGGTGGGCGGAAGTAATTGCCACCCCGGGTCGGTTCAACCGGCGCGGCATCGGCGCCGTCGGCTTCGATGGTTTGATTCATGGTCATGGCTGGAGTGGGTGTGAAGGGATTGAAGGGTGTGAAAAAAGGGTGTGAAGGGTTAGGCGGAGGTTACGTTGATTTTGTGGGGCATGGCCGCGGCGGCTTTGGGCAGAGTGATCTGCAGGATGCCGTCGCGGAGCGTCGCTTCCACCTTGTCGGTGGCGACGTCAACCGGTAGCCGCACCACGCGGCGGAAGTCGCCGCTGGCCCGTTCGTGGCGGTGGTACGTGCTCGCGTCGCACGCTGCGGCCATCTTACCTTGCAGAATCAACTCGCCCCCTTGGACCGAGATGTCCAGGTCTTCGCTCTTCATGCCAGGCAGTTCGGCTTCGACCTTCAGGGCGTCGGCCTCTTCCCACATGTTCAGGGCGGGAAAGCCGGTCGGCGCGGCCGGCTTGCGGCTGGCCCATTGCGGCCGGTCGCCAATAAACGATTTCAAAACGCGATCGAATTCATCGCGGAGCTGTTGCAGCGGGACAAACGACTGCACGCGTAGGCGAACCATCGGGGCACCTCCAGAATGTGCGATGCCGGCAACCGCGGCCGCCACGTTGGGCAGGCCGGGTGCGATTGCCGACTGGTAAACCTCTCAAAGCAAAGGGAGTGCCAAACGGCCGGCCCTGTCTGTAAGTGTGAGCCTGTCAGAAGTTGTGCCGCAAGGCGGGGGGGAACGACTTCTTTCGAGGACGGTCGCCGGCTGCCAAAGTGGCAGAGGTGGGCCGACCTGTTTGTGCATCACGCGGAGCGTGATGGGTACTATGCGGCCCGATAAACTTTCCACCTTGCGACATGCCATCCTCGAAAAAGCTTGCGGTGTAATGACTTATCGAGGGGCTCAATTCGGCCGGGTGCGGTTGAGGGATGTTGCCAGCAAGGGTATACTCAAGCGTTTATGGCCAGCTGTAACGCCCCTTGGCGGGTGTGAGGCCGCCTGACCCGCCAGGGCCGATCCACCAGGTCGGCCGAACCCACGACGGCCGGACCGACGATGCGCTTCACGCTGATCGACCAGATTGTCGAATTACGCCCAGGACAGGGGATCACCGCTCGCAAGACGGTCTCGCTGGCCGAAGAGTACCTGGCGGACCATTTCCCGCTGTTTCCGGTGATGCCCGGCGTGTTGATGCTCGAGGCGATGACCCAAGCCGCCGCCTGGCTGCTGCGGTACGACGATGATTTTGCCCACAGCATCGTGGTGCTCAAGGAAGCCCGAAACATCAAATACGCGGACTTTGTGGTCCCCGGCCAGTGCCTGACGGTCACGGCCGACCTGATCAAGAAGGACGCCCGCAACGCGGAGTTTAAGACGCAAGGGATGGTCGACACGCGGGTATGCGTCAGTGCCCGGCTGACCCTGGAGCGCTACAACCAGGTGGAGACGAACCCTGAAGAAGCGGAGATGGACGCCTACAACAAGATCAAGATGCGGAAGCAGTTTGCGCTGCTGACCGGTTCTCGGGATGTGGCCTCCCCGGCCGCGGTTGGTGAGGGAGGATAATCTCAGGGATCAAGCACCACTGCCTGGCAAGTCCCCGGTCGGGCGGTTTCGCCGGCGCGGGGGTTTCGCTAGGATCATAGCTTCAAAATTGACCATTTTTAGTGCTTTGTGCCACTTTACGCTCAGTACCACTTTACGCTTAGTGCGGAGGAATGACGTCGATGCCTACACAAGATGAAATCTTTCACAAGGTCCAGTCGGCCCTGGTCGACGCGTTGGGAGTGGACGAGGACGAGGTGAAGCCCGAGGCGACGCTGGTCGGCGACCTGGGAGCCGAATCGATCGACTTTCTGGACATTGTGTTTCGTCTGGAGAAGAGCTTCGACATCAAGATCCCCCGCGGCGAACTGTTCCCCGAGGACATCCTGACCAACGCCGATTACGTGGTCGACGGCAAGATCAACGACGCTGGCCTCGAACAGCTCAAGAAGCGAATGCCGTTTGCGGACCTCACCGGTTTTGAAAAGAACCCCGCCGTGCAGGACTTCGCCACAATGCTCACCGTGCAGGACATGTGCAACTACGTGGCCAGCAAGGTCGATGGCAAGGCATAGAAAAATGTCGAATGTCGAAGCACGAATGACGAAGCTCGAATTCCTAAGGGCCGGCATTTCGTCATTCGGATTTCGTGCTTCCTTCGTCATTCGGATTTAGACATTCGACATTTCTCGAGGTCGTCATGCGTTGGTTCTGGTTCGATCGGTTTACCGAGTTTGAGAGTGGCAGCCATGCCACGTCGGTGAAGAACGTCTCGCTCGCCGAGGAGCAGGTTCACGACCACTTTCCTGGCGCGGGGACCATGCCCAACTCGCTGATTCTCGAAGGGCTGGCCCAGACCTCGGGCATGTTGGTGGCCGAGTACTACGACTTTCAGGAGCGCGTCATCCTGGCCAAGGTGCCGCGGCTGCGGTTTCATCTGCGGGCGGTGCCGGGAGACACGCTGATCTACCGGGCGAAGATCGACTCGATTGAAGAGTCGGGGGCCCGCGTGTCGGTCACCAGCCACCGAGGCGAGGAACTGCAAGCGGAGGCGGAGATTATTTTTGCCCATCTCGATCGGCATGCCGAGCAGCGGCAGTTGTTCGAGCCGAACGATTTCGCCAAGCTGCTGCGAACCTTTGGCGTGTTCGAGGTGGGTCGCAAGCCGGACGGCAGCCGGATCCGGATGCCGGCCCATTTGGCCGAGGCCGAAGCCCGCTATCGCAGCCAGGCGCAGGCGTAAGCGCCGGTTACCTCTAAGAAAAACAGGTGCCCAAGTGACACGACGACGCGTGGTGATTACCGGGATCGGCTGCGTGACGCCCTTGGGGGCCGGAGTCGACAAGGTGTGGGACGCGCTGAAGCACGGCGCGTCGGGTGTGGGCCCGACTACGCTGTTCGACG
>JAIOQB010000073.1 GCA_021413585.1 Planctomycetia bacterium
GGCGGTGATCGGCGACGGGGCGTTCCCCTCCGGCATCGTCTTCGAAGCGATGAACAACGCCGGCGGCTTGAAGAAAAAACTGCTGGTGGTGCTCAACGACAACAAGATGTCCATCTGCCCGCGCACGGGGGGACTGGCGGACATGTTCGACCGGATGCGCACGACCAGGTTCTACACCGGCGTGAAGACCGAAGTGGTCAACATGCTCGACAAGGTGCCTATCGTCGGCGAATCCGTCGAGCGGTTCTTGAGCAACTTCAAGGAGGCGATCAAGGCGGGGCTGCATGGCGGCATGTTGTTCGAGGAACTCGGCTTCCGCTACATCGGACCCATCGACGGACACGACATCCGCCAGATGCGCAAGTATCTGGCCAAAGTGAAGCGGCTCAAGGGGCCCGTGCTGCTGCATGTGGTCACCGAGAAGGGGCACGGCTTCCGCCCCGCCGCCGAGGATCCGGTTTACTTCCACACGCCTGCCCCGTTCACGCGGGCCAATGGGCAACTGGTGCCGATCGCCGCCGCCGGGGGCGGCAAGGCTTATACCAACATCGCCAGCCAGGCCATCGAGGAGCAGATGGCGGCCAACAGCCGCGTCACCGTGCTCACCGCCGCCATGTGCCAGGGGACGAAGCTCGAAAAGGTGCGCGATCGATTCCCCGACCGGTTCTTCGACACCGGCATCTGCGAAGAGCATACCGTGGCCTTCGCCGCCGGCATGGCCAAGGCGGGCATGCGGCCGATCGTCGATATCTACAGCACGTTTTTGCAACGAGCGTACGACCAGATTTTTCAGGAGGTCACGCTGCAGAACTTGCCGGTTACGTTCCTGCTCGACCGGGCTGGGATCACGGGCGCCGACGGGCCAACGCATCACGGCATGTTCGACCTCGGCTATCTGCGCGTCTTCCCCAACCTGGCGGTGCTGGCCCCCGGCGATTCGTTCGACCTGCCGGCGATGCTCGACTGGGCACTGAAGCACGACGGCGCCGCCGCCATCCGCTATCCCAAAGCCACCGCTGAAACCATCGCTCCAGAACTGGTCGGCGGCGAGCGCGAGCCCATCGTGCTGGGACGGGCCGAAGTGATGCGCACCGGCCGCGGCGGCACGATCATTGCCTGCGGCACGCTGCTGAGCGAATGCATCAAGGCGGCCGAGACGCTGAGCGACGAAGGGCTGGACGTGAGCGTGATCAACGCCCGGTTTGTCAAACCGCTCGACACCGACACGATTCTGCGAGCCCTGCGCGAGTCGCCGTTTGTCGTCACCGTCGAGGAAGGCTGCCTGATGGGAGGCTTTGGCAGCGCCGTGCTCGAAGCGGCCGCCGACGCCGAGCTGCCCGCGGGGCATCTCTACCGCGCGGGCATCCCCGACCGGTTCATCGAGCATGGGGACCGGGACGAACTGCTGGGCGATCTGCGCCTCGACGCCGCCGGCATCGCCGCCACCTGCCGCCGGCTGGCCGCCCGGGCCGAGCTGAGTGCCGGGGCGCTGCCCGAGCGAGGCGCCTAGATCGCAATTCTCTCGGAAGGGACGTGCGCTGCCAGAAACATCATCGCTGGTTTTCGCCTTCGTCCGTGTGCCACTGGCTTTGCCAGTGCCGGCGCAACCAACCCCGCTCGACACATCTCTCGTGTCGCAACGGAGCAGTCCACAGCTCTCCGACTTACTTCCTTCGCGCTCTTCGCGGCCATCTGGTCATTTGGGACAAAGCATTTTGAACAGAAGAGCGCGAAGGACGCAAAGACGAAGTATGTAAAATGTTTCAGGTGTTGTTGGCGGAATGAGCCCGAGCGGTCAGCTTGGTCCTGTACACTTGGTGCGGTACAATGGCCCTGACGTTGTGGGGCGCTCGATTCCCGCATATAAAGCACGCGCAGTTCTGCGTGTCGGCGAGTGATTGCGAAATGTTAAGCAATAAGAAAAAACCACTTACCGAACAGACTCAAGGCGAACTGCTCGCATGGATTGTGGGATGTTGTGTTATTGGCGGAATCATCGCGGTCGCCAATATGGTAACCATGGTGCAAAACCCTTTCGTTGGCAACTTTGTCTGGAACGGCTCGGCGGTACTGTTTATGGTTGTTGGCATAACGCACTCTCTATTTCAATATTGCAATGAGTTAAAACGCCGCAAGAACATTCGGTAGTCGTCACCATCCCCTCATTGGTACGCTGCGCGTACCCTTCGTGTCATGACCTTGTCGCAAACTAAATCGGTCGCCCCGCGCAAACGCGTCCTGTTATTCAGCGACGGCTCGAAGCCGAATGTGCTGGCCGAGGGCACGCGGCTTGCGCCGCTGATCGCGCAGTACTTTGATGTCACGCCGATCGATTTCAACGTGGCCGAGTCCGTCACAGGGGACGACTTGCCCGCCGCAGATTTTGCCATTGTGCTTGGCGGCGACGGGTCGATCCTGCGCGCCGCCCGGCTGATGGGTTATCGCCAGGTGCCGGTGGTGGGAGTGAACCTTGGCAAGCTGGGTTTTCTGGCGGACTTGTCTCCGAGCGAACTCGTCGG
Organism: Planctomycetia bacterium; assembly: GCA_021413585.1. GTDB lineage: Bacteria > Planctomycetota > Planctomycetia > Pirellulales > UBA7805 > JAIOPX01. The sequence goes on from JAIOQB010000073.1 coordinate 2,520, forward strand.
CGTGCTAGCAGACATCGACCACGGGAAAAGCCCCGTGGTGGAGCATCTGATGATCGAGTGCCGCGTGCTGCGCTGTGATTCAAAAGGGGGCGAAGCGGATGTCTGCCGGCAGTTGGGCCTGAACGAGGTGACGATCCGCGCCGGCGGGCCGTTCGCCATCCTCGACGTCGATCTTTACGTTGACCGAGAATGGGTGACAACTTATAGTTGCGACGGCCTGATTGTCAGCACGCCCATCGGCTCGACCGCCCACAACCTGTCGGCCGGCGGGCCGATCCTGCGGAAGGAGCTGGACGTGCTGGTGGTCTCGCCGATTAGTGCCCACACGCTGACCAACCGCCCAGTGGTGGACTCCGCCGCCCGCGTGTTCGAGATGCGCGTGCCGCGGCCGCTCGACGGAACGTCGGTGGTGGTCGACGGCCAGATGGTGTGCAACCTGCTGGCCGGCGATCGAGTGCAAGTGCAGCGGGCCGAACCGCGGTTTCAGATGATCGACGTCCCCGGGCACGCGTACTACCGCACGCTCCGCGAGAAGCTGGGGTGGGGCGGGAGATTGCCGCTGGCGGATGGGAAGAATTGAGGATTGGGGATTGAGGATTGTGAAGCCGGGGACTGTCCCTGTTTTGCGGAGCAAAACAAAGGGACTGTCCCCTGCGGAGCGCTTTCCCTCTGCTGAAAACCTGCCAGCTAAAACGCTTCACTGGATCGAAGGGACTCGAGCCATGCCCGCCCACAGATCGATAGCGCGAACACTGCTGCTGGGCGGCCTGGGGATTGCGTTGATGGTGCTGCTTTCCATGCCCGAAGGCAAAGCAAACGGAATCAGCCCCTCCGCCGAGCACCTTCCCGGCGAACTGGCCGAGAGCGTTTGGAAGCGGTTTCGCGAGTCGGACTCGCTGGGCGCCTTGGCGATGCTGCATTTTTCGTCATACGTTGAGCAGCCAGTTTTGAAAGATCGCTCCGAACGGGCACGATCGGAATTTGCCGGCGATGCGAATTTGATTCTCGACGTGCAGCGCATCCGAGGGAACGAACGCGAACGGCTTGAACCATACCTGCCGGGAAAACTCGATCTCGCACAAAAGTATCTGACGTCATTCGCACCCGCGCAAAAAGAAACGGACGACGATTGGGGCAATGCTTGGAACGTCCACTGTGATTGCGGCGGTCTTGATTTTAATGTCGATTTATAGCGATGGGCGCTGAGTTCGGCGTTTGTCGCCGGATCATACTCGACCAAACTACTCTCGAAAGGATTCGTGCTATGTTCTCAAGCGGATCGCATTTGCGATCCACGTTGGTTCTCGGCCTCGGGGCATGGCTGGCGGGAGTATCGTCAACATCACGAGGCGCGGTGGTCGAGACCAGCAATCCAGACGAACATCGTCCCGGTGGGCTGGTCGATACAGCGTGGCAACGGTTTCGCGAAGCGGACGATTTGGGAGTATTGGCATTGCTGCATTTTTCGCCCTGCGGCGAGCATCCAAAAGGGCCTGAACTGCGACGGCCGGGGTTGGCGGAGGTAGGCAGCGATGCTGATTTGGCAGCCGAATTAACGCGGATTCGTCAGGCCAAACTCGAACGATACGAATTGAAACAATGCAGTTTTGAAAAGCTTGACGACTGGGCGATGGAATTGAAACTGGCACCGCAATGGCAGGAATATGCGAGCGACGATTGGGGCAACGAGGATTTAATTGCAGAGTCGTTCAAGCATCTCAATGACCAAGTAATAATATTGGAATCATCTGACACAAAGCCGGACGCTTTGGATGGCGAAATAATTTGGAGTTGGCGAGATCCGACGCCTTAATCCCTATCGTTTCGTCCGGCAAAAAAGACACAAACCTCCTCGAAAGGATTCGAGTCATGACCCTGCGATTCTGCTCTATTTTCTCGACCCTGACGCTGGCCGCCGCGGTGTTGGTTGGCTCGTGCCTGTCGCTCTTCGCTGCGGACGGCCCGGCGGATGCGGGCAACAAAGCTGACACAGCCCAGAAGTATGACCTCCGCTACAAATTCCAGCCCGGCGAGCAGATCCGCACGCGGGTGGTGCATCAGGCCACGGTCCGCACCACGATCGACGGCAGCAGCCAGACGGCCGCCACGGTCAGCGAGTCGGTCAAGCGCTGGAAGGTCCAGTCGGTCGACGCCAAGGGCCTGATCACGTTCGTGCATTCGGTCGAGCACGTCAACATGCGCAACGACGTGAGCGGCCGCGAGCCGGCTCATTACGACAGCCGCACCGACGCCAAGGCGCCGGCCGGATTTCAGGACGTCTCCAAGCGCGTGGGCGTGCCGCTGACGCTGGTGACGATGGACCCCCGCGGCAAGATTCTCAAGCGCGAGGAAAAAACCACTGCCGCCCCCGGACAGGGGAACCAACTGACGCTGCCGCTCCCCGATCATCCGGTGGCGATCGGCGAATCGTGGAACTTCCCCAGCGACATGCGGATCACGATGCGGAGCGGCGAAACCCGCAAGATCCAGGCCCGGCAGCACTTCACGCTCGACAGCGTCGCGGACGACGTGGCGAAGATCAAAGTCGAGACGCAGATCCTCACACCGGTGAGCGACCCGGAGGTGGAAGCTCAACTGATCGAAAGCCAAACCGCCGGCACGATCCGCTTCGACATCTCGGCCGGCCGGATGCTAGGCCAGCAAGTGGACCTCGACCGCAGCGTGGTCGGCTACCCCGACCCCAAGAGCAGCATGCACTACCGCACGCGGTTCACGGAAGAACTGCTGCCGGCCAGCGAACGCACGGCCGACCAGCACGGCCCGCAGGCGCCGCGGAAGTAGGCCGAATTCTTTGAACCACAAAGACACAGAGTCGGAGACGAATGACCAATGACCAAATTCCAATAACCAATAAAGAAGCTTCGCCAGTTTATTGGAGATTGGAATCGTGGTTATTGGTCATTAAATCTTCTCTGTGCCTCTGTGTCTCTGTGGTTCAACAGCTTCTGTTCAATGCAGCCGCCCCGTCTGCCGCTGGAAGTCTTCATCCAGCCGCTTCAGGTCGCCGAATTGCTGCTCGAATTGCTGGCGGCGCTGCTCGGGTGTGTCTTTGGACCCGGGCGATTTGTCGGCTAGTAATTTCAGGTACGCGACAAAGTCCTTGGGATGCTGCTTGATCAGATAGTAGGTCAGCGCCCACGATTCGGCGTAGGCGTCGAGCACCCCGTCAGGTTTTTGCAAGCGGTGGTCGTCGGACAACAGCGTGCTCAGCGAATCGGCGGGGCGGGTGCGCGAGTAGCGGCGAAACTGGTCGAGCCGCGCCCGGTTGACCGCGCCGACGCCGCGCCAGGCGCGGCTGCCGCTCAAGTCGGGCGTTTCAAAGTACATCGCCATGCCCTCGCTCAGCCACACCGGCACGTCGGCCAGGCGGGTCTGCACGCCGCAGTTGAAGGCGATCTGGTGTGTGGCCTCGTGAACGATCGTGGCCACGAGGTTGGCCGCCTCCGGCTTGTTGAGCGTGGCGTTGATCTCCACGCCGCTGCGGCGCGGGGCGTCGCCGCGCTCGGCCTGCACCCCGGTCAGGTCGTACATGGCGATGCGGTTCGTCTTGAGGTTGTAGTAGGCGATGATCGAGTCGACTGCGTCGCCCAGCTCGTTGATGGCGTAGCGGCGGTACGACGCCTTGTCAGCGAACACCAGCACCACCATTGGCCCCGGCGGCTCCTTGATCTCGAACCCTTTGTGGCCCCAGAAGTTGGTAAACGCCCGGTGCAATCGCTCCAGCAAGCCGCCGCACCACTCGGCGTAGTTCTGCGACGTGTTGTAGCAGATTACATAATGGGCGGTGGTCCGCACGCTGAACCCCGGCGGCAATTCCTTGAGCACCGCCTCGCCCAGCTCCTTGGCGGTGAGCCTCCGCAGCGGCAGCTCGTCCTTGCTGCGCGAAATCTGCTCGGCCTTTTGGATCGTCCACAGCATCCCTTGCTCGTCCAGCAGCATCAGCCCGCCGTCGGACGCTTCGACCACCACCTGGCCGGCTACGCGGGCTTGCACGCCGTCGTGCTTGAACGTGACGTATTCCTTGCCGTGCGCAGCGGCCGGCAGGGATACGAGCAACGTCAGCAGGATGAGGAGGCGGTGCATGATGGGGCCGGAGAGTAGCGTGGATGCTTGCACCCACGGATTTGGGACAATGTCTAATGTCTAAGCACTAATGACGAATGAAGGAGCTGCGCACGATTTTTTAGTCATTCGGATTTCTACATTCTTTCGTCATTCGTGCTTCGACATTCGTCATACCGTTAAGCCGTGGGTGCAAGCACCCACGCTACGGGTAGGTGTCGATAGCACCCCCATATTATAGCTGGCACCCGGTTGTGACCAGCCGATTTCCCCGCTGGCGGCCATGCCGCGGCTTCCTGCACTTCGCCACCTGCAATTGACGCCTTGCCCTGGCATCCTTATTCTTCCGCCCGCGGGGGTGGCGGCGGGGTAGCAGGACGCCGATGTCTGGGGCCGATGCGAGGAGTTTCCTCGCCAAAACGTGGGCGAAATTATTTACGCGCTCTGTGCCGCGATTCGGGCGCGCCGCTGTGCTCGGCCTAGCCGCGCTGGTCTTCGCCTGTTGCCGCACTCTTCCCGCCGCGGCCGACAGCGGCACGCTCGGTCAACTGCGCGACGAAGTGCGTTCGCCATCCAGCTCTTCGTCCAGCTCATCCAGCGGCAATTCCAGCTCCAGCAGTTGCGACGACGACGACAGCTTTCTCGGCTCGCTGGTGGGCTCGCTCTTTGAAGGGATTTTTGACGAAGAGGGCGACGACGGCTCGGGGAGCGTGCTGTGGCACATGATCATCGCACCCTGGGAAATCCCGCACGATCTGGCGGGAGACAATTTTCAAATCCCAGCGTACTTGCCCAAGTTTCCTTACGAACCCCACTCCAACGATCCGGACGTGCCCTCCAATAGCCCGTTTACCAAATGCTGGGGCGGCCACGTCCGGGGCGAATACGCCGATAACTTTGACAACGTGTCGCGGATCGGCGGGCGGATTGTGCTGGAGCACAACTCGCGGTTCGGCATCGATTCCGAATGCAACTACTGGCGCGAGAATCTCGGCGGCGGATTGCACGACCAACTGTGGACGGGCGACGTCAACCTGGTGTTTCGCTTCGCGCAGAACGAGCACCTGGCGATGCGGTCGGGGCTGGGGATGAACTGGCTCAGCGACCCGTTGCGAACCGACAATGGTTGGAACTTCACCTACGGCGTCGATTTCTTCCCGCGCAAGCCCTGGGTGCTCTCCGCCGACATCGACTGGGGCCGGCTTGGTGCCCGCAGCTTGTTCCACGGGCGAGCCACTGCCGGCGTAACGATCCGCCACGCCGAAGTCTACGTGGGCTACGACTACTACGACGTCGGCGACATCTCCATCAACGGCGCGGTGGCGGGCGTGGGGTTCTGGTTTTAGGCCGGCATCCCAGCCGCGTCCTAGCCCCGGGCTCTGCCCGGGGGTTGCGGTGCCACTCAGCCCGACCTACGAAGTCGGTCACTAGCCCGAAGTGCGAGCGAGGAACGAAATGGCTGGCGCACGGGTGCCCCTATTTGTTAATCTACAAATTCCCCTACTTCAATTCGCGGAAAAGACCTTTTGGAACGTCGCGCCCAAAAATCGACTTCCAGAGAGCATGGTCAACATTTCCTGATGTCACTTTTGGCGTAATGGTACGCGTCGTTTTTAGGTCATCAGAAAACGCAAATCCTTCCGACAAAGCAGATGACCAGCCTGATTCGTTGAGAAATACTTCCACCTGCTCGTCGGTTGGCATCTCGGGGTAAAACTCGTAGCCGTACAGTTGGGCGTCGGTCATTTTCGGCATGTTCTTGCCAGGTACAAATAGTGGCATGGTTCTAAATGGAACTATCCAGGGCCGCTTGGCATCTTTGGGATTGTAATACATCCTTGCCAACAACCATCGGTGAGCGCCATCTTGCGTGGGCTGGTCGAACTTTTTCAATACGATGGCGTGCGTGTGCTTGGAAGGCAGGTTGTCTTCAATTACCTCCCAGGCAAGCAAGCTCACCGTCCCTTTCTCCCAGTACAGTGGAAGCCCATCATTGATCTTTGCCGTCCAAGGCGCCGGGTGCCACCACCAAGCGAACATTCCCGCACAAACCATCGTGACGATAAGTATTGTTCGCAGACTATATTGAAACCAACGGCGTTTGGTGTTGAGCGACGCACCCATCATCTCATTCCTGCAATCCGACATTGTCCGACATTGGTTGTTCAATAGGGAATGAATTCCATGGCACATGACCGTGGATTCGTGGGTGCAAGCACCCACGCTACGTTGGCTCATCATACATCGCCCGAATCTCCACCGCGAAATGCTCGGCGATCACGTTGCGGCGGGGCTTGAGCGTGGGGGTGAGTTCATCGCGGTCCTGGGCGAATGCTCGCGGCAGGAGCGTGAACCGGCCGATTTGCTCGTGGCGCGACAGGCCGGCGAGCCGCGTGGCGATCAGCTGGGCGTAGATGGCTCGCACGTCGGGATGCATTAGGGCCGCTTCGCGCGCGGCGATGGGGATATGCCGGGCGAAGATTTCTGCTCGCAGCGCCTCGGCGTCGGGGACGATCAGGGCCGCGAGGTAATTCCGCCCGTCGCCGATGACGATCGCCTGATGCACCAGCGGGTCGTTCATCAACAGTCCTTCGATGAGCATCGGGGCCACGTTCTTTCCGCCGGCGGTGACGATCAGATCTTTCTTGCGGCCGGTGATGAACAGGTACCCGTCGTCGAGATGCCCCAGGTCGCCGGTGTGAAACCAGCCGTCGCGGAGCACCTCGGCCGTGGCGGCGGGTTGATGATAGTACCCGCGCATCACATGCGGCCCACGGGTGAGGATCTCCCCATCGTCGGCAATGCGGACTTCGATTTCGCCCAGCGGCTGGCCGACGCTGCCGATCCGATTGGCCGCGGGAGAGCAGGTGGTGATCACCGGCGAAGTTTCGGTCAGGCCATAACCCTCGAAGAGCGGAACTCCCTGGCTGGCGAACCACTGGGCCACATGGCGCGGCAGCGGGGCGCCGCCGCTGAGGCAGAGCCGCATCCGGCCGCCAAGCTGGGCCCGCAGGTGTCCGGGTGTATCCAGAAGGTTTTGCGTGGCCGCGTATCGATACAATCGCTCGAAGAAATACGGCACGGCGTTCATCAGCGTCGGGCTCAACTCGGCGCAGTCGCTGAGAATCCGCTCGCGCGATTCGGCCACGGCCAGCGTGGCGCCGCTTAAGAGCCATGTGTACAAGTCGCATGTGCGGGCAAAGATGTGGCTCCAGGGGAGCAGGCTTAGGCGCAGGTCGCCCGGGCCGGTGGAGAAGGCGGCGATCGACGCGGCGGCGTTCGACGTCAGATTGGCGTGGGTGAGCATCACGCCCTTCGGCTCGCCGGTGGTGCCGGAGGTGTAGAGGATCGTGGCCAGATCATCGGGCTGGGTGGCTTCCACGCCGGCGGCAGTCACGGCCGCGGCTTCTGCGGAGTTGATTGACGCGGCGGCGGCGGAGAGAAGCGGCAGATCGGGGCCGGGTTGGAACGGCGTATTGCACTGATCGTGGGTGAAGATGGCTGGGAAGGGGATGGGTGCCTGGGGCAACGCCCCAGATGTTTGCATTACCTGCTGGGGCGTTGCCCCAGGCACCCTGCCCGTCAACGCTGCTAGCCGACTTAGCTTATCCGCCTGCCCCTGGTTCGAGACGATGATCACGCTGGGCCGGCAATCGGCGATTTGCGTTTGCACCTGCTCGGCGGAGAGCGTGGCGTGCAGCGGCACATGCACGCCGCGAGCCAGCAAAATCGCCAAATCGGCGATGATCCATTCGACGCGGTTCTCGCTCAGTTGAACCACGCGGTCCCCCGGCTGGCAGCCGGCACGGACCAGCGCGGCGGCAGTGCGGCTCACCTCGTCTGAGAGTTGCCGCCAATCGAGATGCGTGAATTTTTCGCCGCGGCGAAACACGATCGCGGTCTGCGAGCCCCCTTCGGCCGCGCGGCGCGCGAAAGCGGCGGGCAGTGTTGTAAACTTCGCCGGCAGGGGCTGTTCAATCGAATTCAATTTCAGTCTTCCCCCGCGGGGTAACGCACGGTCCAGTCGCCATGCTGCTCTTGCAGCCAAATCAGCCGCATTCGGACCAGCAACGACAGGCTGCGGTGAAAGTCCTGATAGCGCTCCACCGGCTCCCATTGCCGCGATTGGCGCAGCGCTTCCAGAATCCGGGCCGCGTGGTTCACGGTATCGGTTTGCGTGGGGAGCCGCAACCCGAACGACCGAATGATTTGCACGGTGGAGCGTGGGGCGCAGAACAGCGCTTGCGAGATCATATACGCCATGCCCAGGGGATTGTGGTTGTAGGCATTGAGCGTGCGGATCGACCGCGACTCGAGCAGCCAATGTTCACGATAGCCAGAACGGGCATACTCCAGCAGATTGAACAATTCGCCCCGGTAGCGAAAGCCGTCGATCGCCAGCAGAATCGTGGCGCCGATGGCCACGTAATAGGCAATTGTCCCCGCCGGCGCGCCCAGCGGCACGCCCGAGTTTTCCAACCCCCACAGACCAAATCCAAACAGCCACCGAAAGAGATAGAACGACCCGATCCACAGAGCCACCGACACCGGAATCCAAACGATCCCCATGCAGAGGTGCAGCGCGTTGTGGCGCTTGATGCGAGACATCAAGGCGGCATCGGACAGCCGAGGCATCGTTGACACCACAGAATCGGGACGAGGATCGGATCGTCAAATCACGATTTGCAATTCTACCCGATCCGCTCGAAGATCGTCGCAATCCCCTGCCCTACGCCGATGCACATCGTGGCCAGGCCGTAGCGGACTTTACGGTCGAGCATGGTGTGGATGAGCGTGGTCGCGATGCGGGCACCGCTGGCGCCGAGCGGATGGCCGATGGCGATCGCCCCTCCTCGGACGTTGACGCGCTCCGGGTCAAGCTCCAACATCCGGATGCAAGCCAGCGCCTGGGCGGCGAAGGCTTCGTTGAGTTCAACCAGGTCGATTTGATCGAGCTTTAGCCCCGCCCGTTTTAGTGCCTTATGCGTGGCAGGAACGGGTCCGGTCCCCATGACACACGGGTCGACACCGGCCACGGCTGTGGCCACGACGCGCACCAGCGGTTTCAGCCCCAGTCGCTTGGCCGTGGCTTCCGACGTGATCAGCAGAGCCGCGGCGCCGTCGTTGATCGGCGAGCTGTTGCCGGCGGTGACGGAGCCGACACCCGGCATGAAGGCGGGTTTTAGTTCGGCCAGGCTCGCCAGGCTGGCGTCGGGGCGGACGCACTGGTCCAACGTGATCAGCGTGCGGTTGCCCGCTTCGTCGCGCCCCCAGGTGGGGATGATTTCCGCCTTGAACTCGCCGGCGGCGTGGGCGGCGGCGGCTCGCAGGTGGCTGCGCAGGGCGAACTCGTCTTGCTCTTGCCGCGAGATCGACTGCGTCTGGGCAAGGAACTCGGCGGTGATGCCCATCATCAGGGCGCCCTTGCTGGTGTGCTCGAACAGCTTGGAGTTGAGGTCCAGATCCTTGTCCATTGGGATGTGCTGCATGTGCTCCAGCCCGCCGACGATCTGCACATCTTCGGCCCCGGCCACGATGGCGTGGGCCGCCTGGTTGAGCGCCTGCAAGCTGCTGCCGCAAAGCCGGTTGACCGTGGCCCCGCCGCTTTCCGCGGGCAGGCCAGCCATCAGTGCCGCCATCCGCGCGACGTTGAAACCCTGCTCTCCCTGCTGCTGCGTGCAGCCGAGCACGACGTCGTCAATCTCGCGCGGGTCGATGCCGGTGCGCGCCACGAGAGATCGAATTACCTCGACCGCCAGATCGTCGCTGCGCGTATCGCGAAACACCCCCTTCTCGGCCGACCCGCGGCCGATGGGCGTGCGAACACAATCGATGACAACGGCGTGGTTCATGGCTACCGCCAATCTCAGGCTACTCGGTCAACAAACAAAGTACTCCTCACGCTCCGCGTGAGGATTCGCATCACGCGGAGCGTGATGGGTACTATTTTCCAACTGACTAATCGTAGAACTTTCTGCCGCTGCTGGCCATGTCCAGCAGCATCGGGGTCGGAGCATAACGCGCGCCTAATGATTTGTACGGCTCCAGCCGCTTGAGGATCGCATCCGCGCCAAGCGTGTCGGCCCAGAACAGCAGGCCGCCGCGGAATGGCGGGAATCCAATGCCGAATATCAGGCCTAAATCAACATCGCGGGCATCGCGGGCGACATGTTCTTCCAGCACGCGGGTGGCTTCCAACAACATCGGCAAAAACAGCCGGTCTGCCAGTTGCTCTCCGCTGAGCTTCTCAGGTTGCGCCTTGCCGCCAAGCAAGGGACGGATGAACTCGTCGAGTGCTGGATCGGGCTCGGCCCGCTTCTTCTTGTTGCGGTAGGAGTAAAAGCCCGCGCCGGACTTTTGGCCCAGGCGGCCGGCTGCGTAGAGTGCCCGCAGCAGCGGCGAATCGCCCACGCGGTCTGGAAACGCAGCGTGCATCACCGCCCCGGCGTGCATGGCAGTGTCGAGCCCCACGATGTCGTACAACTCCAGCGGCCCCATCGGCATGCCAAACGTTTTGGACGCGCGATCGATTGACTTCAGCGGCACCCCTTCCACCAGCAGTTGCACCGCCTCATGCATGTACGGTAGCAGCAGCCGGTTGACCAGGAAGCCCGGCCCGTCGCCAA
>JAIOQB010000074.1 GCA_021413585.1 Planctomycetia bacterium
AGATTCTGTTGATCAACAACAGCGTGGCAAATTACTCCGAGGAAAACGGCTCGTGGCAGGGGGTGCTCCACACCGCCACGGTGTGCCAACCCTCGGACGAGCAGCGCCGCATCGTCAATTCGATGATGATGGCGTCGGTTCACCTAGGGACGGAAGAGCCCGTCTCCGCGGCGGAACAATTGCGGTTCGTCGAATGGACGGTGGTTCACCGGCGAGGGTACGACAAGCCGCTGCTGGCGGACGATGTTTAAATCTGGATATCCGACGATGCAGCGCGCGACGTAAGGAGTGCTGCCTTACGGTTCCTGCTCGCGCGGCGCCGGCTTGTCCTTCTTCGCCCGCTTCTCGCCGCCACGCTTTTGGGCGGGGTTTTCCCAGGCGCCGAGCGTGGAGTATCCGGAACGGTACACGAGCTTCTTGCCGTCGGGCGTGAATGCCACGTCGTCAACATACAACGGGCTGGTCGAATCGAGTGGTCGTTGGGGCTTTACTTTGGGGCCGATGTTGAGCGTTCCCAGGCTGCGGCCCGAGGGGATGGCGAGCACGCGAATCGCGCCGGCCTCATCGCCAATCGCCAGAGCCTCGCCGTCCGGCGAAAATGCGACCGAAGTGACAGTCGCTTGTCCGCCGCGAATCAGCGCCAACTCCTGGCCGTTTTCCAAATTCACGATGCGCACTTCCCCACGGTCGGAAACCGCGGCTAGCTTATGTTCCGGCAGCAGGTCCTGGGCGAGGCTCGTCGCCGCTGGCAACGGTTTTCCGATCGTGCGCTGGAGCTTCCCGGTTTGAATGTCGGCCTCGTGCAGCGTGCCGTCGGTCATCGCGTAGATCATGGTTTTGCTATCGGGCGAGCAGGCGATGCGGCTGATACCCAGTTGGCCCGGCCACACGTGCAGCGATCCGAATCCGGTCCCCGCATGTATATTTCCCGGCAACTTGGCCGGGCCGGGTCCCACCTGGCGCGTGGCGGCGCTGGTCAGATCAAACACCGTCACCGCAACGGTGACGTTGGCCAGCAGGTATTTGCCGTCTGGCGTGAACGCTAACGAATCGACCCAGCGCCCCGGAGTAATGTCGAAAACTATCCCCGGCGGCGATTGGCTCATCGCCTTGCCGAGCGTCCGCACCAGCCTGCCAGTGGCTGCGTCGTACAACCTCACGATGCCGACGTCGTTGGTCGCCGCCAACAAGGTGCCGTCGTGCGAGAATGCCAGCGAATAGATAATCGTTTCGTCTCGCTGCAAGGGAGTCGTCGCGGCCCGCTTGCCATTCGCGAGATTCCACAACGAGATTTCACAACGGCCGGCCGCCCTCATATTCATCGACGAGATGGCCATCAACCCTTTTCCAGAAAACGCCGGCCGGGCGTTGACCAGCTGCGCCAGCACCTCGGACTGGGCTCCGTGGGCCCGTGCCGCGATTCCCACGACTATCACCACGATGGCCGGAACGAAGCGAAACAATCCAGACCTTGCCAACAGGCTGCTCATGGTCAACATCCCCCAGCTTCCAAGTGACGGCGGGTAACGTGGATGATCTTGGACGGAAGCTTACCCCGCCGAGTTCCACTACAGGCGGCCTTGGTTTCACACACGACCGGCGGCAA
>JAIOQB010000156.1 GCA_021413585.1 Planctomycetia bacterium
CCGGAGCGCAACAACATGATGCATTGGTTAGCTCAAAAATACGGGATACATGCGAACGATGAGAGAGGGCACCTGGGGCACTCTTAAATGGGCTCGCGTTTCGCTGGAGCTAGCACCTGCATCATGTTGGCAAGCGAGGGGGCAGCACTTTCCGTGCTGCCCCCTCGCTTGCGCGTCGAGCTAGTGAACTGTTTCGCAGGCGGGGCTCGAGAGTGCTGCAACCCCTGGGCGGAGCCCGGGGCTATGAGGCATCCCTTACCAAGAACCCCCGTTTTATCCCGCCGCCCTTGTTTGGCTCGGGAAAAAGACGTAACCTGAGCGTTTCGGATTATCTCGGAAACGGCGGTCATGGCATGTCGGACGTAGTTATTCAGTCACCGCGATCGCCCCTGCGGCAGCTTTGCGGCGTGCAGGTGCTGGGCACCGGCTCGTTCGTCCCGCCGACGATCGTGCGGAACGAAGACCTCGCCTCGCTGGGGTACGACGCCGATTGGATCCTCCAGCGGACCGGCATCCGCGAGCGCCGCCACGCCGGGCCCGAGATGGCCACCAGCGACATGGCCATCGCCGCCGCCACGCGCTGCCTGGAGCAGGCGGGGGCCAAGCCATCCGAGGTCGACCTGGTGGTCGTGGGAACATTCACCCCGGACATGCCTGCCCCCGCCACGGCCTGCCTCGTGCAAGACCGCTTGGGCATTGCCGCCCCGGCGTTTGACGTGCAGGCGGCGTGCGCGGGCTTTTTGTATTCGCTGGTTGTCGGAATGCAGTTCGTCGCCAGCGGCAACAGCCGCCGCGCGCTGGTGATTGGCGCCGATACGAACTCCCGGATCGCCAACCCGGCCGACATGAAAACGTATCCGCTGTTCGGCGACGGAGCCGGCGCCGTGCTGCTGGGCGCCGGCGAACCAGGGCAGGGGCTGGTGTCGTACACGCTGGGGGCCGATGGCTCGGGCCAAGACCTGCTCTGCCGAAAGATGGGAGGCTCCAGGTTTCCGACGTCGCTGGCCGGACTGGATCGCCAGGAACAGTTTCTGCGAATGGAAGGGCGGCCGATCTTCAAATGGGCGATCCGGCTGGTCGAACAAACGGTGCGCGACGTGCTGGCCGAAGCGCACAAAACGATCGACGACATTGATCTCTTGGTACTGCACCAGGCCAACATCCGGATCATGTATGGAGCGGCGGACAACCTGGGCGTGCCGCGCGACAAAGTGCTCGTCAACATCGACAAATACGGCAACACGTCGGCCGCCAGCGTCCCCCTTGCGCTGGACGAGGCCCATCGCGAGGGGCGGATTCGCCGCGGCAGCCTGATCATGCTCAGTGGCTTCGGCGCTGGGCTGGCCTGGGGAACTGCGCTACTGAAGTGGTAGCCAGTTGCTGAAGCGTGGTGCGAGATCATTTCACATCCATCGAGTGCCTGACTCATTAAGTAGAAATCCTGATGACCACCTCTGTGAAGCGTAAGGCGACGACCAAAAAAACCTCGGCCAAACGAACCACCACTGCCGCGCGCAACGGGCGTGCCGGCCGCGGCGGCGTGGAGCGGCTGCCCGCGCGGAGTGACGTGCCTGCCCGCGACCGCTGGAACTTGGAGAGCCTGTTTCCCGACGATGACGCCTGGGAAACGGCATTCAAGAAGTGGGAAAAGCAGATGGTGGGCTTCGACCGCTTTCGCGGCAAACTGGGCAAGTCGGCCGCCGAGTTGCTGGCCTGCCTGAAGTTCGACGCCGAATACGATCGGGCCGGCGAACGGCTGGGAACTTACGCGCACCTAAAGACCACCGAGGACTCCACCGACAGCCGCTACCAGCGGATGCATGGACGGTTTATGAGCGTCGCCAGCCGGGCGGCGCAGGCGTCGAGCTACATCCGCCCCGAGATTCTCGCCATCCCGGCCAAGCAGTTGGAAAAGTTCCTGGCGGAGAAGTCGCTGGCGCCCTGGCGCCTGGCGATCGATCGGCTGGTGCGCTACCGCCCGCACACGCTTTCGATGGAAGAAGAGCGCCTGCTGGCGATGCAGACGGAAATGTCGCAGACCGCCGATCACGCGTTCCATCAACTGCACGACTCCGACATGCGGTTCCCGCTGGTGCGCGACGAAAAAGGGCGCCAGGTGGAACTGGGGCACGGCACGTTCAGCCGCTTCCTGCACAGCCCCGACCGCAACGTCCGCCGCGAGGCGTATGAGAAATACTACGAACGCTTCGCCCAAAACAAGCACACGCTGGCCGCCACGCTTTCCGGATCGATCCAGAAAGACGTCTACTACGCCAGGGCACGGCGCTACGAAGGGGCCCTGGCCGGGGCGCTGTTCCAGGACAATGTGCCGCCGTCGGTCTACGACAATTTGATCAGCACCGTCAGCGATCACCTGCCCGCGCTGCACCGTTATTACGAGCTGCGCAGCCGCGTGCTGAAGATCAAAAAGTTCCATCTGTATGACCACTATGTGCCGCTGGCGCCCGAGACGAAGATGCGGCACACCTGGGACGAAGCGGTGGACGTGGTGATCGAGTCGCTGCGGCCGCTGGGGAGCGAATATGTCGAGGTGCTCGGCAAGGGTTTGCGCGGCCGCTGGTGCGATCGCTATCCGAACCAGGGCAAGTGCAGCGGCGCGTTCAGTTGCGGATCGTTCGAGGCCGATCCGTTCATCCTGATGAACTATCAGCCCGAAGTGCTCGACCATGTATTCACGCTGGCGCACGAGGCGGGGCATTCGATGCATAGTTTCTACTCCGCCCGGCACCAGCCGTATCAATACTACAACTACACGATCTTCGTGGCGGAGGTGGCCAGCACGTTCAACGAGCAGTTGTTGATGCGGCACATGCTCGACAAGCTCAAACGCCCCGCCGACCGAGCGGTGCTGATCAACCGCGAACTGGACGGAATCCGCGGCACGATTTATCGCCAGACGATGTTCGCCGAGTTCGAGAAAATCACGCACGCCCTGGCCGAATCAGGAGAGCCGCTCACACTCGACGCATTGACCGAGACCTACCGCAAGCTGCTGGTAAAATACCTAGGCCCGTCGCTAGTGCTGGACGACAACTCGCCCTTGGAGTGCCTGCGGATCCCGCATTTCTATCGAGGCTTCTACGTCTACAAGTACGCCACCGGCCTCTCCGCCGCGATCGCACTTTCGGACCGCGTCAGCAACGGCGGCAAGAAGGAACTGGGCGACTACCTGAGCTTCCTCCAAGGCGGCTGCTCAAAATATCCACTGGAGTTGCTCAAAGACGCCGGCGTGGACATGGAACAGCCTGAG
This sequence comes from Planctomycetia bacterium, assembly GCA_021413585.1. Lineage (GTDB taxonomy): Bacteria > Planctomycetota > Planctomycetia > Pirellulales > UBA7805 > JAIOPX01. The sequence continues at coordinate 3,272 of JAIOQB010000156.1, forward strand.
CCAGTGGCGGCGGCATTGAAGCGGTTTGATGTGTTGGTCAGTGAGATGGATGGGTTGCTGTAGGGGTTGGTTTCAAGCGCGAACACTCTGTCACACCCTGCTTTCACCCCCTTCACACCCCGTTTTCACACTTTCACACCACTTTTTCACACCGTTACTCCCACCGTCGCGCTCGCGCCCCGTTCGTGCCGCGCCCGCGCCCCGTTCGCGCTGCGCTCGCGCCTCGTCCCATCAATCAAACATTGCTGATCGAATAGCCCGACGGCGCGAGGCTGGAGGTCATACCCGTTGCGGTGGGAACCGTCGGAGCGCCAATCAATCCGAACGCGGTTTCGTTGGGCGGGCTTGTGACACTCGAAAGCGGGGATCGAAGGCGAACGATCCGACAAGCGGCGGTAGTGCGTCCAGATAGTCTGGGTGA
>JAIOQB010000157.1 GCA_021413585.1 Planctomycetia bacterium
GGCGATCGGCACCAGTTGCCCATTGGCCCGCGTGAACGGGGCAGGCGTGTGGAAGTAAACCGGATCCTCGGCGGCGGGGCGGAAGCCGTGCCCCTTCTCGGTGACCACATGCAGCAGCACGGGCCCCTTGAGCCGCTTCACCTTGGCTAGATATTTGCGCATCTGGCGGATGTCGTGCCCGTCGATGGGTCCGATGTAGCGGAAGCCGAGTTCTTCAAACAACATGCCGCCGTGGAGGCCCGCCTTGATCGCCTCCTTAAAATTGCTCAAAAACCGCTCGACCGACTCGCCGACGATCGGAACCTTGTCGAGCATGTTGACCACCTCGGTCTTCACGCCGGTGTAGAACCGCGTGGTCCGCATCCGGTCGAACATGTCCGCCAGCCCCCCCGTGCGCGGGCAGATTGACATCTTGTTGTCGTTGAGCACCACCAGCAGTTTTTTCTTCAAGCCGCCGGCGTTGTTCATCGCTTCGAAGACGATGCCGGAGGGGAACGCCCCGTCGCCGATCACCGCCACCGCGTGCCGGCCGTCGGCGGGGCGCAGCAGATCGTCCCCCGCTTTGAGGCCCAGCACGGTAGAGAGGCTGCAGCCGGCGTGCCCCGTCATGAACAGATCGTAAGGACTCTCCTGCGGGTTCGGATAACCCATCAGGCCGGATTTCGTGCGGATCGAGCCGAACTCGTGATAGCGGCCCGTGATCATCTTGTGCGGATAGATCTGGTGCCCCGTGTCCCAGATCAGCCGATCGCGGCTGAAGTCGAATGACGAGTGCAATGCCAGGCAAAGTTCCACAACACCCAGGTTCGACGAAAAATGGGCCGAACGCTGGCTGACCAGATTGCACAGCGCCTCGCGCATCTCGTCGGCCAGGGCCATCAGTTCGGCATTCGACATGCCGACCAGGTCTCGCGGCGATTCGATCTTGGAAAGACGTTGGTCCATCAATGATCCCTCTCGACCACATAGCGGGCCAATTCGGCAAGCCTCTCTCCGCGCGGCGCCAACGGAGCGAGCGCCTCGCACGCCTGCCGCACCAGTTCCGCCGCTTGCGCGCGGCTGGCGTCGACCCCCAACAAACCGGGAAACGTCAGCTTGCCCCGATCGATGTCCTTGCCCACCCGCTTGCCCAGGGCCGCTTCGTCTCCGCCGACGTCCAACAGGTCGTCGACGATTTGGAAAGCGAGCCCGAGCCGTTGTCCGTAACCTTGCAGCGCTTCGTGCTCCGCGGCCGACGCCCCGGCCACCAGCGCGCCGAGCTTCAGCGAGACGTTGATCATCGCCGCCGTCTTGCGGGCATGAATCGATTCGAGCAAAGCCAATTGGCCGGCGGGGTCGGTGATGGCCGTGAGCCGCTGGGCGTCGAGATCGTCGCACTGCCCGCCCACCATGCCGCAGGGGCCGGCCGCCGCGGCCAGCGCGGCGCAGCAGGCTGCGGCCACGTCGTGCGGACGGAGTTCGGTTGCCAGCACTTCGAACGCGCGGGTCAGCAGCGCGTCGCCAGCCAGGATGGCCATCGCCTCGCCAAATACCTTGTGACACGTGGGCCTCCCGCGGCGCAGGTCGTCGTCGTCCATCGCCGGCAGGTCGTCATGCACCAGGGAATAGGCATGCACCATTTCCACCGCACAGGCCGCCGGCAGCGCCCGCTCAGGACTACAACCGCAAGCCTCGGCCGCGAGCAACACCAGAATCGGCCGCAGCCGCTTGCCGGGGCCTAGCACGCTATATTTAATTGCCTCGCGTAAGCTGGCAGGGCAGCCCGGCGCCGCTTCGGACCGCTCGGCCAGGGCCCCGTTGACCAATTGGCGAAGCTGGGCCAGATGCTCGGAGAGAGCGGCCGGGATGGCGGGGGTAGGGATGGAAGTGGGAATGGTGGAAGTGGGCATCGTGCGGGGCGTGGTGTTTGCGGCCTGATGGTCGGGTGGCTGGCCCCTACGGTCCATCAACTCCCATTCATTCTAAAAGAGACCCGCCGCGTCGTCCACGTCCGACTTACGGGGCCCTGGGCGTTTTGGGAGCGGTTCCACAGCAGTGGTGCTGCGCCGCTTGGAGCGATTGCGGCTTTTTTCCTCGAGCGTAGCGGCCGCCTCCTCGTCAAACGGCTCCGCCACCGGGTTCCCCTCGGCATCCACGCCACTGAGCAATTCAATCCGCCGCTCGGCCGCCGCCAGCAGCGTGTGGCACTCCTTGAGCAGCTTGATCCCCGCCTCGTAGCGCACCAGCGCCTCGGTCAACCCCAGCCGGCCTTCGTCGAGGTCGTGGACGATGGTTTCGAGTTCGAGCAGGGCCTGCTCGAAGCTGACTGGCTGTGCGGCGTTGGATTCGTGATTGGCCACGGCGATGATTTCTCCACGGTTCAAAGTACCCCTCACGCTCCGCGTGAGGACTCGCATCACGCGGATCGTGATGGGTACTATAACTTCACTACTTGGCACGCCTACTCCACCCGGCTCGTCGCTTCCCCCCGGTGGAATCGCGTCAGCAGCCGTTGCCCGGACCGTAAGTTTGCCGCATCGCGGACTAACTGTCCATCCTCGGCAGAGCCCTCCTCGGCAATCGTCATGGTCACGCTGTATCCCCGTTCCAGCACCGCTAGCGGGCTTAACGCATCCAGACGGGCGGAAAGCGTGTTGGACAACTGTTCGGCCCGTCGCCAGTCGTGCCGCACGGCGCGCAGCATCCGGCTGTCGATTTCATCGAGCCTGCGGGCAAACTCGTGCAGCGTGTCGAACGGCCGCCGCAATGGCCTTCGTGCCGCTGCCGCTTCCAGCCGAGCACGCGCCGCGGCGAATCGTGCTCGCACAGCTGCCGCCATCTGCCGGCCGACTTGCGACAGCGCCGCGGCCAACTCGTCTCCATCCACCGCCACGCGCAGGGCCGCGTCGCTGGGCGTGAGTGCCCGCACGTCGGCCGCCAGATCGGCAAGCGTCACGTCGATTTCGTGTCCCACGGCGGAGATCACCGGGATCCGCGAACCGTGAATCGCCCGCACCACCACTTCCTCGTTGAACGCCCACAGGTCTTCCAGGCTGCCGCCGCCGCGCCCCACGACGAG
>JAIOQB010000158.1 GCA_021413585.1 Planctomycetia bacterium
GGCGGCTTCACTCCTTTGCGTGGTACCCGGCCCGCCGGGCGATGATGCGGCAATTTCCTTGCTGGGCCACGCAGATTGGCAAATTCGCGAGCATGCGATAGCGCGCTTTACGCGTACGCCGTCGCCGCGCGCGATCGACGGCCTGGGGAAAACTTTGGCCATGCCCGAAAGAGAATCTCGCATCGCAGCGCTCAAGCTCCTGGCCCTCTTGCCCGATCCGGCAATCATCCCGATCGTAGCGCAGGTGATCGATGATCCGGATGACGAAGTGCGGCGGATCGCTCTGGAGACGATCATCGGCCGTCCCGAGCCGGCCTGCACCGATCTGATGCTCAAAGCGTTGGCGTCGAGTCCCCGCGTCGATGTTCGCATGCTTGCGCTATTGAGATTTACAAGGCTGCCGAACCCCGCGGCCTTGGAACCGCTGGCGGTGGCGGCCAAGGATGAAGAGGATGCACTGCGCGTCCAAGCACTACAGGCGCTTGCGAAAATCGACGGCCCCCGGGCAAGCGCCTTGATTGCCGAGGCCTTAGCGGACCCCATCCCTGAGGTTCGGCTGGCGGCAGCCACGCTGCTCGGCACGCGAAAAGATGATCCATCCGAGGCGGCGATAATTGCGGCCTTGCAGTCGAATCCGGACGTCGAGGTCCGCCGGTTGGCCGCCACGCGGTTTCAGACGATTCCCACGCCCAAAGCGGTCCCCGCGCTGGCCGTGGCGCTCAAGGACGTGGACGATCAGTTGCGGTTGCTGACCGTGCAGGCGCTGCAGCAGACTCCGGTTGAAGCTACCGACCTGCTGATCGCGGCGCTCAATGATCCGAGCGAGACCGTACGACAGACGGCCCTGGGTGTGCTTGCGCCCCATCCCAATCCCAGGGCCAAGGCTGCCGTGGCGGCTTTCAAGGCCAAGATGCAGGCTGTGCCATGACCGGCGTGGGTTTTGTCGTCTGGCGGAGACGGGAGAGAAAGAAATGCGGAATGTGGAATGCGAAGGATGGAATGATGAGCAGAGTAGGCAGCCGGCTTCATTGGTCCGCGTGTCGATAGGTAGTGAGCTTTTCGCCGGTTGCCGCGAGGCAACAACGGCGGGGACGTCAAAGGCGATGACAAAAAGACCACGCCAATCCCCAGCTCAGCCGGCTGGCTCTCTTTCAAATGTGACGGGAGCATCGACCGTGTCCAATCATGTCGCGCCCACTGACTGCGCCTCCCGGCGTATCAATTCTCCTCCGTCGCGGCGCGCGAAGTTATGTCGCGCAAAACTGACGGCCGGTTTCACGCTGGTGGAACTGCTGGTGGTGATCGCGGTGATCGTCATTTTGATCGCCCTGCTGCTGCCGGCGATCGGCATGTCGCGGGCGTCGGCCAGAGCGGCACAATGCGGCTCGCAATTGCATCAACTCGGCGCGGCGCTGACGCGAGCCGGACTCGATCGGGTGGCCGTGATGCCGGCCCAGTGGACGACGAAAGTCGCCTCCGGCTTGGACGCTCCCCAGAAAATACTTCATTGCCCGGACGACCTGACGCCCGCCACCACTAGCGGTGGCAGCCCCGGCGTGAGCTATGGCCTCAATAGCCGGACGTTTCGGATGCTCGGCGGCGACAGCCTGAAGATTCTCGCGCTGGACTACAAGAATCTGGTGGCGAACGTGGTGGGGCCGGCAGGCAATGACGATTGGCCCAGCCTGGTGGCCCCCCGGCATCGCAACCAGGTCAACGTGCTGCTGGTCAGCGGCGCCGTGCAGTTGCGGCGGACCGACGAAATCGACCCTCGCATCTGTTCGATCCACGACGATTTGTGGCGACCGCTGCGCGATACGGCGCTCAACAAACCAAACTGCCTGACGAACCTGGCGATGATGTCGACGACTACGTCCACCAGTGGGCTGGCCCCACCCGGCACAACCGGCGGAGGATCGACCACTGGCGGCGGAACTACCACGGGTGGCCTGACGACAGGTGGCTCGACGGGCGGCTCGACAACTGGCGGAACGACCACCGGCAGCACGCCGCAAGGCGCGGACTGCGACAGCCTCGACAAAGCCCTGGTGGCACACTACACGTTCGACGATACGAGCGACTATGGCAAAGATTCTTCCGGCCACGGGCACCACGTGACCGCCTTTGTCGGCAGCCCCACGCCGATTGCCACCAACGGCGGCGGACACGCCATGGAGTTCAACCGGGCCAACTACCTCGACGTCCCCTATTCGGGCGAGTTGCAGAGTTCCTGCCAGACGGTGATGTGTTGGTACAAGCCCTATGCCTGGGCGGTGGTCGGGGGAACCACGAACCACGGGGGCCTGGTGTGCAACCGGGCGGTATCGCCGATCGAGCGGGGATGGATTCTCTACCGCGCGCCGGAAAACGAAGGAAGCAAAGCAAAAATACAATCGGGGCGCAACGGTTTTGCGCCGCCGCGCTGGCACGACCTGTACGGCGGCGCCTTCGTGGTCGGTCAATGGCAGCACGCCGCCGCCACGATCAAGGTCACCAAAACCGGCGCCACAACTTGGACGGCGGACAAGCAAAGCTTTGCGGCCGGCTCGCTCGTCGGCGCCGCCACCGCCATTCCTTACGGCCCCAATCCCGACATGCCGCTGCGGATGGGGGCCAGCATGGAGGGAGGGGCGGCCTCCTCGTACTTCTATCTGGGCGCGATCGACGACGTCCGCATTTACAACTATGTGCTGTCGCAAGCGGAGATCCAACAGGCGATGAGCGAGTGGACGGGAGGACCGTGAGAATGGGAGACTCATGACACGACAGTTCGCTTCGATCGCGGTGCTGCTGGCGACGCTACTGGCGATGACGACCGCGGGGTGCAGGCGCAACAAGCCCCCCAAACCATCGCCCCCGCCCGCCCCACCCTCCGGCACGTGGATTCGGCTGCGTGATCAGCCTGCGCTGGAAGTGCAGCGCGACGACGCGCGGGCCATCGCGGTGCGCATGGATGGCGGGCCGGCCATCCCATTTCACCAGGGGGTGGCCCTGATCGACGACCGGATGGTGGTGGAGGTCTCGCCCGGAGAGACGTTCGTCGTCCGTCAGCCAACCGCCATCGCCAAGGAGGCGTCGTCACTTCCGCACGTCTACATCCGCGACGGCGAGGAAACCTTGGTGACCACTCCAGGGTTCAAAGGAGAACCCTATGTCGATCCCCGCGACCGCAAACTGTGCTGGAGTGCGCGGACCTGCACCAATCCAGAGTGTCCGAGCCGGAAGCTGGCCACCAGCGAGCACCCCTTCTTGTACAGTGTGCGCGTGCCGCAGTTTCTGGTGGATAAGGATGGCAACGTGACCACGGACGGATCGGTGTTTTCCTGGCCGTCGGTAGCTTGTCCACACTGCGGGCAGGTCAATAGCACGAAGAATTGGGCGCCGGACGACGCGACGCGCCGCGCCGATGACCTCGCCCAGGAACTCAGCCGCGTGCGCCAAATGCGCGAACTGGCCGAAAAGGCAAACGCTGGAAAGTGAGGGGTAGGACCGTAGCGTACGCGCAGCGTACCAATTCCGGCGAAATCACTGGTACGCTGCGCGTCCCCTACTTCGCTTGAGCGACAGAGGGTTTCAGCCGAACTGGCAGTGCGACCCCCGGGCAGAGCCCGGGGCTATGGGGAACCTTCCCCCTCCGCATTGAACGTCCTCAGCAGCTTGCGGCCGATGTGCAGCCACCACGCTTCGGTGGGCCCCAACGGGCGGCGGTCGTTGCCGGCGGAGTACCAGTGGGGGCGCCCTTCTTCGACGATTGCTGTCCCCGGCCGGCCGCCGCGCAGGGCCGCGGCCACCGGAAATCGGTCGTCGAAGAACCGACCTACGGCGACCAGTTCCAGCTTCTCATAGTCGTTGCCGGCGGCGGCCGTGAGGTCCCCCTCCGCGCGGCGGCGTGTGGCGGTGGGTATTTCATCCCCATGCTCCAGGCCGATCTCCCCATGCTCCACTTGCGAGCCGGCGTACAGGGCCAAAATGTCCTCCGGCCCCATGTCCTCCAGGTCGCAGCGGACGGCGAACGTGGCGGGGCCGGCCAGCCCGATGCCGGTCACCTCCGCCTGCCGCAATGGGTACACATACCGCAGCAGGAAGCACTCCTGCGGCTCGTCGTAGCCGGGCCAATACAGCCGCCGCTGGTCGACCAGTTCCAGCCGCTGCGGCGGGAAGCCGAACTGGGCCGGCTCAGCAAGCCAGCAGCCTAGCTCTGCTTCTGCCCTGGCCAGCGGCGTGGCCTGCTCGGCTGGGATGCGGTCCGACAGGCCGAGTTCTTCCAGATAGTGGATCGCCCGCAATCGCGCGATCGGCTCGGCGGTGAGTTGCACCAACGCGTCAACCCCTTCGTCGTCTTCCCCTTCGTCAGCGCGCAGCCGGGCCAATGCCCAGGCCGCTTCGGTCCGCAGCCGCCGATGGGCCAGGTCCAGCACGGGGCGGATCTTGCCCGCCACGGATCGATCACCGATCAGCGCCAACGCATCGCACAGCGCCACGCACAGGGCGGTCGAATCGCTCACCTGCCGGGCCGCCTCCTCGCGCGCCGCCGGCGTGGTCTCGGCTGGCTTGGCGGCGTCGTTGGCCGCTTGCTCCTGCAGCATTGCCAGTCGCTGCGTGACGGCCGACAGCAGGCCGGCCAGGGCGGCGGTTCGTTCGGCCGCCGGATGCGCGGCGAGCCCACCGCGGCGGGTCAGATGGTTCGCCAAATCGAGGATTGCTGCCGCCACCACGGGTGCTTCCAAACCCTCTAAAAGCCGGGGAAATAAGGCTTTTTCATCCAGATCGCGGCGGCGGAACAGCGGCGCGAACGCGGGCAACACCTCTTCGGTCCGGCGGGGTGGATCGGTCGCAATCAACTCCGCGAACTGGGCCAAGGCGGCGGCATCCCCCTCCGCCAATGCGGCCAGCAAGTGATGCCGCACGCGGTTCTCAGGCCCCAGCCGGCGATACGCTGCGGCCAAATCCTCGGGCGAACAGTTGCGAAGCTCAGCCGGCGGCAATCCGGTCGCAGCGAGCTGGGCCAACAGGGGGTCGATCGAGGGGTCGGTCATGGCACCCGTCAGGATATCACAAGCGCTGGGTGCGATTCCATGATCCAGCCCGCCGTGGTTTCAAACAGATGGAATTTCCGACACCTCATCCGCCTCTCTGTTCCCTCCGTTACCTCCTGTTCAAATTTGTTCTGCGAGCACTGAGCGAGAGTTGCTGAAGGGACCACATCGCGCGGCGGATCGCATGCTGCTCGATGACAAAAACTCCGCTCGAATTCAAAACTCATCTTGACGAACATGGGCCGTTGGTGTTTCAATCAGCATTGGTAGAAGCCAATTGGCGGAGGTCACCAGCGCGGTGACTCGCAGTGTGGTCAACAACGCCACGCGAATCCGCACACCATACAAGCTTCCCCGTACGGATGCCCGGGGGGGAGCGAGTCATCCCAACGCCGGGCATCCAACCGACCAATCTGGTCAGGAGAAATGTTATGAAGGCAAAGACCACCAAGAAGCCGGCCAAGGCCACCATTGCGAAGTCGACCAAGAAGAAGGCGACCAAGCCGGCGAAGAAGAAGTAGTCTATCGAGGAAGCAGCGCTTCCTCGTTCGATGCGACCAACGATTCAGGCCGGCCCGCTCTCTGGCAACAGGGGGCGGAGCCGGCCTGTCGCTTCTCATAGCCCCGGGCTCCGCACGGGGGTCGCATTGGTGATCGGCCTCTCCAGCTAGTCCCCGCGGAAACGCGGCTCGCACTCTCGCGCCGCTGGGGCAGCGGCGGCTAACTTCCAATGCTCACTGCTTCCTGCCTCTCCCACTGCCGCATCGCCCCATATCCATCCACAATCGACTCAAAATCCCCGCCAATCGGCCCTGAAACGGCCCACCTCACGTTGACGAAAGTCATTCCGCCAGTTACCTTTGCATGAAGTGCCGGTCGACACCAAGGCGGCTGGCAGCGGCGTGGGGCTTCCCCGCAGGTTGTTTCGGCGCCGCTCACTGTCACTGCACCATTTGCATTGGCATCGTCGCGTTGCGCCACATCCCGCCCTCCTGCCAGGTTGGCATCTCTAACCGGAACTCCACAACGAGCGTGTCGAACACCACAGAAGCTGCCGAACCAACCTTCGCCGACCTGGGACTCTCGAGCGCCATGCTCGAGTCACTGGAGAAGGCCGAGTATCAAGCACCCACCCCCGTGCAAGCCGGATTGATCCCCCGCGCGTTGGCGGGCGTCGACGTGATGGGCCAGGCCCGCACCGGCACCGGCAAGACCGCCGCGTTCGCCATTCCGATCCTGGAACGCCTCGCGCTCGACAGTCGCCTCGGCCCGCAGGCCTTGGTGATGGTGCCGACCCGCGAGTTGGCCGTGCAGGTGCGCGGCGAGTTCGTCAAGCTGGCCCACGGCCGGCGGATGCACACCGTGGCGGTGTACGGCGGCAAGCCGATCCGCGGCCAGATCGAAAAGCTGCAGCGCGGGGCGGAAGTAGTCGTTGGTACCCCCGGCCGCGTCCTCGATCACCTCAGCCGCGGCACGCTGAAGCTGGAAAATTTAAAGTGCGTCGTGTTGGACGAAGCGGACCGGATGCTCGACATCGGCTTCCGCCCCGACATTGAAAAGATTCTGCGCCGCTGCCCTCGCGACCGGCAGACGCTGCTGTTAAGCGCCACGGTGCCGCCGCCGGTCGAGCGGCTGGCCCAGCGCTACATGCAAAATCCGGAATCGATGAACTTTTCTCCCAAGGAAATCTCCGGCGACACGATCGAGCAGTTTTATTTCACCGTCGGGGCGGACCGCAAGTTCGGCCTGCTGGAGCGGCTGCTGGCGCGCGAGCAGCCCAAGCAGGCGATTGTGTTCTGCCGCACCAAGCGCGGCACCGACAAGGTGGGCCTGCGGCTCTCCAAGCGGCTGAAGGAAGTCGGCTGCATCCATGGCGACCTGCCGCAATCGGGGCGAGACAGGGTGATGGCCGGCTTTCGCGACGGCTCGATCCGGATCCTGGTGGCGACCGACGTAGTGGGCCGCGGCATCGACGTCAGCGGCATCTCGCACATCATCAATTACGACATTCCCCAGTTCTGCGATGACTACGTGCACCGCGTCGGCCGCACCGGCCGGATGTCGAAGCAGGGCATCGCCGAAGGAGTGGCGTACACGTTCGTCACACCCGAGGAAGGGAGCGAGCTGACGAAGATCGAGATGCGGATCAACCGCATGCTCAAGCGGGACGAATTCCCCGACTACGAAGCAGTCGGCCAGCCCCTGCCGCCGCCCAGCCAGCGCGGCCCCGACGGCACCGCCGCCACCTTCGACCCCAACGCGCCCCCCGCGGCACCCAAGCCCCCGCCCCCCCAAATCCGCGCCGGCGGGCGCGGGCCGCGGCGGATACGCAGGGCGCTGTAGAACATGACTTCTTCTTCTGCAAAGTAGCTCTTTTATTGACTTGCAGTCACTTCGTTTCTAATTGTCTGGCCAGTTGCTTTCCCAGTCTTGGCATCCCAGACATATACCGTGTCACCGCAGGCCGAAACAATCAACTTTCCGTCTGGAGTAAACAGAGTGCCTGCAATGGCGCCATCGTGCTGAATGGGCTGCCAAATCGGTTTGTTGGAAACCGCGTCCCATAATGCCAAAGTGTATTCCTCGCGCTCAGAACGTTGTGATTTGCCACGAATCGTGTTGATGACGGTAGTCAACACAGTTTCACCGGTAGGATCTAACGTAGCTCTAACTGTGCCGCCTGCGGGCCTAACGAAATCGCCCACCGGCTTGAAGGTTGTGGCGTCCCAGACACGACACAAGTTATCATTGCCGCCGACTAGGATGCGCTTTCCGTCGCGGCTAACTTCCACTTTTTCTTGAAATCGCTCACCGAGGCTAAGTGGTGCGCGTGGCGACACAAGTTTGCCCGTTGTTACGTCCCACTTTTGCGGAAATCCCATCTTTCCAGCCGCAATCACTGCGTGGCCATCTTCGACAAAGGTCACGGAAGCGACAGTATCTATCGTTAACTCTCTCGCCTGCCAATTTCCTTTTACATTTTTCCAGATTGCAGCACGGCGGTTCAATCCAGCTGTAGCCAGGAAGTCTCCGCCAGAGCTAAGTGACAAACCCCTAATACCATCCCCATAATCAATGACTTGACCGCGTGGGAGTCCGGTGCTGACGTCCCACACTTGTATTCGCATGGAACTCTCCGAATTATCTCCACTGAAAGTCGCAATGGCTTTGCCATCCGCGCTTTGGGTGAACAAATGGACGGTCCCTTTGTGGCGAATGACGTTCTGTGCCTTGCCGGTATGGGCGTCCCATATTCGCAACGTGTTATCCATACCTCCTGTAACAACCGATTTTCCGTCAGGGTTAAACGCGGCGTTTGTGATCGGACCCACGTGGCGCATTGGCTTGCCCAATGGCTTGCCAGTTTGCAGGTCCCACAATTGGGCAATGCCATCACTGCCCGCCGTCAGGATCGACCGCCCGTCGGGGCTTATTGCCAGATCGGTGATGTTGTGTGCGGCTCGCGGCGCCTTGCACAAAGACTGGCCAGTCGCGGCGTCCCAAAGGTTGACGAACCCGTCGTAACTGGTCGTGGCGATCAAGCGTCCATCAGGACTGAACGCCGCACAAGTGACCGACCGTGTGTGATTCATGGGTCTGCCGACAGGCGCTCCTGTGGCGGTGTCCCATAATCGGGCGGCCGTATCGAAATCCTCACACCCAGTCAGCAGCAGGCGGCCATCGGGACTGAACTCCAGACATTTGATCATGGCTTTGTGCTGCATCGGTTTGCCAAGTGGTTTTCCCGTGGTCAAGTCCCAGAATTGGGCTACCCGGCTATTGCTCGTCGTAACGAGCGACTTTCCATTGGGATTAAAAGCGATCGCGTATATCAAGAATACCTCGGACTTGTTTCCAATCTGGATCGGCAATTCTTTTCCAGTAGTGGCATCCCACAATCGAGCAACCGGTTCACCTCCTGAAGTGGCGACGAGACGACTGTCGGGGCTGAATACCGCACGGCTGATGCGCGCCGTCAGCTTGCAACGAACGGTATTCGTCGCCAAATCCCACAACTCGGCATTGTCGTTGCCGATTATCAACAGCGTGCGCGAATCCGGGCTGAATGCAGCGCCGCGAAACGGATGCAACTTAGAGTCAAAAAGGAGCTTGCCGTTGGAGGCGTCCCATATTCGAAAGGTGTAGCAAGAATCGCAGGACGTGAGGACAAACCGCCCGTCGGGACTGAACTCCGCCTTGGCGTCAAAGCTGGGGTGCTCCAACGCATCCCCAAAAGGCTTGTCACTCGCCACATCCCAGAGACGGAACACGGACTTTGTCGCCAATCCACCGGGCTTGCCGGCAATGGGCTGACGCACCACTAGTTTTTTGCAATCCTTGCTAACCGCAACGCATGCCGCGTGGTCGCCAAATCGCAAAGGATCGCGCACCTGCTTGCCTGTCGCCGTAAGCCAAAGTCGAACGGATTCAGGACCGCCAACGCTCAATATGCCTCGCCCGTTCGGACTGAATACCACTCGTGTGGCGAGGTCGCCATGCCGCATGATCTCGCGAAGGGAAACTGAACCTGCTGCTTCATCTGCGCGGGCGATTGCGGGGACAGACGCCACAACAATGGTTGCGATAACAAAAGCTAGGCGACGATGGTCCAGCTTGGACATATGGTGTTCCCAACGCGGATAGAAATGCTTACGGCTTGAATTTACCCTCGTCAAAGGGGAAATCCAAGCGAATTTCCGCATATCGCGGTACTTCATCTATTGGGTAGGAAATTGACAACCCGCCGCCATCCTACCGGCTAATCAAATTCCGACAGGTAAAGGATCGTCGACTCGTCGACTCGACGGATCGCACCGGCTGCCGGTTCTTAAGTCCCATCTAAAGCTCACGAACCATCGCCAGGTTCTCACTCATGTGCTCGGCACTCAACGACCCCACGATCAGGCTCGATACGTTTTTATTCGCCAGCACAAAACGGATTGCGTCGGCGGTGGGCAGCTTGCCGGCGGAGAGACCTTTCTTGATGACGACCCCTACGCCATTGGCCGCCGCTTCGGCGATGACCGATTCATGGGTTTGATCGTCGAGGTGATATTCCACCATGATGGCGTCGGCCCAGCGGAGTGCCGCCTGGGCGCCGGCCACGGTTTTGCCTGACAGGCCGATCCCCTTGACCAGGCCGGCGGCGCGGAGATCCAGCAGCGTCGGCACGGCGTCCGTGTGGTCGAGGATCTGCATGTCGTCGCCGTTGGAATGAATGAACACAAAATCCACGGCCTCGCATTTCAATCGCTGGAGGCTGGCGTGGACGCTGCTTTCGATGGCGGCGCGCGAAAAATCAAACGCGGAGGCGCCGTTGGCGAAGGTCTCGCCGACTTTGGTCGACAACGTGAATTCGTGCCGCCGATGTCCAATAGCGGCGCCGATTCGTGCTTCGCTCAGGCCGTAGGCCGGCGCGGTGTCGATGTAGTTGATGCCCAGGTCGAGCAGGCTGTTGAGCAACTGCGCCACGGCACGGTCGTCGGGCAATTCATACTCCGCGCCGTACTTAGTGTTCTGGTTGCGTCCGATTTTGAACGCGCCGAATCCGATCGGGCTCACCAGCGGACCTCGGCGACCTAAACGGCGGCGGCCTAAACGTCTGTCATCCATGTTTGCTCTCGCTCCCACGGCGGCAAGGCGACTTTCGGCGCCGGCCAGTTGAAGTTTGCCGCGGTCGCCTGCCATTGGGTGGTTTCGGAAGGAGATGAATCGAGTGCCGGCAGGTTGAGGAGGCTCGCCACGCGTTGGGCCAAGCGGGGCGCCAGCACCAGCTTCGTCGGCCAGACGGTCAGGATATTCATTTCGCGAATGATTTGCACGTCGTCCGGCAATACGACGTCGGGCACCATCCGCTCCGCCCGGTTGACGCAGTACGTGGCCCACTCCACCGCCGGACATTGCCAGCCGGGCAGCACATGGGCCAACTCGCGCCGCGCGTGCTCAATAAATCTTAGCGGCTCCATCCGCACACCATCTTCGGCAATCTGGCCCCCCAACTGCCAGACGGCCCGGCCCGCCGCGTCGATATCCGCGGTGATCGTGATCTTGGGCTTTACCCCTTCCACGCAATGCCCGTTCAGTTGCGGCAGCGCACCTCGCAGCAGAGCCACGCGCAACGGCCGCAGTTGAGTCATCGGGGTCGGCAGTCCCAATTGCTCGCGCAAGCCTTCATTCCCTTCACCGGCCGCCAGAACGAACGACGCGGCCGATAACCGCAGTCGCTCTCCGGTATCAGGATTCTGAATCAGCACCGACTTGACCTGCCCGCCAATCTCCCCAGGCTCAAGCCGCTCAAACTCCAATCCCGCGCCCGGGTCGATCTTCCAGACCAATCCGCGATTCCTTTCCAACATCACCTGGATAAAGCTGACCGGATCGATCACCGTTTCGTCGAGACGGTAGATTGGTCCCGGGCAATGAGCCAGCGGCTGCGGACATTCGTCGACGGCGACAGGAACCGGCTTCACATTCAGCCCGGCCGCCGCCCCCAGGATCCCTGCCCAGGAGAGCAGCGACTGGCTGCGCCACAGGTAGCAGCATTGGCTCCGCAGCCTCATCGCGACCAGATTCGGCTCGGCCTGACCGATCATCGAGGCCTGCCACACCGCCGGCATGTCGCGAACCATGCGCGCCGAGGGGGCCAGAATGCCGCCGAGCGAGTACTTGAAGCCGCCGTGCAAGATCCCCTGGGCACCGGCGGTTTGGCCACTCCCTAATCGGGCCGCCTCCAACAGCACCACTCGCAGCCCCCGCCGCCGCAACTCGTCCACGAGCCACAGACCCGCGCAGCCGCCACCGAAAATCACGAGGTCGACGTCTATGCCAGGATATCCATCCATCTAAAAACCCGCACTTGAGAAAGATCCGCCTAGCGTGGCTGCAATTCCCGCCCCCTATCGTAGCGGGGCAATTCTACCTGGAATACGGCAAGTAGAGCGGCCGGGAGTGCGGCAGTTAGGGGACAAGGGGAATGCCACAGAAGGAGATCTTATTGAGCGGCCAATTGTTCGCCACAGCGATCAATTGGGTCTTGGCCAACGTAGTGATTATCCCACGCCGATTATTCCGCCGCGGCTGGCCGCCGCCCGGAATTCCCCGGCAAAAGGCGAGCCAATTGACAATCCGCGGCTAGGGGAACGACAATTGAAGGGCGTTGGGCTGTCGGCTTTGAGCTGTGAGCCGCGGCCTGGGGCGGGCCAGCCCGCGTTTCAATCGCAAATCAAAAATCGCATATCGCACATCCTCCGTCCACCATCCTCCATTCCTTCCACCCCTTCATGAACGTGATTGACCACCAAGACCCCGAAGTCTGGGCCGCGATTGCCGCTGAAATCAAGCGGCAGGAGGATGGCCTGGAGATGATCGCCAGCGAAAACTACACCAGCCCGGCCATCATGCAGGCCGCCGGCAGCGTGTTGACCAATAAATACGCCGAGGGTTACCCCGGCCGCCGCTACTACGGGGGCTGCGAGAACGTCGACGTCATCGAAACCCTGGCCCGCGATCGGGCTCGGCAGCTCTTCGGCGCCGAGCACGCCAACGTCCAACCCCACTCCGGCAGCCAGGCCAACATGGCCGTCTATATGACGGCCGTGAAACCGGGCGACACCGTGCTGGGCCTGGATCTCGCCCACGGCGGCCATCTGACGCACGGCATGAAACTCAACGTCTCCGGCCAGTTGTACCACTTCATCAGCTACGGGGTGGATCGGACGAATCACCGGCTCGACTTCGACCAGATCGCCCGGCTGGCCCGCGAGCATCGGCCGAAGCTGATCGTCGCCGGGGCCAGTGCCTACCCTCGCGAGATCCCGCACGGCAAGTTTGCCGAGATCGCGGCCGAGGTCGGCGCGAAACTGTTCGTCGATATGGCCCACTACGCCGGCCTGGTTGCCGCAGGGTTGCACGACAACCCGGTGCCCGTGGCCGACTTTGTGACCAGCACCACGCACAAGACGCTCCGCGGCCCGCGCAGCGGCCTGGCGATGTGCAAGGCGGAGCACGCCAAGGACCTCGACCGGAGCGTGTTCCCCGGCATCCAGGGTGGGCCGCTGATGCACATCGTGGCGGCCAAGGCGATCTGCTTTGCCGAGGCGATGCGGCCGGACTTCAAGCGTTATGCCCAGGCGGTGATCGACAATGCGAAAGCCTTGGCCGACACGCTTTCCGCCGGTGGCCTGCGGCTGATCAGCGGCGGCACGGACAACCACCTGATGCTGGTGGACGTCACCACGCTGGGCATCAGCGGCAAGCCGGCCGAGGCCGCGCTGGGACGCTGCGGCATCACGGTCAACATGAACATGATCCCCTACGACGAGCGGAAGCCGATGGACCCCAGCGGCATCCGCGTCGGCACGCCCGCGCTCACCACGCGCGGCATGGGCACGGCCGAGATGAAAACCATCGGCGGCTGGATGCTCTCTGCGCTAAAAGCAGTGGACGACGCGGCGCTATCGGAGCGGATTCGCCGCCAGGTGTCGGAGTTGTGCGAGAGTTTTCCGGTGCCGGCGGCGGAGAGTGCGGCGGTTTAGATTTGCGATTTTCGATTGTTGATCGGCGATTGTAAGAACACTTAATTCAGCGAATAGCGGCGGGGCGTGGCCTCGCGTTTTTCCTATGGCGAAAGCATCCATGCCCCAGCGCAGTAAGATTCTGATCGCCGACGACAACCAGCCGAACGTGGAGCTGCTCGAAGCCTACCTGGGGGACATCGACTGCGAGATCGCCATCGCCTCCGACGGCCAGCAGACGCTGGACCAGGTGGCGTCGTTCAAGCCCGACGTGATTCTGCTGGACGTGATGATGCCGCGGCTCTCGGGCTTTGAAGTCTGCGAGAAGCTCAAGCAGGATCCGAAGACGCGCAAGATCATGGTGCTGATGGTCACGGCGCTCAATGAACTGGGCGACATCGAACGGGCCGTGGCGGTGGGGACCGACGACTTCCTCAGCAAGCCGGTGAACAAGGTGGAGCTGGTCAAGCGCGTCGAGAACATGCTCAAAATCCGCCACGTCACCGACGAGGTCGAGCGGCTGCGACGCTACATCCAGGAAATGGAAGATCAGGACGGCCCACAAGACGACGAGCATAAAAAGGACGGTGACGAGCGGGGCAAAGGCAAAAAGAAGAAGTGACGCAAAGTGAGGACGGATCGCGAAAACGCGAAAGAGCGAAAGCACGAAAACAAAGTCTTTGCACCCCGCTACGTTCATAGTTTCCCCACAAGTTTTTTCGCGTTTTCGCCCTTTCGCGTTTTCGCGATAGCGTAAGTCGGCATCCTGGTTACGGCTGAACCGCGCCGTGACCTTTTGTGATTTTTGTGTTTTTCGTGGCAAGAAAATTTTCTTGTGGCACGTTGAAGTGGCAAACTTTCAGGAGGAATCCGCGATGACTCGCAAGTACCTCTCTTTAGCGCTCGTGGCCTTCGTGGCCGCCGGTTGTGCGTCGGCCGCTCTGGCCGCGGCCAAGTTCAATAAGAAGCTCGAAGTCGGCGCCGCCCCTTCGGCGTGGAAGGACCTGCCCGGCACCGACGGCAAGTCGCACTCCCTGGCCGACTATAAGGACGCCAAGCTGCTGGTGGTGATCTTCACCACGAACACCTGCCCTGTGGCGATCGCCTACGAAGACCGGCTGGTGGCGCTGCAAAAGGAATTCTCGCCGAAGGGCGTGCAACTGGTGGCCATCAATTGCAACCCGGGCGAGGACAACAACCTGGCGGCAATGAAAGAGCGAGCCTCGCAAAAACAGTTCAACTTTCCGTATCTGTACGACGAGGCGCAGCAATCGGGCCGCAACTACGGCGCCACCTGCACGCCGCATGTGTTCATTCTCGACGCCAACCGCAAGGTGGCCTACATGGGCGCGATCGACGACAACATGAGCGACACGAAAGTGAAGCGCCACTACCTGAGCGACGCCCTGACCGCGCTGTTGGCCGGCAACGCGCCGCCCGAGTTGGAAACCCGCCAGTTTGGGTGTGGGATTCATTATCAGTAAACCGTCGATGTGCGACACTAGCCCGAAGCGTAAGCGAGGGACGGAGAGCCGCTCCTCCTCGCTTACGCTTCGGGCTAGTGAGTTATTGACGCACCCGACTTCGCAGAGCCTTTGCCAATGCGATCTGCCCTGTCGTGTTTAACCTTGTTGCTCGCATTCGTGACAACAGGCTGCGATCCGCCGGCCACGACGACGCCGGCCACTCCGCCCCCCAGCAACACCGCGGTCACTCTGCGCCCCGCCGACGAAAAGGATCTCGCGGCCCTGGTCACCAAGCATCGCGGCCAAGTGGTGCTGGTCGATTGCTGGGCCACCTGGTGCCCACCGTGCATGAAGCAGTTTCCGCACACGGTGGCGCTGGGCGAAAAGTATCGCCCGCAAGGGCTGGTGGTGGTGTCGCTGTCGTTCAATGAACCGGACGACTCGGCCGCCGTGTTGGCCTTTCTCAGCAAGCAGCATGCGACGTTCGACAATCTGGTGAGCCGCTACGGCAGCTCGCAGCAGAGTTACGCGGCGTTCGACATCCAAAGCGGCGCGTTGCCGTATTACATTCTGTTCGACCGCGCCGGCGTGCGCCACGACACGCCAGGCCCCGGCCCCACCGACGAACTGCTCGGCCCCGCCAACCTGGACCGCGCGATCGAGAAGTTTCTCGCCGAACCGGCGACTGGCGCCGCCGCCCAACACTAGGCAGCCACAATTTTTCTTAGCCACGAAAAGGCACAAAAAACACAAAAAGAAGAGACTCACATCTCATCGAACCATGAGCCGCGGGGTTTACGCCCGCGGACGTTTAGTTGCAACGAATCCACTCGACTTGCCTTGTCCTTACTTTCTTTTTTGTGCTTTTTGTGCGGTTTTGTGGCGACTCCTTTCGTGGCCACTATTTTGCGGCTAATTGCGGCCGCGAACCCGCAAGGTGGCCCCCGCTTCCTTGCCCGGTCGAGGGCGGCTGGAGTATGCTTAGAAGGTGTCGCAACTCTGGCCGGACGTGAGGTGTTCTGATGGCGTATTCGGACTGTCGCATGTCGCATCGTAAGTTGTCGTTGGTTGACGCTTGGCTGGCTAACTCACGCCATCGAGCAGCCGCCATCTTGTTCGCTGCCGTCTTGGCCATCGCACCGGCCGTGGCCTTCTCCGCCGACTCCACTCCAAAGCCGGCCGATCCGAGCGCCTCTGCCGATAAGAAACCGGCCGCCGACGCGCCGGAAAAACCCGAGGCCCTGGCCGCCCGCATTGCTGAGTTGATCGCGCAGTTGGGCGATCCGCAGTTCGTCGTCCGCGAAAGGGCCCAAAGCGAGCTGCAGCGGATCGGCCCGCCGGCGCTCGACGCCCTGACCACGGCGCTGGAAAACGACGACATCGAAATCGCCATGAGGGCACGCTTCCTGCTGGGCTCGATCAAGGTCGAGTGGACCACCGACAAAGACCCCGCGCGGATCAAGGCGCTGTTGAAGAACTACGACGACCTGGAAGAAGACGGCCGCGGCGAGACGATCCAGGAACTCAGCCGCACCGGCGGCGCCGCCGAAATCGAAGTCCTCTGCCGCGTCATCCGCTACGAACGCTCGCACGCGCTGTCGAAGCGGGCCGCCCTGCTGATCCTCGGCTTGCCCAATCCCAGCGGGACCGAAACGTGGGATAGCCGCACGGCGCTGATTATGGGGGGCCTGGCGAACACCCATCGCACCGGCGCCGAATGGGTGCGCACCCAACTGCGCCACCGCAACGATTCAGCCGCCGCACTGGCCGACTGGAAGCGCCAGGTCGACGCCGAGCAGCAGACGCTCGTCAATTCCCCTCGGCTGACCAGCCGCGAGATCGTCGGCGAATTGCTGCGGCGCGAAGTCGACATGCTCGAAGAAGTCGGCCAGCACGACGAGGCCCAAAAAGTAATGCGACAACTCGTGCCGCTCGAATCGGGCCAGGAGAAGAGTGTCACCCGGCTGGTCGAGTGGCTGTCGCAAAAGAAAGCCTGGGGAGCGATCGACGAAGTGGCCTCGCGGTTTGGCCACACGTTCGAGCAAAACCCGATGCTGATGTACACGCTGGCGGAAGCCCGCTTCGCGCAGGGGAAGGAAGCGCTGGCGAAAGAGATCGCCGCCAAGGCGCTGGCCCTGGAAGGGGACGAGTTGATCGTACACCTTCGCGTGGCGTATCAGTTGCAGGAGCGGGGCTTGTTTCGCTGGGCCGAGCCGGAGTTCCGCCGCGTGATCGCCATCGGCCCGCCGGGCAACGAGATGGTATTGCAGTCGTACATCCTGCTTTCCGAGATGCACCACGATCAGGGTAAAGAGGACGAGGCGGGCAAGGCGGTCGAGGAGTTGGTCAAGTTGATCGACGCCCAACCGGCGCTGGGGCAACTGCTGCGGCAGGGCGGCCGCGAGCCGGGTTCGATCCGTTCGCGGATGTACTATTTCTTTTCCGAGCAGGCGCGGCTGGACGGCAAAACGGCCCGCCAGATCGAGCTGCTCGACCAGGCGATCGCCAACGACGCCACCGACGCCGACGTGCTGATCGCCATGTATCGGCTGCCGAACCAGACCGAAGCCCGCCGGCAGCAAACGATCCGCCGTATCAAAACCGCGGCCGACATCTATCGCCGCGAAATCCAGGAAACCCCCGACTCGCCGACCGGCTACAACCAGTTGGCGTGGCTCTTGGGCAATTCGTTGGGCGAGGCGGACAAGGCCGCGGCCGCCGAGGCGATCAAGGCCTCGCAAAAATCGCTGGAAATCAAGCCCGGATCGGCCGGCTACCTCGACACGCTGGCCCGCTGCTACTTTGCCAGCGGCGATTACGAGGCGGCGGTGCGGAATCAGAGCGAAGCAGTGCGGCTGGAGCCGAACTCGGGGCTAATCAAGCGGCAGCTTGAGAAGTTCAAGACGGCGCTGGCGGAGTCGAAGAAGAAGGCGGCCGAGAAGGCGAAGCCGTAGCATCGGCCAATGCCTAATGTCTAAGCTCGAATGACGAAGGGAGGAGCTGCGTACGTTTTCTTCCTCATTCGTGCTTCGACATTCGTCATTGATCCATGCTCCTCTCGGCGCATCACATTTTCGGGCAGTCACTATGCTTTCCTCCTCGCCCGATAGCACCGCCACGCTCGAACAGCCGACCGGGCTCCCCTCCCCTGCTCCAGCGATTGCCACTTCCAATACGCGCATTGGCTACCACGCATTGATGGCGTGCGGCGCCGCGGGCATTCTGCTGCTGGCGGCGGTCATGCACTTGTCGGCCGGCGGACTGGTGACGCTCCCATTGGTGGGCACGCTGCCGGGGATGTGCATCTGGCACCGCGTGCTGGGGTTCGATTGCCCCGGCTGTGGGTTGACGCGCTCGTTCGTCGCGCTGGCGCACGGCCAGTTCATTCGCGCCTGGCAGTTCAATCCGGCGGGGCCGTTGATGTTTGCCCTCGTGGCTTACCAAGTGCCGTTTCATGTGGTGCAAATTTTCCGGTTGCGAAACGGCCGAGGCGAATTCAAGCATCGGCCATTGACGGTGGCGCTGGTAAGCTGGCTGGTCGTGGCGGCACTGATCACGCAATGGGCGTTCCGCATGTGGGGCTAGCCGCCGCGGATCACGTCGAATGAACTGGGGCGTTGCCCCAGACACCCGCGCATTCAGAATGCGCCTAGCTCAGGCAAGGTAATCAGAACATGATCTCCATCGACATCAACGGCGCACGCTTAAACGCAGCCGACGAAGGAACCGGCGTCCCGCTGCTGCTGGTCCACGGTTTTCCACTCGACCACACGATGTGGAACGCCCAGGTGGCCGCGTTTGCCGCCCAC
>JAIOQB010000113.1 GCA_021413585.1 Planctomycetia bacterium
CGCCCGGCGGCCCTGGTGGCGAATCCTGGCTGTTATCCGACTTCGGCGATCCTCGCGCTAGGACCACTGCTCAAGGCAGGCGTCATTGAGGCGGACGATTTGATCCTCGACTCCAAAAGCGGCGTATCCGGCGCGGGTCGCAGTCCCAAGCTCACCACGCATTATCCAGAATGCAACGAGAGCATCGCGGCGTACAACGTCGGCCGGCATCGGCATACGCCAGAGATCGAACAAATCCTCTCCAAGGCGGCGGGCCGGCCGATCAGCGTGCTGTTCACGCCGCACCTGGTGCCCATGGACCGCGGCATCCTGACGACCGCTTACAGCCGCCCCCGCGGGTCAGTCACCGAGCAGCAATTGTTCGACACGCTGCGCGAAGCGTACAAGAACGAGCCGTTCGTCCGCGTGGTCGACCACCTGCCGGCGACCAAGGACACAACCGATACCAACTACTGCGACGTCACGGTGCGGCTGGTCCGCGGCCGGGTGTTGACCATCAGTTGCCTCGACAATCTGATCAAGGGAGCCGCCGGCGCGGCGGTGCAGAACTTCAACCTGATGTTTGGGTTTCCGGAAACCACGGCGCTGTAGTACTTCTTACACGTCCAACTCGTTGTACCTCGATAACCACCCACTCGGCCCTGCTGGAGGTCGCCACGCACATCCATGACACCTGAACTACCTCAAGGCTTTCGTGCGTCCGGCACTCATTGCGGCATCAAACGGAATCCGACCAAGCCGGACCTCAGCCTGATCGTGTGCGACGCACCCGCGGTGGCGGCCGGCGTGTACACGCAAAACCTGGTTCACGCTGCCCCGGTGGCCCTGGATCGCAGCCGCACCCCCAGCGACCGGATTCGTCTGGTGGTGATCAACTCCGGCAATGCGAACGCCTGCACAGGGGATCGCGGTCTGGCCGACGCCAAACAGATGGCCGCCATGGCCGCCGCCGCCTGCGGCGCGGAAGCCACTCAAGCCCTGGTGCTCTCGACCGGCGTGATCGGCCACTTTTTGCCGCTGGAGAAGATCGCCGAAGGGATCCGCGTCACTTCCCGACAACTGGGACGGGATGAAGAGTCGTTCCTGCTCGCCGCCCGAGGCATGTTGACCACCGACACGGTCCACAAGGTTTCGGGGCGCACACTGACGATCGACGGCAAGAAGATGCAGATCACCGGCATGGCCAAAGGAGCGGCGATGATCGGCCCTCGCATGGCCACCATGCTCTCCGTGGTGATGACCGACGCGGCTTTGACGCCGAACGTCGCCCAGTCGCTGCTTAAATCCGTCGCCGACGAAACATTCAACTGCATCAGCGTGGACGGCCACATGAGCACCAACGACACGGTGCTGCTGCTGGCCAGCGGGGCCGCCGGCGGCGGGCCACTAACCGGCGCGGCGGTCGACACGTTCCGCGCGGCGCTACTCGAAGTCTGCACCGACCTGGCCAAATCGATTCCAGCCGACGGCGAAGGGTGCACCCACCTGGTGACGATCGAAATCGCCGGCGCCGCCGACCGGGCCGCTGCGCTCAAAATCGCCAAGACGGTGGCCGAAAGCACGCTGGTCAAAACGGCCATCGCCGGCGCCGACCCGAACTGGGGCCGCATCGTCTCGGCCGCCGGCTACTCGGGCGTGCCGTTCGATCCCAGCCGGGTGTCGCTGGTGCTCAACGGATTTCGCATCTACGAAAACGGCTCGCCGCTGCCGTTCGATCAAGCGGCGGTGTCGGCCTCGATGCGCGACAATCGCGACACGCTGGTGCAACTCGGCTTCGCCGAAGGGCAAGCCCACGCCCGCTTCTGGACCACCGATCTGACGGCCGAATATGTTCGGCTTAACGCAGATTACCACACATGAAGCACAATCCCCTGGCGCGAATCCGGCGTGGCGCGATAGCGCTGGTCGTGATCTTCGCGCTGGCGGTCTGCGGGTATCACTACCTCGCGCCGCCGGCGGAGCGGGATTGGCTCAGTGATACGTATCTGGTGATGATCACGCTCGCCACGATTGGCTTTGGCGAGAAAAGCCAATTCGATCCAGCCCGTCAAATCTGGACGATGGTGGTCATCATCGTCGGCCTGACCGCTTCGGGCTACACAATTGGCGGACTTTTTCAATTGTTGCTGGCAGGCGAAATTGACCGGGCCCTGGGAGTACGACGCATGACGCGGGATATCAACCGACTGGTGGGACATGTCATCATCTGCGGCTTCGGCAGGGTCGGCCGCATCCTGGCCGAGCAGCTCGAACGCCAGCGGCAGCCGTTCGTGATCATCGACACCAAGGCCGAATTGACGCAGGAGGCCCAGGATCTCGGCTACCTGGTGATCACCAGCGACGCGATGGAAGAGTCGGCCCTGAACGCCGCCGGCATCGACCGGGCCCGCGTGCTCGTCACTGCATTGCCCGCCGACGCGGATAACGTGTTTCTGACGCTCACGGCTCGCAATCTCAACTCGAAGCTGTGGATCATCGCCCGCGGCGAGCAGCCGGGCACGCAGAAGAAGCTCCGCCAAGCCGGCGCCAACCGGGCGGTGATGACGGCCGCAATCGGCGCCCGCTGGATCGCCTCGATGATCACTCGCCCCTCGACCGTCGAGTTTCTGGAATTGGTGTCCGACACGGAAACGCTCGACGCCGTGCTGGACGAGATTGTGCTACAAGCGAGCCACCGGCTGGTGGGCCGCAGCGTCGGCGAAGTCGTGGCCGACTGGCCGCACACGATGTTGATCGTTGCCGTCAAAGGCGCCAGCGGCCAAATGACGTTTCGGCCCGATCCGGGTTACGCGCTGGCCGCGGGCGACACGCTTATTTTGCTGGGGGAAGGAGAGGCGATCCGGCAGTTTCGGTTGAGCGAGGGGATATGAGGTGGGGCTGGTTCAAAAACTTTTTTGCCGATGAGTAAATTGCGTGATGGACGACACAATCTTTTATCTAAACAACGATCTGGACTTAGTCTCCGCAGAGGATCTGACGGTCTTGGCCGCCGCCATTGAATCTGCGGGGATTCCGGTTCTCAATGCAGTCACACTTGGCGACAATGGACTCTGGTACGCAAGTTTTGAGACCAATGAGCAGTATGCCGAACCTGAGCCGAACATTGCCGCTATGCTCGCTGCTATTGAGGCCCTGCCGCAGGCAGTCCGGACCGCCTGGGATCGTTGCAGGGAACGCGAATTTAATATTGGCTACGATTGTGGGTCAAAGCCATGGGCATTTAACCAGGGGCTATCAACCACATTGCTTGCGCGAATCTCAGCGGCAGGCGCTTCACTGCGACTCACGCTCTACCCTGATCGCTAGCAAAGCCATTTGACTAGGCCGATTGATGATTCAGACGACTGTATCGCCGTTGGCAAGTTGTGTAAACAAGTTGCAGCAATGGCATTTGGACCAATCTGCCGGTGCCCTAACGGGGTAAAATCACTTCGACGCGATCGAAATGGAGCGAGGTCGATTCGTTGTTCCAACCGCTTCGGGGTTAACGTAGAGAAGTTGAGGCGCGAATCCCAGGGTGGCGCGAACCACCCGGCTGTGCCGCAGTGGTCGCTTGCGTTGAGCTTTGATATCTCACCCCTTCGGGGTGACGAAACTGATGCCGGTTGATGCCTACTGCAAAGGCATAAATCCGCACGCTTTTCGGGCATTTTGACGGCGCATGTCGCTTAATCAGGTGGTGGCGAAGCGCCAGCCAAAGTACCCATCACGCTTCGCGTGATGTTTTGGCATCACGCGGAGCGTGATGGGTACTATCCGCGCCCTGCGGCATCGCATTTGCTCGATGCCACTCGTGGGGCAATTTCAAGTCGAACTGCCGCGCTATTGGGCGGCAAAACGGCCCCTCACCCCACTGAGCATCAAAAACATGCGCGGCTACTACCGTCACACTAAGATCATCGCCACCGTTGGCCCCGCCACGGAGAGCCGGGAGCGGGTGACTCAGCTCATCAAGGCCGGGTTGGACGTCATGCGGCTGAACATGGCGCACGGCACGGGGGAATGGGTCACAGAGCAAGTCAAGACGATTCGCGAGGTCTCGGTCGAGGTGCAGAGGCACGTGGCGGTGATGATGGATGTGAAAGGACCGGAGATCCGCACCGGCACCGTCGCCGCGCCGATTGACCTCGAACTGGGCGAGACCTTCGAGTTCTACACCAAAACGCCCCGCAACGGATGCCGTGGCGTCGATGTGAATTATCCCGGGCTGCCGCAGGATGTACACGTCGGCACCACGATCCTGGTGGACAGCGGATTGATCCGGATGGAAGTGCTGGAAAAAGACGAGGCGAGCGTCCGCTGCAAGGTGCTTACGCCCGGGCGGCTCGGCTCGCGGCGGCATATCAACCTGCCGGGTGTGGACGTCAACCTGCCGTCGCTGACGGAAAAGGACGAGCGTGACATTCGCGTGGGTGTACAGGCCGGCATCGATTTCTTTGCCTTGTCGTTCGTCCGCCGCGCGGATGATATTCTGGTGCTCCGCGCGCTGCTCGATCACCTCGGCTCGAAGGCCCGGATCATTGCCAAGATTGAAGACCAGGGGGGCCTGCGGAACTTGCCGAGCATCGTCAAGGCGGCCGATGCAGTGATGGTGGCGCGCGGCGACCTGGGCATCGAGATCGACTATCACACGCTCCCGCTAGTGCAGACGCGAATTGTGGAACTGTGCCTCACCGAAGGCAAACCGGTGATCATCGCCACGCACCTGCTGGAATCGATGATCAACGCGCCCATGCCCACGCGGGCGGAGATTTCGGACATCTCCACCGCCGTCCGCGAGCGGGCCGACGCGGTGATGCTCTCCGGCGAGACCACCACCGGCCTCTATCCGCTGGAATGCGTCGAGGTGATGAAGAACATTGTCCGCTCGATCGAGCCGACGGAGATTCGCGGGATCAACGAAGTGATCGAGTTGAAAGAGCCCAAGGCCAAAATGCTCCGCTCGGCCGCGATTCTCGCGCAGGAACTGGGGAACTCCGGAATCATTGTATTCACGCGCAGCGGGTTCCTCGCCTATACCTTGGCGGCGCTGCGAGCAGTCGGCGTGCCGATCTATGCGTTCACGGATGACGAAGCCCTGTTCCGGCAACTGCTGCTGCCGTGGGGAGTCGAGCCGTTTTTGATGCCGTTTAGCGAGGATCCCGAAGAAACGATCCAGAAAGCGATGGCCTATCTCAAGCGCAGCCAATGGACCGTGGAAGGATCGTGGCTGGTGGTGATCACCAACGCCCTGGCGCACGACAAGGTGATTGATACGCTGCAATTGCGGCAGGTGGAGTGACGCGGCGGCGCGCTTCGGCCTACCGCCCAAACATCCGTCCCAGCGCTTTCAGCACTTCCGGCCACACCGCGTCGCCAACTCGGCCGCCGCCGGCTAGTT
>JAIOQB010000114.1 GCA_021413585.1 Planctomycetia bacterium
GGTGATCTGGGCCGCTTGCCCGGCGTCGACGGTGACGATCAATTGCTCCTGCGCTTCGACCGCCTGATGGATGCCGCGCCGCCATTTGCGCCCCTCGGCCAGCCGGCCGGTGAACTCGTCCACGATGACGATCTCGCCGTCACGCACCACGTACTGCTGGTCGCGATGAAAGTCGCGCCGCACGCAGATTGCGCGCTCCAGGAACTCGTAAATCGTGACGAGGCTCATCCCCTTCAAAGCGTCGGGATGCTTGAGCGACCGGGCCAGCCGTTGCCCTGCCGGCAGGAGATGGACCGAGCGTTGGTCGGCGTCGTATTCAAAATGCTCTCGATCGACAAAATGCCCGGCTGCTGTGGCGGCGAATCGATATGCCACGACCTCGCGCCGTTCGGCGTCGCCGGGCATGGCGCTGATGATCAGCGGCGTGCTGGCGTCGTCGATGAGCACATTATCCGCCTCGTCGATCATCGCGAAGAAGTGTCCGCGCTGAACGCAAGCGGCCTGGCTGCCGACGTGGCCCAGGTACGCTGAATGGTCGCTTGCCAGGAAGCCTCCCTCGTCCTCGGTCGATTTCCGCCGGGCGAGGCGATCGCGCAGGAAGTCGAAACCAAACTCCTTGGCGGTGCCGTAGGTAATGTCGCAGGCATAGGCGGCTCGTCGCTCGGCCGACGAGGAGTCACTTTCCACCACGCCGACGGTGAGCCCCAGGTATTCGTAGATACGACGCATCCACTCGGCGTCGCGGCGGGCCAAGTAGTCGTTTACCGTGGCGAGGTGGGCCCCCTTCCCTGCCAGCGCGGCGAGCGTGACGGGCAGCGTGGCGGTAAGAGTCTTTCCTTCGCCGGTTTGCATTTCGGCGATGCTCTGGAAATGCATGGCGATGCCGCCCAGCATTTGAACGTCGAAATGCCGCATGGCCAGCGTTCGCCGGGCCGCCTCGCGCACCAGGGCGTACGTCTCGCCCAACAGCCGTGCGAGCGGTTCCCCCGATTTGGCGCGGTACTGAAGCGCCAGGCACATCTTGCGCAATTCACCGGCCGAGGCGTGCGCCAGTTGCGGCTCGTACGCCGCGATCTGGGCGACCAAAGTGCGCGGCCGGCCGGCTGCCAGTGGCAGAGAAAGCCGCGACGCGATTCGTTGGACCAGACTATTCACAACAGGATTGCCTTGTCAGTAGTGCTACCTTGTCGGGGCCTCAAGAGTCCGTCCCGACAGCGGTTCCCTCCGCTGCAGGGAGCGGACAGTCAGCGGGGACGAACCCGCGTCGGCTCGCCGGCCCCCGGCCATCTCGTTTGACTAAACGCGTGGACAAGCAGATGGTTTCCAGTCGTTCTCAAGTGACGCCGATAAAATCCGAGGCCGTGTTGGAAAGCGTTCCGCTGGCATCGGCCGTTTGGACCCAGGTGGTGCCAAAGGTGTAGGGGTCGAGATCATATACGAGCGAGATGCGTCGTCGACCGGCGTGACGTGAACATGCACGGTTGAATCGACGTGCAAGCCGCCGGTATCGGTGGCTCGAACCACGATGTCGGCATTCCCGTTGGCGTTGGCGGCAAAACTCAGGTTCAAATTGCCATGCGTCGAATCGATGCTGGTGGAGGTGACCAGACTGCTGTTCGAGTTTGAAATGACGGTGTAGGTAAGTTGGCTGTCGGAATCGGTGGGATCCTGAAAATTGTCCCACAATGAAATCGCCTGATCGGCGGCGTCTTCATTGACTTCGACATTGACCACGCCCTGTGCGGTGGGGGCGTGGTTGGATGACGGATTGTTCGTCGGCAACGCCGCTCCGATCTTTCCCGATACGAGAGATTGATCGGTGGAATTGATGGTGCCGCTGCCGTCGACGTCGCGCAAAGGGTTATACGTCGGGCTGCTGGTATTGGTGTTCAGCAGGACCGCGACATTCGCGTAATCCATGGTGGTGACCAGCGTCGATTGATTCACGTCGCCGGGCAGCACATTGAAGCGGAAGGCAAAATCCCCGCCGGCCGTTCCATTGCCCGACTGGGTGCTGCTTCCATCGACCCATTCGCCGTCGAGAATATTTCCGTTCGAGTCCACCACCGGATCGAGGTTGGCTCCGCTGAGCGTCAGCAGCACCTTGTCGGCGCCGATGTTTTGCGACAGCGTCCAAGTGGCGGTAAAAGTGGCCGAATCGTAGCTGAAATTGGCGAAATCGTATTGCGACACATTCGCCCCGGTGACGCTCAGATCCGACTTTTCAACCTTCACGTCCTTGCTGAACTTGATCTGGATTTGATTGAGGTTGTTCCACGGCAGTGCCAGCGTTTGCGCCGAGCTGCCGACGGGGATCGAATATCCGCCGTTGCCCAGGCCGTGGGATTGGAGATAGCTCACAAAGCCACTTGCCCAGGCTGTGCTACCCACGGCTACGTTGGCGACCGTCGGGGCGGTGCCGGAGAGCATCTGCTTCTGTTCGAGGGGCTCGATGGCCAGCGACAGCAGGCGTTTGGGAGACCGGAGCTTTCGCGTAAGCGCGCGCAGAATCATGGCGACACCTCTGAGAGGAACGGACTGACTGCGGACAGATGCCGCAGCCGAATATGGACATCACAACTCATCGCAGCGTGGCTGACGAAGTTACGTTGGGGTTTCCAGTCCGTCGGGTCTCCCCAGAGTTAATCGCGAAACGGAGGCAGACATGGACATTCGAAAACGCGAATGCAAGCTCCAGAGTAATTGGAGGCTGGATCGCGCTATGCCCTGGAGAGGGGGCAGGATATGAAATTCTGGCCAAAAATGGCCGTCTGTGACGATCGCGCCGGTTAGTAAGCGTGGGCGATTAGTCTTTGAACGAAGGCGCGATGATCCGCTCGGGTGGCGGGGCCATTGTCGATGTGGGCAACCGCCCCATGACCTGTTGAAAACGAGGTTGGGATCGAAGAGCGGCAAAATCCGGATCCGCCGACAAAGTCATCGGCTTCGTTGCCAACCCAAGGCTGCAGGCTTTCTCCAAGTGGGACAGGCTGTCCGCCACGTAGGCAGCGTCATTTCGGGCTGCCGTCGCACTTAATCGCGCCGCGAGGAGTTCCATATCAGCATTTGGGCCATTAAGTTGAATCGCCCGCTCGACGTCGTGAATCGCCGCAGGCAAGTCATGGGGTTGATTCTTGTAGGCGAACTTCAATTCCACAATCGCTCGATTTAGATACACCTGATAGGGGGCGGATGGGTCCGCGGCCGCAATGTCCAGGAGGCGTTTTGCTTCGGTTAAGTTACCGAAATTGCAGTGGTAAAACGCGAGATTGTTCCATCCGTCAGGCCGTTTGTAACCGTCTGCTACAGCCTGTTGATAACAGGCGCCCGCCTCGACGTAGAGCTTGAGCCGATACTGACAATATCCTTGTAAGGCCAGCAAGCGAGCGCTGGGCTTCCCATTTGCCGCGGCCTGAATATCCAGCAATGCGCCGGAAAAATCGCTCGATGCCATGCGTGCGAAAGCACGGAGTTCCAAGGCGTCCGCTCGCTGCGGCTTAGCCGCAATTGCATTAGTGGCGTATGACATGGCCGCGACGTTATCTTTGTGTGCGAACGCCGCCTGCGCCGCGATGTACTGGCGTTGATCATACGGATCGCGCTGCCACCAATAGAGAGCGCCTCCAATGGCCCCCGCGGCGGAAACCGCCAGCAAGGCGCAGACGAAGACTTGATGAGCAATTGACCACCGCCGGGCCCGCCGTAACGGCGTGCGGCATTGGCGCAGCTCCAGCGCCAACGCGGCCGCCGATGCGGGCCGCAGGGCCGGGTCGTATTGCAGGCAG
>JAIOQB010000122.1 GCA_021413585.1 Planctomycetia bacterium
TATCGGGCCGGTCTCCTTCCTGCGGATAGTACTGCACCAGCGACTCCGCATGTCCCAGGCAAACAGCGTGCGTGATGATCCGCAGCCCCTTGAGGAACCGAAAGTAATTTTCCGCCTCACCCTGGAGCGCGAAGTTGATCATCCCGCCAAAACCGGTCATTTGCTTTTTGGCGATGGCGTATTGCGGGTGGCTTTCCAGGCCGGGGTAGCGCACCCACTTCACGTTGGGATGCGACTCCAGAAAGCGAGCGATCTTCAAGCCGTTCTCGCAATGTCGCTGCATCCGCAACGGCAACGTGACGGCGCTGCGCATGATCAACCAGGCGTTGAACGGATTGATCGTGGCGCCCAAGTGGATGCTGGCCGCGTCGCGGATGCGGGTAATCAGTTCCTTCGCGCCGGTGACCGAGCCCCCCAGGCCGTCGC
Source organism: Planctomycetia bacterium (assembly GCA_021413585.1). Classification (GTDB taxonomy): domain Bacteria; phylum Planctomycetota; class Planctomycetia; order Pirellulales; family UBA7805; genus JAIOPX01. The sequence continues at coordinate 427 of JAIOQB010000122.1, forward strand.
CGTGCCCGTTAATGTATTTAGTAAGGCTGTGCGACACCAGGTCCGCACCCAGTCTCAACGGCCGCTGGGTGACGAGGCCGGAAAACGTGCTATCCACCGACAGTAGCACCCCTGCCTTTTTTGCGATGCTGGCGGTGGCCGCAATATCGGTGATGCAGGTGGTCGGATTGGCTGGCGTTTCGATGTGGATCAACTTCGTATTCGGTCGCAGTGCGGCCTGCACTTCCGCCGGTTCGTTCGTGTTCACCAGCGAAACTTCGACGCCGTACCGCTTGCCAAGATGCTCCACCAGCAGTCCGTGGATTCCCGTGTAGCAGATGCGGGAACTGATGACGTGGTCCCCTGCCCCGAGCAAACTAAAGAACATGCCGGCGATCGCGCCCACACCACTGGCAAACACCACGCAGTCCTCGCCCCCTTCCATCCCCGCCAGCCGCTCTTCCAAGTAGCGGGCGTTGGGATGCCGCGAGCGAGGGTAATTGAACGCGTGCGTGTTATCCCAGGCAAACGATTCCGCCAGCGTCTCGGCATCGTCGTTGAGCTTAAAGCTATTGGCCAGCACAATCGGGCGGCGGATGGCCTTGGTCTCGGCGTCGACTCCTTCGCCGCAGTGAATGGCGCGCGTGGCCTCGCCCAATTGCTTCAGTTCTTCCCACTGCAAGTTCATGCCCGGTCCTCGTTTACATCAGTGGTTGCATCGACGTTGGCCGCATCGGCCGAATAATCCGCGTGAAACTGGTCAAACCGGGCAGGGTTCATCATCACGCGAATGGCGCCGATGCCGATCGCCAGACACAGAAACAGCGACGGAAATCCGCCCAGCGTTGAAATCGCCCGAATCCCATCGAGGCGAAACTTGGTGACCACGATAAAGCACAACAGCGCCATCAGCGATCCCCAGGCGATTTTCACGAACATGCTCGACTCGGTGTTCTCCGTGGAAATACCTTTGGTGCTGATGTTGCTCATCGTGTCGGTGCAGCCGTCGGCCGTGGTGACGAACGACAGGAACGCGGTGATCAATAGCACCGGAATAAGAAAATTGGCCCAGCCGAGTTGTCCTAGAAACGCATACAGCACCTTGGTCGGATCGGTCGGGTCGAGCAGCTTCGAGAGGCCGACGTGGTCGACCATGTCCATGTGAACGGTCGCGCCGCAGATCACCGCCATCCAGACGCCGGTGAATAGCGACGGCAGCACCACATTGAAGAACAAAAAAGCGCGAACCGTGTAGCCGTACGCGATCCGGCCGAGAAACACGCCCATGATCGGCGCCCAGGCGAAGAACGCCGAAAAGTACATCTGGGTCCAACTGTGCGGCCACGCGTCCTGCCGCGCCGCGCCGGTGTTGAGTACTTTTTGAGGATACTCCCCCAGGAATTTCCCCAACCCCTCGACGGCAAAATCGAGAATGAACCTCGTCGGGCCAAGGACCAGCACCAGCAGCAGGAACCCAATCAGAAACGTCGTATTCACATTGGCGATCCAACGAATCCCTTTCGTCACGCCGCTGATCGCCGCGAAGACCGAGGTTCCCATGATCGCTGCGATGATCAGCCCAATCAATAGATTGGATGGTTGCCCTTGAATGTGAAAGACGTGATTGATGCCGCCCCCGAGAAGCTGCGACGCCCCGGCCAGCGCTGCCGTGAGGCCCGCCACGAGGCAATAAAGACAGATCGCGTCGATCCCCTGTGCGATGCCGGCGGCGCCGGGCGTTTTGTCCGTGAGCAGCGGCGCCAGCGGCGCGCCGAGGCTGAACGGCCGATGCATATTGTAGAACGCGAACGCGAACATCAGGCCCACGATCGATCCAAAGCAGTAGGGCGTGAGCGACCAGTGGAGATACACCGTCGAGATGGCAAACTGCGCCGCCTCCGCGGAGTTCGGCTCGATGCCGCTCGGTGGCTGGCTGAGGTGGGAGACGGGTTCAAATACGCCCCAGAACAAAATGCCCGCGGCGATGTTCGTCGTCAGCACCACGGCAAACATTTGCCACGCGGTGAGCAGCTTCTTCGCCTTGGGGCCCCCCAGCACGGTGCGACCGAACGGCGAAAAGAAAATCGCCGCGCACAACACAACCAGCCCAAACGACGTGAGCGAAATCAGCCAGCCGAACGTGCTCGATACCCATTTGGTGGCGACGTCCAACGACGCGACGAACGACGGCCACTGCGTAAATTGGCCAGGGTGCAATTCCCGATACTTGTCCATCGCCTGCAGCGCGACGAAAACCAGGCACAGGATGAACGGCGGGAAGAACACGAAGGGCTTGATCTTGAACATGAGTTAGACGTCGCCCTGGGTGTTATGGCGAAAAGGTATTACTTTTTCAGCAAGCGGTCGATCCGCAGAAAATCCGTATTGATCCGCGTGCGGCGATCGATCACCAGATCCGCCGCCGCCTCGGCATAGGCGGGCACAAACTTAAAACCCGCGCCGCACAGCGGTCCACACAACGTCACACGGTCCATCTCGGGATGATTGTCGATGATTGGCACGTCGTCCGACGTGTGGTCGTACAGGCAAGTGCGCAGCCCCAGCAGCGGGCCGTTGCCGTCGGGGAAGTACTGAGAGAGCCCTTTGCGGATCAGCGACTAGTCGTGCGCGTTGGGCTTGCGGTCGAACGCGTCGGGGTCGACCGGCTCGCCGTACCAGTGCAGGCCGATCTTGTAACCCGGTACGTCGGTCATCATCGGGAAGCCATAGTAAATGCCATCGTCGTCGGTCAGGCACCAACTGGGCATCGATTCCGGCTCGTATGCCTTCACGTTGCGCAGCGGCCATACCCAGCCAAAGCTCATCCGCGTGGCAGTGCAGGCAATGCCGAGTTCTTTCAGCAGCTTGCCGGTCCAGGGTCCGGCGGAGAAGACGATGCGATCGGCCGAGAACGTGCCGCGATCGGTCGTCACGGTCACGCCCCCCTGATCGGCGCTCCACGAAAGCACTTCCGTGCTCCCATGGATTTCAGCGCCGTGCTGAATGGCGAGGCGAACGTGCGTGGTGATCGCCAGCTCCGGCCGCAGCAGCGCGCCTGCCGGATCGTAGGCGCCCCAATAATGCTTGGGCAATTGAAACTGCGGATATCTGTCGTGAAGCTGCGACCAGTTCAGGTCTTCAAAATGGCCCGCGTTTTTTTGATAGCCGGGAAAGGTTCGATCGCGATGCAGGTCGAGAAAGCCGGTGGTGACCATGATATCGGGTTGCCCCGACTCGGCCACCAGTTCCCTCCACAACTCATAGGCACGGAGAATAATTGGCTCGTAAGGGCTGCCGATGTACGGCGCGATCTTCGTCTGCCGCGAGTAGCCGTGCGAGCCTCCTTGCGCGTGCGGAATGGCAAACCGTTCCAGGCCCAACACTCGCACGCCCCGCCTGGCCAGGTGGTAACAGGCGGCCGATCCGACGGCGCCGACGCCGACCACGATGACATCGAAGGTTTCGCTGCCGGAGCTGGTCTTCGTCTGGCTGGCATGCATGACGTGGTTCGATCCGGGTTTCGAGTCGTGGCGAGTTGTGATAGGCGGCGCGACGTACAATTGAGTCGCACGGCATCCAGAGTATCCGGTGCCCTCACGGCGCTCAAGTCAACGCTACTGTAAACGGGAAAGCCACCGTCGGCAGCTTCCACGTTGTCGAACTACCGCGAGGGGGCCGCCAACTCGCAATGTTCCTGATTCGCCTCTGGCGGAAAGAATAAAGTCCGCGGTTGTCCGAAGCGTCGCTTCGACGCCGAGAGGTGGCGAAAGCCGGTCTGGAGCGACAATTCACGCCTTTGCCGCGAAAATGTCGCAATAGTTCCAGCCGCGAGTGGCCCGTACTGTCCCAAGAAGATAGTATTTTGTCACAAAAGGACAATCGTCTCGAACTATGCTATTGATATGCTGAAGTGAGAGTTCAGCACACTCCCCGCCTGAGGAAATAATGCCCTCCCTCCCCGCCTGTCGTCCCTCCGTTTTCATCCTGTTCCGCGTCGCCTTGCTCTGCTGTGCAGTGCAATGCTTTGCCGGTTCATCCCTCCTCGCCGCGACGTATTACGTTAGCGCCTCGGACGGCAATGACGCCTTCAGCGGCCAATCCGCCAAGCCCGAGGGCAACAACGGCCCTTGGAAGACCTTGGCCAAAGCCTCAACCGATTACGTCCCCGGCGATCGCATCCTGCTCAAACGAGGCGACACCTGGAACGAGGAGCTTCGGCCCAAGGGAAGCGGCACGCCCGAGAATCCGATCTATATCGGCTCGTATGGCGAAGGGGCGAAGCCGGTCATCGATCGGCAGGATTTCAAGAAAGACCACACCGGCATCAAGCTGGTCGATCAAGGTGGATTCAAGATCGTCGGCCTCGATTTTGCCAAGTGCATGACGGGCATTTATGGCGAATACTCCGTCAATTGCCCCACCAAGAAGTTCATCTGGATCGAAGATTGCTACTTCCACGACTCGCTCCTGTATCAGCATTACGAAGACTATCCAAAACACAAAATCGGCCTGGGCATCTGCTTCTTCTCGTTCGAGCGGAAGAATAAGGTGGTGCTCTCCGACATCACCATTAAGAACTGCGTGTTCCGCAAGTTGGCGTCCGGCGTGTGGACGAACAGCCCCGACAATTTCAACAAGAACGCGGCGAACATTTACAACTTCGCCAACATGACATTCGACGGCTGCTTGTTTGAGGAAGGCTATCAGTGGCAACTGGGCATCCGCGGCGTGGCGGGCGGGGCGGTGCGCAATTGCGTCACGCACGACGTTGGCCGGGAATTCCGCTCGTTCAACGGTGTTGCCGGCGGAATGTTCTTCCGCTGCAAGGATTGGGTGTTCGAGAACAGCGAGTGGGGCTTTGTCTCCATCGGCCTGGGAAGCGGCGACGGCGAGTCGTTCGACTTCGAAGGGAACTGCGATCGGATGACGATGCGGAACTGCCTGTTCCACGACACGGACGGCCCCGGCTTTCTGCTTTGCTGCTATGCCTCCGGCCCGCAGCCGAACACGGAAGTGCTGATGGAAAACTGCGTGCTCAACGGCAAGTCGATACGGCCGATCGGCCTGCCGCGCTGCGAAATTATCAACACCACCGACTGGAACGCGGCGACGTGGTCGAAGTGCCGCGTCTACCTGTCGAAGGGCGAGGTGCTGATGAAAGTGATGGATCCCGAAAAGGACAAGCGGTCGAAGTTTGTCGACTGCCTGGTCAAGAATCTCAGCAATGCCTGCAGCACGCCCAACCTGGCCGCGAAGGCCAAGCTGACGGCGTCTTCAGAAATCTCCGGCAATGAAGCCGGCAAAGTGGCCGACGGAAAAGGCGATACGTCGTGGAAGGCGTCCGCGGGAGGCGATCAGTGGCTGCAGATTGAATTCGATCAACCCACGGCGGTCAACGAATTCAAGTTGAAGGAGGAGGCGTCCTCCTCGATCACACGGTATGTGATCGAATGCTGGGACGACAAGAGTGCGGGCTGGGTCGGCTGCTTCAATGGGCGCGGGATCGGGCCGGAGTTCGTGGCCCCCATCGTCGGCCGGACCACGCAAAAGGTCCGACTGCGAATCCTCCGCACGACAGGCGGAAGCCCCTCGATCCAGGAGATCGAGGTGTACAACGACACGACGGGCGGATTGCCGGTCAGCAAAGATGGCAAGGTCGGCTGAGCAGCATTCGTGAAAGGCTGACAGGCGAAAGCGCGGGAGTCGAACAGGCAAATGCGTGGGAGGCTAGCAGGCGAAAACAGAGTGATAGCGGGCGAAAGAGCAGCGGAACAGTTTGTTCAGTGTTTTGTAATTCATGGAAAGTTCGTGCTGGATTCAACACCCCGAATTGAAAGGACAGTTTCAAATGCGTGTTTTTAAGCGTGCGAGTTGCATGATTGCGGCGGCGGGCGTGGCTCTGTCGATGGCGGCGGGCAATGCCCAGGCTGCGGTGCCGGAAACCGTGGTCGTCGGCAATCCCGGCAATACGGCCGACACCACCAACTTCGGCGCGGTCGGCTACGAGTTTAAGATCGGCAAGTATGAAGTCACCAACGCCGAGTACTGCGAGTTCCTCAACGCCGTCGCCAAGACGGACACTCATGAGCTGTACGACGGCCGCATGGCCGGCGAGTACGGCGGCATCGAGCGCAGCGGTGATGCCGGCAGCTACACCTACGCCGTCAAGGATGGCTGGGGCAAGAAGCCGATCAATTACGTGACCGTAGATAGCTGTGCCCGTTTTGCGAATTGGCTGACCAACGGCCAAGGCAAGGGAGACACTGAGACCGGCACGTATACGATCAATGGCGATGGGCTGAAGGTGCCCGACCATGCGGAATTGGCCAAGGGTAAAACCGCCAAGTGGGCGATCGCCAATGAGAACGAGTGGTACAAGGCGGCTTACTACGATCCGAAAAAAGAAGGGGGCGCCGGCTACTGGGCCTTCCCAGCTAAGAGCGATTCCACCCCTGCCGCCAACCTCAATTCGAATGAAGTGACGGAAGTCGGCACGCACAAGGACGCCGTGACGGCCTACGGCACCTACGACCAGGGTGGAAACGTGTGGGAATTCAATGATTCCCAGAGCGACAATAAGTTCGGACTACGCGGCGGTTCGTTCTACATCAACGACAACGAGAACTACATGCGCTCTGGCACCCGTTACGACGTGCTGAGCGCCAAGTGGCCCAACTACGGGTTCCGCGTCGTTGAGATCACTCCGGCCAAGTAGTCTTGGCGGCGAGTAACGTGAGTCTGTTAAGAATCTGAAGATTCAAGCCCCGTCGGCCCAGCGCCGGCGGGGCTTTCTTTATTGGTGTGGCGGATGCCCGGCGGCGGGTGCCGGGTGCCTGGGGCTGAACGAAGCGCAGCGCAGTGAAGCCCCAGCCTCATATACGCATCCGTGCGGGGCTCTTCTTGAACCTGATTATCGCCGTTAAACAGTAGTTCTATGGGCCGCCAGCTTCTCCGCGTCGGCCTATACGGCTTGGCATACCCAGGCTGCGGCCCAGCAGGATATGATACTCAGACTCCGCCATAATCCCACCAGTAAACAACCACGAGAAAAGCACCCATGTCAGCACGCCGGCCATTGGCATCTATCTATTTCCAAGTGTGCCTCATGACGGCGCTAGGTATGTTGCCCAGCGCAGCGCGCGCCCGGGAAGTTGAGCCCGAGCCGGTCCTTCGCGCCACGTTCGACAACGGCCTGCGCGTCATCATTGTCCGCAACCCGCTGGCCCCCGTGGTGACCACCATGGTCAACTACCTTGCCGGCTCGGACGAGTCACCCGTTGGATTTCCCGGCACCGCGCACGCGATGGAGCACATGATGTTCCGCGGTTCGCCCGGCTTGAGCGCCGAGCAATTGGCCAGCATCTCGTCGGCGCTGGGAGGCGATTCCAACGCCGACACGCAGGAGTCGGTCACGCGCTACCATTTCACTCTCCCCTCCGACGATTTGGACTTGGCCCTGCACATTGAAGCCTTGCGGATGCGCGGCATCACTTGCACCGACGAGCAGTGGGACAAGGAGCGCGGCGCGATCGAGCAGGAAGTGGCCGACGATCTCTCCAACCCCACATATATCTTTTACACCAAGCTGCGCGAGGTGATGTATCGCGGCACGCCATACGCGCACGACGCGCTTGGCACCCGGCCCTCCTTCGACAAAACGACCGCTAAGATGCTGCAGAAGTTTCATGCCGAGTGGTACGTGCCGAACAACGCCATCCTGCTGATCGTCGGCGACGTGCAGCCGACCGCGGCGCTCGACAAAGTGCGGGGGTTGTTCGGCGGCATTCCCCGGCGCGAGTTGGCCTCCCGGCCGGAAGTGAAGCTGCAGCCGGTGCAGCCCACGCACTTCAACCTGCCCACCGACGAATCGTCGGGCCAGGCGGTTGTCTGTTTTCGGCTGCCGGGCACGGACAGTCCGGACTACGCCGCCCTGCTGGTTCTGGGCGATGTCCTATCCAGCCAGCGCGGGCGGCTGCACGGATTGGTGGTCAGCGGCAAGGCGCTGGACGCCAGCTTCTCGTATGACACGCTGCGGCAGTCCGGTTTGGGATATGCCGATGCCTCGTTTCCCAAGGGAGCCGACGGCATGAAGCTGCTCGCGGAAATCAAGCAGGTCTTGGCGAAGGATCTGGCAGAGGGTTTTTCGGCCGAGCTGGTCGCGGCGGCCAAGCGGCATCGCGTGGTGGACGCGGCGTTTTCCAGAAACTCGATCGCCGGGCTGGCGGATGCCTGGTCCGTTGCCGTGGCGGTCGAAGGGCGGCATTCGCCGGACGACGATCTTAAGGCCATCGAGCGAGTCACCGTGGCCGATGTGAACCGCGTCGCGCGTAAATACCTCGACCTCAAGCAAACCGTCACCGCCATTCTTACGCCGCAGGACTCCGACAAGCCGAGTTCCGGCTCGGGCCAAGGACACAAGGAGTCGTTCACATCGAAGGAGTCCAAGGCTGTCGAGCTGCCCGACTGGGCGCAGGCCACGCTCCGCCACCTCGATGTGCCCGGCTCGGGAATCCATCCCACGGTGACGACGCTCCCCAACGGACTGAAGCTGATCGTGCAGCCCGAGAGTCTCACCGCCACCATCAGCGTCTATGGCCGAGTGCGGCATTCCACGGCGCTGCAAACACCGGCCGGCCAGGAGGGAGTGGACTTGGTGCTGGACGAATTGTTTTCCTACGGCACGCGGTCGCTCGGTCGCGACGCGTTTGAGAAGGCGCTCGACGACATCGGCGTGTCCGTCACCGCCGGCGCGGATTTTAGCTTGAAGGCGATGGCCGGCGATTTCCCGCGCGGCGTGCAGTTGCTGGCGGAAAATCTCCTGCAGCCAGCGCTGCCGGAAGAGTCATTTAAGATCGTCCGCAAGCAGGTGGCCGAAAACGCCGCCGGCGAGCTGGAAAGCCCTGCCTACCTGACCGAGCGGGCAATGCTCAGCGCCCTGCTGCCGGCCAAAGATCTTCTGCTGCGGCAAACCACGCCCAAGACGGTCAATGCGCTAACGCTCGACGACGTGCGGCACTACCACCACCAGGTGTTTCGCCCCGATCTGACCACGATCGTTGTCATTGGCAATATCACGCCGTCGGAGGCGGAACGTGTGATCGGCAAGGCGTTCGGCCAATGGACCGCCGAAGGGCCAAAACCCATTACCGATCTGCCGGGCGTGCCGGACAACAAGGCATCGGCCAAGGTCGTGCCGGACAGCAGCCGGGTGCAATGCAAGGTGCTGCTGGCGGAAACGCTGGGTCTGACTCGCTCCAATCCCGACTTTTACGCCCTGCAATTGGGCAACCATGTATTGGGCGGCGGATTCTACGCCACTCGGCTGTACCGCGACTTACGCAAGGACAACGGCCTGGTGTACAGCATTGAGTCGTCGTTCGACATCGGCAAGACGCGGTCCACGCTCGCCCTGGAGTTCGGCTGCGACCCTCCCAACGTGGCGAAGGCCCACGCGGTGATCGAGCGCAATCTCAAGGACATGCAGGCCAAAGCAGTCTCCGCCGACGAGTTGGGGCAGGCCAAGCGGCAACTGCTGCGGGAACTGGTTTTGTCCGAAGCCAGCCTCAAGGAAATCGCCGACAGCCTGCTCACGCTCGCCACCCGCGATCTGCCGCTCGACGAGCGAACTCGCGCGGCGCGCATCTATCGAGACCTGACCGCCGAGCAAGTCCAGGCCGCCTACGCAAAATGGGTCCGGCCCGATGCGCTGGTGCAGATTGTGGAAGGGCCGGAGCCGAAGTGAGCCGCAGGCAATGAGAGGCAGGGTAGCGAGAGGTAAAAAGTGAGCCTCAGCCCTTCGCCTGGGCTGTTATTGGGCTAAATCCCACCCTGCCCAGGCTTCATGTTGACCATCTGCTTGCCCCCTTTCGACCGGCGCAGCGCCTGCGTGGCCGCTTGCCGCACGTTGCGATTCGGATCCTGCGTCAGAGGGCGCAGCGCCGCCAGTGCGTCGCCGCCGCCGATGAAGCCCAGCGTCTTGATGATCTGCAAGCGCTCCTCCTCATCGGCCCGTTGATCGCCGCGACCCTGCAGCCGTTGCACCAGCGGCGCCACTGCTTGCGGATCGGGATGTTTTTGGAAATGCAGCGCCGCCTGCTCCCGTACGCGTGGGTCGGTGCCGCTGGTAAGCACCGCCAACAACGCCGCCGTGGCCGCCGGACTGTTTTGGCGGGCCAGTCCCGTGGCCGCCGCTTCGCGCACGCCCGGATCGCCCTCCGTCATGGCCTGGATCAAAACAGCGGTCGCATCTGGGTTGTCCATCGCGCCGAGTGCCAAGGCGGCCTGGTCGCTAACGACGCCGCTGTTGCTCTTCACCGCCGCCGACAAGGGCCCGATGGCCGCGGCGTTGGGGAACAGTTCAAAGTGATGCGCCGCCTGCTGACGCACTTCCAGGTCTTTGCTCTCGGCGAGCGCTTTGAGCAGGGCATCGCCGGCGGCTTTGCTATTGCTGCGCGCTAGCGTGGCAGCCGCCGAGTGGCGGACGTCCGGATTGGCATGATCCAGGGCGGCGATCATTTTCGCATCCACTTGGCTGCCGAGACCGTCGAGCGCTCGCCTCGCTTCGGCATGCAAGCGAGACGACTTGCCATTCGGGGCCTTGTTCGGCGACTGCAGCGCCTTCATCAGCGAGTCCACGTCCCCCGGTTCCGGGTGCTTGGCAAAATGCATGGCGATTTGAGTGCGGATCATTCGGTCGCCATCGGCGGCCAGCGTTGCCCGCAGCGCCTCGCGGGCACTCGGCTCTTTGAACCGGCACAACGCGGCGACCGCGGCCAGGCGGACCGTCAACTCGTGGTCCGAAAGTGCCGCCACGATGGCGGGTATCTCCAATTCGCCGCCGAAACCGGCGTTTTTGATGGCGTACAGCCGTTCCTTGGGATTCTTCGACGACAGGGCTTCAACCAGGCCCGATTCCGAGCGGGGCTCATACCGCTTGTCCCCCACCAGGGCCAGATTCCAGATGACGATTTTTTGTTGCTCGGGCTTTTGCTGGTCTGGTTTCGCCGTCGCCGTTTTTTGCATCGTGGCACTGGTTATCGCTGTGCCTGCTTCATAGACAACTTCCAGCGTGAGTTCGCGTCCCACGTATTTCTCCAGCGAGACATAGAGCGGCCATTTGGTTCCACCGCCGCCGATGGTTGTCTCGGCGATGACGGAGTCCCCCGCCCGGACCGCGATGCTCCCCGGCTTCGTCCCACCCGGCATCGGCCGGGCGTTGATTTCCAGCCAGTGGCCGGCGTCGTCGATCTTCAGCTGCCGCGAAAGAGTCAATCGCCCACCTTCCGCCGTGAGCAACTTTGTCGGGCGAGGGTTGCTGGGGTCGGTCAGGTCCCAATCGTCCTTCACGGTCCATTGCGCCCCGTTTTCTGTCGTGACGGTCCAATCCTGCCAGGTGTGATCGTCGTTCTTGGCGAGAGCCGGCGGTGGCGAATCGGCCGGCTCTTCGGCGGCCGCCTGCTCTTTTCCGAGGAGATGCTTTTTTCCGGCCGCGGGTTCAGCGGCGGCGAGTTTCGTCTGGTCTGCAGCCGGTGGATCCGCCGGCTGCTTTATTTCAGCGACCGGCTTACTCTCTTGGTTCATCGCCGGCTTCTCGCCGCGATTGGCAACCACACTCAGCAGCCATACGCCGGCCCCACCCAATAATAGCAAGAAGATTCCCGCCTCGACCATGTGCCGCGTTTTTCGCGAACGAGGCGCGGCCACCGTCGTTCCGGAATTGGATGCCTGGAGCAACTCCGCGGAATCCTGGGGCGTCGCCACTGCCACCCGCGTTTTGGCCAGCGCCGCGGCGACGTCTACCAGCTTGCGATCGATCTTGTCTCGCCCACCCAGTGCCGTCGCCAAACTGGGGCTTTGCTCCAGCCGCAGCCGAAACCCGGCCAACTCCTCCGCCGTCCACTCCGCGGCGGGTTTGGCCTTGAACATTTCAATCGCACCGAGCAACGACAATTCGACGCCTTGCGGATCGTTCATGATGGCCTTGCCCGTTTGGCGGGCTCAGGTCTCCAGAGGTGGCGGGCGGGGGCAGCGGCGGGCAGGCGTGAGTCGGGCGAAAGCAAAACCACTTCCGCCCGAGGCGAGATACCTATCCTAATCTCCTGCACGGGAATTGCCAGATGATTAAACCCGATAACAATCGGAAGGTTCACTAGCAAATCAGGCTATTTCAGTGCCGAGCCGCCGTTGCCTGCGGGTGATTAGGCTACCTTCCATGCCCGCCAACTTTGCTTTCAAAATTGGTTCCGGAAAGACGAGCGATTGTAGTCCCCTCGCGTCCTTCATCGAGGTTGTTCCGTAGGCAGGCCTCAAAGCAATCAACCAGGCGAGTATGCAGATCGCGGCCCGCTTCGGCCTTCCGATCCCCTGTCCTCTTTTTCTTCCCACGGACAATTGAAGTCACTCGCTTGGATTTGAGCCAAATGTAGCTGCATCTTTAAGTGTGAAGGAACCCCCTATTGATGCACCGTTACCTGTGCCCTGCTTCATTTTCCCCTCAACAGTATTGTCATTTGTTACTTTGCCTTGTCCTTCTAGCTCGTTAGCGTTGCTCTTGAGTTGAAATGATGCCTTTTCGCCGTCAACAATCCACGTTAAGGGATCAAGATTTCCCCCTGTCAGGACAAATCCGCGATTCTTGACTTCCAGCTTTACAATGGCTGCGTGCGTAGTGTTTCCCGTTTTGAATTCAAATATGAACATGCCGTTCGAAATGTTGAACTTGCCACAGCGCAAGACTGCTCCTGCGACCGGTGCCGGATTCGGTGGTGTTTCCTTTACCGACTCAATGGGAATCTGCGTAGAGGTCGCTGGTGACGCAGCCTTCCGAGCACTGTCCGCCGGTATTTTGTCGCTGGTGGCGGAAGAGGTCGAATTGTCTCCACACCCAAGCAGAACAGGAAAAACCAGCAGCAAACAACCTCGCATTGCACACCTCCCAAAGGTAATCGGATATATGTGACAGCCACACTTAGCTCAGCAGCAATTGCAAATCCTCGGCCGTCAGGCTCCGCAGCAAGCTGTTATCGGCCGACACGATGGCGTCGGCCAGGCCCCGTTTGTGCTGCTGCAATTCCAATATCTTCTCCTCGACCGTGTCGCGGGCGATCAGACGATAGGCGAACACATGTCGCTGCTGGCCGATGCGGTGGGCTCGATCGACCGCCTGCGCCTCGACGGCCGGATTCCACCACGGATCGAGAATGAACACGTAGTCGGCGGCCGTGAGATTGAGTCCCTGCCCGCCCGCTTTCAGGCTGATCAGAAACAGCGGACATTTCGGGTCCGTTTGAAACCGTTCGACTTTCTCCTGCCGCTTCGCCGTGCGGCCATCGAGGTATTCGTAGACGATTCCGCGACGGTCCAGGTGTTGGCGGACGATGGCCAACAGGCTGGTGAATTGGGAGAAGACCAGGGCCTTGTGTCCTTCGTCGAGCACCTCGGAGAGCTGTTCGAGCAGCGTCTCCAGCTTGGCACTGGGGCCGTCGATCTGCTTCTTGTCGAGCAGACCGGGATGGCAAGCCGCTTGGCGGAGCCGCAACAGGGCTTCAAGAACATGAATCTTCGCCTTGTTGACGCCGACCTTTTCAATCCGAGCCTGGAGCGACTGCCGGTAATGGTCTCGCAGCTCGTCGTAAAGCTGACGCTGCTTCTTGTCGAGTTCGCAGTGCAGTGTTTGCTCGGACTTCGGCGGCAACTCCGTGAGCACCTGCTGCTTGGTCCGCCGCAGCAGAAACGGACGCACGGCGCGGGCCAGTAGCGCCACGGACTCCCTACGCTGCTCATTCTCTTTGCCGGGCGCGCGGCCGTTGTGCCCCGAGAGAAACAGGTCGGTCAGCTTGTTCGAGCGGCCCAGCATACCCGGATTGAGAAACTCCATCAACGACCACAACTCGCCAAGGTGGTTTTCCACCGGGGTACCGGTCATGGCCAGGCGATGCCGCCCCCGCACCAGACGGCACGCCTTGGTGGCCTGCGAATTGGCGTTCTTGATCGCCTGGGCTTCGTCGAGAATAACGTAGTCAAACTCCATCTCGCGAAGCTCGGCGACGTCGCGTCGCAGCGTGCCGTAGGTGGTGACCACCAGATCGTACTGCGACAAGTCTTTCAGGACGTCCCGGCGCGCGAGCCCCGTGTAGTTCAACACGCGCAACTTCGGCGTAAATCGCTTGGCCTCTTCGACCCAGTTAAATACCAGGCTCCGCGGCACGACGATGAGCGACAGGGCCGGCGCGGCGGCAGACGCGGACGGCTGCGACTTGGAGCGACTTCGCTGGCCATTCGCGTTCGGTGGTTCGCCGGAGGGAGGACGATTGGCCCGCCGCTGGTCCAACAGGGCCAGCACCTGGACAGTCTTGCCCAGCCCCATGTCGTCGGCCAAACAGCCGCCGAAGCCGAACTCGTTGAGAAAATGGAGCCAGCCGAGCCCCTCGCGCTGATAGTTTCGCAATTCTCCCACGAACGTCGGCGGCTCGCGCCGTGGCGTCACGCCTTGAAACGATTGGAGCCGGTCGCGGAGCTGTCCAAAACGTTCGTCGACCGTCACTTGTTGCGACTCTTGTGCCGCCAGCAGTGCGTCGAGCAATGCGGCCTGGTTGGGCACAAAACGCAATTGGTCTCCTTCGACCTGTCCCAACTCGGCCAGCGGCGCATACTTCTCCAGCCACTTGGCCGGGAGAATCCCTTGAGAACCGTCTCCGAGTTCGACGTACTGCTCGCCACGCTTCAGCGCAGCTAGCAGCTTGGGCAGGCTGGCCGATACTCCGTCAAAATCGCACGTTGCCTCCACATCGAACCAATCGACGCCGCTGGAGACGCTGATCTTTACGCTCCCTGGCCGCCGGATGACTCGTCCTTCGGCCTCCACTTGCCAACCGGCCAGCGTCAATTCGGCGGCGACTTGCGGCAGCTTCTTGGCATTCAAGCGGAAGACTGGCGGAACATCCGAGTTCCAAGACATCTCACGCCGCACTCCCAAGCGACCGAGCTGCGCCGCTGCTGCCGACTCGGCCTTCAGATCACGGCGAGTCACGTGGCGCGTCTGGCGGTCGAAGCGGGCCATTTTCCGTTCGCCGGACGGCACCTTCCAGTCGCCGTATGAAAACGACAGGCGGCATGCCAAATCGTCGCGCCATGCGCCGCGGCGCGGAGCATCAATGCTAAGTTGCGGTTGTGGCACCACTGGCTGCTCTTCCCAGCGGAGTTCGGCGGGCCAATCGAGCCGCGGCAGGATCGGCAACTGCGCCAGTTGCTCGACTAGGTCGTCCTGCTGCGCTATGGGAATTTGCAGTGGCCCGGTTTCTCGCAGTAATACTACCCAGGGGAACTCCTCTGCCGCCTGAAGCCGCGCGATGTGGTCTGGAAAGATCACCAGCCCATGCATCATCAACAGCAGCGGCACCGACAGCTCGGCCTCGCTGTCGCCGCGTACGAGCCGACCGCTAATCTGCCAATTCCGCCCGTCCGTCGAACGGCCAACGTGCAGACGGACTTCCCAAGGGGGCCCGTCATCCCATGCCAGCGGATGGATCAAATCGCGATCGGTCGCTTGCCGTTCGTCCCGCCAGCCGAATCGGCCCGAGGCGCAAAGCTTTGGCAACATGGTGTCGAACAGCGAGGGTGCAATGAATACGCCGCTGTACTCTTCGCCGCCGTCATCGTGGTAATACGAGGCATAGCCATCGTCAATTTCGTTTCCCAACAGCAGCCCGACGAGTGCGCGGTCTTCGGCCGCAGCGAGCGTCTCAATGTCCGAGCGTGCCAGCCGCAGGTTCGTGAGCTTCCCAGGCGTGCCATTCTTCTTGATTTTCCGCTGCTTGAGCGACACCAGTGGCAGGCCGCGGACTTTGCTTTGTTGCAGGTCGAGGATGTACCACACTTGCTGCAGCTGGGCGGGGGCGGAGCCGACGGTAGCAAGCCGGGATAGTTCCAGTGCACGCTGCGCGGCTTGCAGCTTACCGAGCAGATGCTTCCAGTTCGGGCGTGATGCGATGTGCTTTTGTGCCGCGCGGCGGCCGCCGTTTGTCTTTTTATCCTGCGAGATGGAGCCGAGGGCGGGCAATCCACCGGCCGCCAAGGATCCCCGCGACGACGCATCCCATGTATCTTCGTCGTCGTCATCCATGTCCTCATCGTCCTCGAATTCGTCATCCTCGAATTCGCCACCCGAACTCTCGTCAGAATCCAAATCCAACGGCTCCAGAGTCAGCTTGCCGCGCCCCGGGATCAGGCTGTCTCCATGCACCGCCGCGGTGGCCAGAATGGTGGCCGCGATATGCTTGCAGTCATAGCCCTCAGAAAACCGCGGGCAGGAACAGTTCGCCTGAAGCACTCCCTCGTCCACGTCGGGCCACTCCAGCCTTACGTCGTAGGGCAAGCGGGTGGAGCCCTTGACCTTGGCGTCGAGCCAAGATTCACCCACGTCGGTGATGGAGACACAGCCGCTGCGGAAATATTCCTCACCGCGCTGCCAACTGCGCTGGTCAAAATTGTGACGGCACCGGCCGGCCAGTGACATGGTTTGCCCTCCGTAGCATTGCCAAGTTGCAAGCATGGCGCCCAACAACCGCTCATGGGCGCCAGATGCAATTTAACGTGAAACGAGGCCGGCCGACAATCCTGCCCGCTCGCCAGCGGACGGCTCGCCGACTCCGCCGCAGGCTTATCAGCCCGTTTAAGTAAGCCGTTTTCTTGTGCGGTCATTACTCGGCGGATCGCGCGAATCGCCACGCCGGCAGAGGCGTCAGCCGTTTGATCCACAGGGTTGTCGCAACGATGTGGCGGACGAGGAGCCGCAGAATAAGAAGCTGCGCAAGTGCGGCACTGTCGGCGGAGTCCTGCAGCGCTCTGGGCTTGCCGATGCCGAACAGCTGGCGCAAGATCCGTCCCAGATTGTGCGCCGCGACTGCCAGCAGGTAGCGCTTGGTGACGTTTTCCAATCCACGCAGCCAACTGCGCCGCATTCCGCCCGTGTCGCAGTTATGGGCACACGTTCGTTCGCAGTACTCGCTGCGCAGCCGCTGCATTCGCTTGCCTTTGGTCCGTCGCACTCGTTGCCGATTGGCGTACACGGCCAGTTGAAACTCAGCCGGCTTGTCGGTCCAAACGCGATCGTGTGGCAGACGCGGCTCCGGAATGTAGGTGCGAAGCAGTAAATCGCCGGCTAACTCCAACGTCTGGGCCGCATGATAACCTTTGTCCGCCGCAACCTCTTTGATCTCGACGTTGCTCCCCGCTGCCTGCAAGTTCTCTTGGGCCTGCAGCACGCTGTCGATGAGCGTGTCAGTATCGCCGTGATTGGCCGGCAGGATCTCGGCCGCCAGCACCAGATCGCTCTTGAGATCCACTACGTGTTCGGCCTTGTAGGCCACTGGAATGCCCCCATTTTTAGTACCAGGGGTTATGAGAGTACGGGTTGGGTAACGGGTAAGCCTCCTGCAGGAAGTCGGTTGTGCTGCTGGAGCGTAGGCTGAGGCGTAGCCGAAGCCGGAGCGGAAGTAGCACAACCGGCGGCGAACTCAGCTGGGGTGCGATAACCAAGAGCACTGTGGGGCCGATGGTGGTTGTAGTCGCTACGCCAATTCGCGGCCAGCGACTGGGCGGCCGCCACGTTCTCGAAGACCTCGGCGTCGAGCAGTTCGCTCCGCAGCCGACTGTGAAAGCTCTCGGCATAACCGTTCTGCCAGGGCGAGCCAGGCTCGATGTACAACGTC